>NZ_JARVSA010000011.1:0-250629 GCF_030209415.1 Plantibacter sp. lyk4-40-MEA-4
CTCAGTGACCGGAAGGGGGTGCACTCAGTGACCGGAAGGGGGTGCACTCAGTGACCGGGAGGGGGTGCGCTCAGTGAGCGGAACGGGTGCACTCGGTGAGCGCGCGTTGCGCGCGTCCGGATCGACGCCGCTAGACTGGTCGGCTCGCCAGGCGGTGGGCGGCCCGGCGCGAACCAGCGCGGGCCCGTTCGGGAGCGATGGGCTCCCTGGGGAGTGCGCACCATGGGCTACATCGACGTCAGTGACCTCAGCTACACGCTGAGCGACGGACGGACCCTGCTGGACGAGGTCTCGTTCCGCGTCGGCGAAGGGGCGATCGCCGCGCTCATCGGAGCGAACGGCGCCGGCAAGACGACGCTCCTGCGGATCATCCGCGGCGAACTCCAGCCCGACTCCGGGGTCGTCTCCATCGACGGCGGCCTCGGCGTGATGGACCAGTTCGTCGGTCGCGGCGACGACGACCGGACGGTCCGTGACCTCCTCGTCCAGGTCGCACCTCCGCGGGTCCGTGCGGCGGCCGAGGCGGTCGACCGCGCCGAGCTGGCCCTCATGGAGGACGACGTCGAGGCGACGCAGATGGCCTACGCGACGACGCTCGCCGAGTACGCCGACGCCGGCGGGTACGACCAGGAGGTGCTCTGGGACAGCTGCTGCGAGGCGGCACTCGGGGTGCCCTTCGATCGCGCGCAGTGGCGGACGCTCGGAACCCTGTCCGGCGGCGAGCAGAAGCGGCTCGTCCTGGAGGCCCTGTTCCGCGGCCCCGAGCAGGTCCTCCTCCTCGACGAGCCCGACAACTCCCTCGACGTCCCGACGAAGCGCTGGCTCGAGGGGATGCTCGCCGAGACCCGGAAGACGGTCCTCCTCGTCTCGCACGACCGCGAGCTCCTGGCACAGGCGGCGACCCGCATCATCACCCTCGAGGTCGGTGCGGCCGGCAGCACGACGTGGACCCACGGCTCCAGCTTCCGCAGCTACCACGAGGCCCGCGACGCCCGCCTCGACCGACTCGACGAACTCCGCCGGCGCTGGGACGAGGACCGCGTGAAGCTGCGCGCACTCGTGCTTCGTCTGCGCGAGCAGGCCAAGTTCAACGACTCCATGGCCTCCCGCTACCGCGCCGCGCAGACCCGACTCGCCAAGTTCGAGGAGGCCGGTCCGCCTGAGGAGCGGCCGAAGGACCAGCAGGTCACGATGCGCCTCCGCGGCGCACGCACGGGCCGTCGCGCGATCGTCTGCACCGGGCTGGAACTGACCGGCCTCATGCAGCCGTTCGACGCGGAGATCTGGTTCGGCGAGCGCATCGGCGTCCTCGGTTCGAACGGTTCTGGCAAGTCGCACTTCCTCCGGCTGCTCGCCGGTGGTGGGACGGATCCCGATCCGGGCGCTGGGCATCTCGCCGCAGCGGGCGACGCGCTCGTCCCCGTCGAGCACGACGGCGACGCCAAGCTCGGCGCGCGCGTGCAGCCGGGGTGGTTCGCACAGTCGCACCGGCACCCGGAACTCGTCGGCCGGACCTTGCTCGACATCCTGCATCGCGGCGACGAGCACCGATCGGGTCTCCCCCGCGAGGCCGCCAGCCGCGTGCTCGACCGCTACGGGCTGGCGGGTGCGGCCGAGCAGTCGTTCGAGTCGCTCTCCGGTGGACAGCAGGCACGCCTGCAGATCCTCCTGCTCGAACTCTCCGGTGCCACGCTGCTGCTGCTCGACGAGCCGACCGACAACCTCGACCTCGTCTCGGCGGAGGCGCTCGAGCAGGGCCTGGCGGGTTTCGAGGGCACCGTGATCGCGGTCACCCACGACCGTTGGTTCGCGCGCGGCTTCGACCGCTTCCTCGTGTTCGGCTCCGACGGCCGGGTGCAGGCCTCCGACGAGCCCGTCTGGGAGGAGACCCGCGTCGACCGCGCACGGTAGCAGGTACCTGTTCAGGTACCGACGAGCTATCATCGATCCATGCCGGCACTCAACGTGACCTTCACCGACGCGGAACTCGAGCAGCTCCGCGCATCCGCCTCAGGCACGGAGACCTCCCTGAAAGTGTTCGTCCACGATGCCGCATTGGCTGCGGCGAACGACCGGAAGCGGATGATCGCCCAACTCGCGCAGGAGGTCGCAGCGACCTCCGCCGAGCTCAATGCGCGCCTCGCGTGACCGCGTACTTCCTTGACCGCGAGGATGTCCTCACGGCCAGCGCCGCCGCGCTCGGCCACCAGCCTGCCGTCCGTGATTTCGGACTTCTCGACGCTGCGGTCGCCCGGCCGCAGAGCACCGTTTTCGGACTCGACGCCTACCCGGACATCTTCCTGAAAGCGGCAGCCCTACTGCACTCCATCGCTCGCAATCATGCTTTCGTCGACGGAAACAAGCGCACGGCTTGGGCGTCTGCGTGGGTGTTCCTCGGCGTGAACGGCATCCGGCTCAGCCACGGTTTCGACGTGGATGCAGCGGAGGCGTTCATGAACAGCGTCGCCACGGGTGACGCGGAGCTCGCATTCGTCGCATCCGTGCTGCGCAGTTTCACCACCCGGGAGGAGGACTGAGGCGACACCCCCTGCATGAGTCGCCGCCTTGGTCAACCCACCGTCATCCTCAGGACCGTTCCCTACGCTGGCATCAACAACCCGAGCTCGGAGGTGATGGTCATGCAGTACAGCATCGCCATCGGGCGTGCCACCTACGACATCGAACCGGGTGTCGACATCCCTGCGCTCATGTCCGAGATCGAGTCCGCCGTCCAGGTCGGCGGTCGCTTCGTCCGCGTCCCGCTCGCCTCCGACCGGAACCTCGACGTCCTCGTCAGCCCCGGCCTGCACGTCAGCGTGGAGTCCTTCGCGAACCGGGCGTTGGAGATCGTCCCGACGCTCGAGACGGAGAGTCTCTCCGGTCTCGACGAATACGACGAGTTCGGCGAGTTCTGACCCGACCGGTCTCGACGGCTATGAGCCGAGCGTCGTGCTCGGGTACTCGCCGAAGCGGTTGGTGTAGGAAGCGGAGAAGCGCCCGAGATGGGCGAAGCCCCATCGCTTGGCGATCTCTGCGACCGTGGTCAGCCCCGGGTCGGCCTGACGAAGTTCCTCCTGCACCCGATCGAGCCGGACGCGCCTGAGGTAGTCGATCGCGGTGATGTCGTGCTCCTTGCGGAAGGCACTCTGGAGACTGCGCTGGCTCATGCCGACCGCTTCGGCCACGTCCTCCGTTCGGATCGGCAGATGCGCGTTGGCGATCATGAACTCGACGGCCGCACGGGTCTTCCCGGCCCTCGGTACCCCGATCTCGACCGGCGCATGGAGCGCCGTGTGCGGAAAGGTCTCCAAGAGCGCGACCGCTGCCGCGCGGTTCGCCTCGGACCGCAGGAGCACTGGACTCGCGTCGTCATAGATGACCCGGGCGACGGACGTCACCGAGGCGGCCCATCGACGGAGCTGTTCTCCGGACGGGCGGGCCGTCGTGTCGAAGAGGATCGGGCCGCTCGTGCCCTCCACCTCGCCGGCCACGCGCTCGAGGAACGTCCCGTCAAAGTGCATGAGGTTCTGCCGGTAGTCCGCGAATTCGAACTCGGCGAGGCGATTGTTCGCGAACATCGCCGGCTGCCCGTGCACGAGTCGAACCGGATCACCGGCGAGATCGGTGGCGCCACTGCCGCCGGTCAACCACGAGACGATGTACTCGCCCTGCGTCAGGACCGTGCCCGTGACGTGGCCGTCGAACTGGGTGCCGCGCAGGGTCAGTTCCTCGTCACCGATGGCGGTGTATCGGAAGGTGAACTCGGATTCCGTGGGCTCGATGACCATCGAGCCGGCGTTGTAGGCACCGGCGAACAGGTCGCGGGCCTCGTCGACGTCGCGACCTGCGACCTCGGACCGCTCGGCGGGCCCCGTGTGTTCGCTCATCGTTCATAGAATCTCACGACGATCCGGAACTGTCACCCTTGACGGGGCGTCCGGACGTGGAGCAGTCCACTCGATGTCAGGCGGTCCCTTGCAGGAAGCCGTGTTCCACACCCAGGACGTCGGTCATCGCCGACGACGTGATGTTGGCGAACCGCGGCAGCACCGTCGTCTCGTGGACAGCGGTCGGCCGCTCGGACCAGACGGTGACGACGATGAGGCCGCCCTCGGCGCGAAGCGACCACGCGACGACGTTCCGGGTGAGGATACGGACGGTCTCCCCGTCGACGTCCAGGGCGATGGCCGAGCGGCTGAGCGACAGGCCGCCACCCACCTCGGCGCTGACGTGCGAGGTCTCGAAGACGATGTCGGTCCGGTCGAGCAGCCGGCCCGTGGTGCGCGCGTCATCGAGGGCGAGGAAGTCGGGCGCACTGGAAGACCAGGTCGTCACGGTCCCACCCCCAACTGGTGTTTCGCAGATGCCCGACGGCCGGAGCTCGTCGTGACGTTGATCGATCCGCCGGAGCGGACCCTCGGACCTAGGCCGCCGACTCGACGCGCTTGACGCCGCTTGCAGCGGGCTCCGGAACGACTCGCATGCCCTTGGCACTGTTGGCCTGCTCGAGGAGCGCGGCCAGCCATTCCCGGTTGAGTTCAGGGGCACGGCTGCCGTAGAACGAGAACTGGAGGGGGATCATCGGGTTCAGCCAGAGCGACTGGCGTCCGGTACCGCGGCCGGGCACGGCATCGAGGTGGAACGCGAAGCTCTCGTTGCGGCGGAACTTCGTGAAGATGACCGTCTGCAGGTGAGCGAGCAGTCGGTCTTCGATCTCGTGCGGGGTCGGAGGGGTTCCGTAGAGGAGGTTGCCCATGGTCGCGCCATCCGTTCAGTCGTGGTCCGAGGAGATTCCCGGCGCCAGGAATAACGCTAGACGGTCTAGCATTTCGGCGCTCAGAACTATCCGAAATGCGCCGACACCCGTCGTCGAGGTCCTCAACGACGGTGTGGATCAGCTCCCGAAGGCCCAGGCTTCGCGATCGCCGCGCAGTCTGGCCGCGAGCGCCGTCGCCTGTTCGTCCGTCAGCGAGGCGACGTAGTCGAGGATGCCGCGCGCCCGACCGAGGCGCCCCAGTGCGCGCGGGTCGCTCTGCGGACGACCGTCGTCGGACTCGGGGTCGGCCGGAAGCCAGTCGGGGTTGTCCGCCCGCAGGCGGAAGTAGCCGTCCGTGGCGAGTTCGACGAAGTCGAGCAGTTTCTGCGGCGCGCGCGGGCCGTCGCGCGGGTCATCGAGCCAGTTGTCCAGTTCGGTGACGAGCACGTCGAGCACCCGCGACTGGCCGCGCTGATAGGTGGCGAAGTCCGGCCGGTCGATGACGAACCGGGTGTGGACGAACTTCAACACGGTGACGTCGTGCCACGCCTCGGGCAGGAGTGACACATGACCGGATCGCACGTTCGGCTCCTCCACGACGAGGACGGAACGCTGGAGGCGGCCGATCCAGGACGACACGAAGGATTCGATGGCGCGCTCGGTGCGGCTGGAACCGTCGAAGGGGACCGCGAGGAGTCCTTCGACGAGCTCGGTCGCGACCCGCTGGACCGACGCCCGGAAGTGCTCGTCGCTGGCGATCCACGGGTCGCGCGAGACGATCCGCCGGCGCAACAGTTCGAGCGAGTGGCCGGGTGCGCGGTTCCAGAGTTCCTCGGCGTCGAGCGCGGCGAGGGTGTGCTGGTCGCGGAGGAAGGTGCGGAACTCGACCGCCACCGCCGCCTGCTGCAGGACGCCGGCCCGGTAGAAGTCGTCGAGGTCGTGCAGGGAGTAGGCGATGTCGTCGGCGACGTCCATCACGGAGCACTCGACGGTCTGCTGCCAGGGGGCGATCGCGGTGAACGCACTGCGGGCGTCGAGCATGTCGTCGAGATCGAGGGTGTACGCGGAGAACTTCGGCGGCGCGGTCTCCCAGCGGCTGGCGGTGGACCCGCGCGGCATCCTCGTCGGGTCGGTGGGGTCGAGGTCGGGACGGTGGATGGTGCGGCCCCAGGGGTACTTGAGCACGGCGGCGCGGGAGGCCGCCGTGAGGTTGAGGCCCTCCTTCACCGTCTCGCACACGTCGAGCGCGGAGAGGATGCGGAACGACTGCGCGTTGCCCTCGAAGCCTTCCGCGAGGCCGAGTCGCTCTCGGGCCAGGCGGTCGAGGACCTGCTCGCCGAGGTGGCCGAACGGCGGGTGGCCGAGGTCGTGAGCTGAGGCCGCTGCCTGCACGACGACCGGGTCGCAACCGCCGAGCCGCTCGACGATGGCGTTCTGCTCGGGATCGGTCGTGGTGAGCTGCATGGCGATGGCGCGGGCGACCGCGGTCACCTTGATCGAGTGCGTGAGCCGGTTGTGGACGACCTGGCCGACACCGGAGGGCGAGACGACCTGCGTCACGGCGGACAACCGCGCGAAGTACGGGGAGAACCGGATGCGCTCGAGGTCGACCCGGTACTCGGGGTACTCCTCGCCGGTCGCGAACCGGTCCACCGGCTCGGGGATGAGTCGCCGTCGCCGCTGGTCGTCGTCCATCCCCTCACTGTATTGGGCGGCGGGTGGGAGACTGCAGGGATGCATCCGATCGATCGACTTCGAGCCGAGGTCGCCGCGCACGAGTCGAACGCCTGGGCCCGCGAACTCGGCTGGGAACCGCTCTTCGTCGCCTCCCCCGAGGCACGGGTCCTCATCATCAGTCAAGCGCCTGGTCGCCTGGCGCAGGAGTCGGGCATCCCGTGGAACGACCCGAGCGGCGTCCTCCTCCGCTCATGGATGGGTGTGACGCCCGAGGAGTTCTACGACCCGGCGAACGTCGCGATCATCCCGATGGACTTCTACTTCCCGGGCAAGGGGACGAGCGGCGACCTGCCGCCTCGCCGGGACTTCGCACCGCGCTGGCATCCGCCCCTGCTCGAGCGGCTGACGGAGGTGCGCTTGACGATCCTCATCGGCGCCTACGCCCAGCGCGCCTACCTCGGACCGCGGGCCGGTCGCACCCTGACGGAGAACGTCCGTGCCGCGGAGACCCACCTGCCCTTCTTCCCGATCGTGCACCCGTCGCCGCTCGCGCGCGGCTGGCGCAGCAAGAACCCCTGGTTCCAGGAGGAGACGGTCCCGCTGCTCGCCGCACAGGTGCGGGCGGCGCTCACGGCGTGAATCAGGACGGAACCCGCGGTCCCGTCTAGGCTCCATCCATGGCGGAAGCTCGAAATACTCGGAACCGGACGCTCCAGCTCGTCTGTGGATGGATTCTGGCTGCGCTCGGGCTCATGCAAGTCGTCCTCAAGTTGACGGACTGGTCCGGCTCACCCGGCGACTGGTTCTCCGTCATCGTGGCGCTGGTGCAGTTCGTGGCGGGCGTCGTGATCGTGATCCATGCCGCCCGCCTGCCGAAAAGACCGGAAGACCACGACAATTCGCCGGCATCCGATCGATCGATGAAGGACACACGGTGACCGACGAACCGAACACGGATGGTGGCCTGCGCCAATCGGTCCAACCGCCGACGCATCCGGATCCGGGTGCCGAGTCCGCGGAGCTGGAGGGCCCGGTCAGCGGGCGAGCGGCCGGGATCGGCATCACGCTGCTCCTGTTCGCGCTGCTGATCGTGAGCTGGTTCGTCCAACTCTCGTTCGCCCTGCAGGGCGAGTTCGGGCCGCCCGAGGACCGGCTGAGCGGTGGCGGCATGCTCGGTGGCTTCATCCTCGGCGCCGCGATCGCGATCGCTCCGCCGATCGTCACGCTCATCCTGCAGGCGAGGGTCCACAAGCGGACCCCTCGTCACTCGATCGTCGCCGTCATCGGCGCAGTCGTCGTGCTCATCATCGCCGTACCGATCAACGCCATCGTGGTCGGCCTCCAAGCGGTGAGCGTCATCAGCGGAAACTAGGAGCCCTCCTCCGCCGACGCTCCGAGCTCGTGCGCGAGGCCGCATCCGGCGGTGGCTCCATGGCGTGTATCCCGGCGGCGAAGGACCGCACTGAGAGGATTGACGCTGTGCGATGCGTCTTGATTGCTGATCATGAGATTCCCGAGCGCCCGCCGTTGACGGTGAGGCCCGGAGACGTCGTTCAGGTCGGGGACCGGGACACAGAGTGGCCCGCGTTCGTGTTCGTGACGGCATCACACGGAACGGGTTGGGTGCCCGCCCGCCATCTCGACGTCGACGGGTCGGTGGGTGTCGTCCGCGCCGGATACGACACCACCGAGCTGCCCGCAGTCACCGGCGACACCGTCGACGTCGTCGAGGATGATCCGGAAAGCGGCTGGTCCTGGTGTCGGAACGCCGACGGTCGCAAGGGGTGGATTCCCCACCGCGTGCTCACGGTGGGGTGATCGAGATGCTTGACTCTGACACCGTGTGAGGAGGGAGAACTGAGACATGTTGTCCATCGGAGCGTTCGCGCAGATCGGCCAGGTGACCCATCGGATGCTCCGGCATTGGGACACCGCAGGTCTGCTCGTGCCTGCCCATGTGGACGAGTCCAGCGGCTACCGCTCGTATGATCCTTCGCAGTTGGAACGACTGCATCGGATCGTGGCGCTTCGCCATCTCGGCTTCGGTCTCGAGGACGTCGCCCTGATCCTCGACCAAGGGGTGGATGCCACGCGCATCGCCCGGTTGTTGCAGGCGCGTCGAGCCGAGGTCGAACGCGAGCAGCGCGTCGCGGCCGCACGACTCGTCGATGTGGAACGGCGGCTCCACCTCATCGAAAGAGAGCATCACATGTCAGAGATCGAGATCATCGAGAAACCCCTGCCCGCCGTTCGCCTGGCCGCCCGCCGTGGCATCGTCCCCTCCCAGCCGGACATCGCGGACTTCGTCGGACCCTCGTTCGACGCGGTCGCGTCCATCATCGGAGACGAGAGCGGTTCGCTGACCACGCCGATCGCGCAGTACAGCGCGAGCGAGGACGGCACGGAAGTCGTCGTCGGCTACGCCTACAACGGCGCGCCCCGCGAAGGCTTCGAGGTCGTCGAGCTGCCGGCAGAGCACCTGGCGATCTGCGGCATCCATCTCGGATCGATGGACCGGATCGCTGAGAGCTGGCAGTCGATCCACGCCGAGATCATCGCCCGGGGCTTCGTGCCGGCGGGGCCGTGCCGCGAGCTCTACGTTCGGGCGGTGTCGGAGGATCAGTCCGACTGGGTCACGGAACTGCAGCAGCCGATCGCTGCCGCCTCGGTGCTGCGGGACATCAGGACATAGGGCGCTCGTCCAGCGTGGTCGGTGACCGTCTGACGCGGCTCGAACCCGACGGCTCGCCAGAACCGGACGCCGCGCTCGTTCCCGACCTCCGGGTCGACGGTGAGTCGAGCGATGTTCCGTTCCCTTGCGCGGGCCACCATGGCATCGACCACCCGTCGACCGGTCCCCTGACCTCGCGCGGAGGGCGACAAGACGAGGTCGATCCCAGCGCAGTCAGCCCCGTCCACGTGCAGCTGGACGAGCCCGACCGCCTGCTCCTCGACGAGGACGAGGTAGCACTCGACGTCGGGCAGTCGCGCCCCTAGGTACTTGGCGCGGATGAGTTCGTCGGAAAGCCGTCCCGGCCCGCCCCATCCGTGGAAGGAAGGGTCATCGAACAGGCGACGAAGCGTGATGAAGTCATCCGTGGACGCGAGTTTCAGCCTCATCGAAGCCATCATGCCCGGGGGCCAGTGAGCGTCCATCCCCGCGGGCCGCCCTTACAGACCGGCGATTTCAGCCGATCGCACGACGAAGTACACGAGGATGGCGACGAATGCCACGACGAGGACGACGGCGGTCCAGAACATCACGATGCGAAGCCGTCGTATCTGTGGAGATTCGCCGGGTCGATTCCAGGGTGCGCGAGCCATGGAGCAACCATAACGGGGGTGGGTCGGCGAACACGTCATCGCGCTCGCTCCCGCCGACTCCCCGCGCTGAGGAAGCCGCCGCTCAGGTCCTGCGGTCTCGAGTGGCATCGGGGACGGCAGACGCCGACGCGACGGCACGAACCACCACGGCGAGTGTCGAGGAGGCCTGGGCGGTTGAGAGCGACCCGGACATGGCACTTCGGGCGAGGGCGTCCCCGGCACCGACGACAGCTACCAACGATGCACTCACGAGGGGTCCGGTCCAAGGCTCCAGCGCCTCGCGACAGATCTCGAGATACGCCAGCTCCGCCTCCGACCGCAGGGCGCTCAGGGTCGTCGACCCGCGGAGGGCGTCCACCACGGCCGCAAGCTCCAACCCTTCAGCGACCCAGCACGCGATGTAGGCCTCGGCGACCAGGTCGGCTACAGCATCGAGGTCCCGCGGGGCGCTCTCGAGGGCCCGGAGCAGGACGTCTCGCTGGTGGGACTCGAAGGCTCGGTAGGCCTCGGAGAACAGCCCCGACAGATCGCCGAAGTGGTCGTAGGCCACGGGCTTCGTCACGCCGGCGTGCGCGGCCACGCGCGCCAGGGTGACATCCGCGAGGTCCTGCGTGCGGATCAGGTCGCGGAACGCATCGAGCAACTGCGCGTGGCGCGCATCCCACGAGAGGCGGCGTTTCGGCGTCGACCTCAGGCTGTCGTCCGCGGTGGTTTCCATCCCCCGATCCTATCTACTTTCGGTAAGTTACTATCGGTAGGTAACAGATCGAGAGGATCACCCATGATGCCACGAGACACTATCGCCGCCACCGAAGGTTCGATAGAGGAGACTTCGATCGCATCCTCAACGCGCGTCTTCATCTTCGGGATCACGGGCAGGGTCGGTCGCATGCTGGCGACCCGGCTCCGCGCCAGAGGCGCCAGCGTCGCAGGTCTCACGAGGTCGCTGCTGGACCCCGCCCTCCACGCCGACGGAGTGACGACCGTGACCGGCGAGCTCGGGGTCGCCACCACAGAGGAGATCACGTCGATGATCTCGGACTGGGACGTCATCGTCTTCGCCGCGGGGTCGAACGCCGGAGCTCAAAGTGTGACAAACGACATCGACGACGCGGCGCTCCAGCGCGTGTCGGATGCAGTGATGGCATCACCGGGAAAACGCCTCATCTTGCTGTCCGTCCTGCCGGAGGCCTGGCGCGAGCGGCAGCTGAGCGACGACGAGGAACACTACTTCGCCGTCAAGAAACGCGCGGAGGTCGCCCTCACCCGTCAGCCGATCGACTGGGTCATCCTCCGCCCGTCCCTGCTGACCGACGACCCGGGCCGGGGGACGGTCGCCCTCGGGCCCGCCGAGCTCCACGACGAGATCACACGCGAGGACGTGGCCGCGGTCCTCGAGGCACTCGTCCTCGAGCCGACCATCAACCGGCGGATCCTCGAAGTGAACACCGGGCCGACCGCCATCAGCGAGGCGGTCGGCCGCGTCGCACGTTCCTACCAGGCGTAGGCTTCCGGGGCCTGGCCACCGGGACCGGGGAAGAGCTCGTCGAGAGAGGCGAGGTCATCGGCGCTCAGCTCGATGTCGACTGCTGCGACGGCGGACTCCAGCTGCTCGATCGTGCGCGGTCCGATGATCGGGCCGGTCACGCCGGGCTGGTGCAGAAGCCACGCGAGACCGAGCGACGCCGAGGTCCAGCCACGCTCGGCCGCGAAGCGGTCGTAGGCGTCGAGTTGCTCCTGCTGCTTGGCACGGGCCTCGGTGATGCGGGACTCGCCCGACCGCGCGCGCTTGTCGGAGGAACCACCGCTCAGCAGACCACCGGACAGCGGCGACCACGGCAGGATGCCGAGCCCGTAGTGCTGCGCGGCGGGGATGACCTCGAGTTCGATCGAGCGCTGCGCGAGGTTGTAGAGCGACTGCTCGCTGACGAGACCGAGGAAGTGCCGCTGAGATGCGACCTCGTTCGCCTGCGCGATGTTCCACGCCGCGAAGTTCGAGCTGCCCGTGTAGACGACCTCGCCGCGCGCGACGAGCACCTCCATGGCTTGCCACAGCTCCTGCCAGGAGATGTGACGGTCGATGTGGTGGAACTGGTACAGGTCGATCCGGTCCGTCTGCAGTCGCTCGAGCGACGCGATCGCCTCGCGACGCACCTGCCAAGCCGACGCACCACGCGCGTTCACCACATCCGAGCCGTCATCGTTCGGGGCGACCATGGGCGAGTGGACCTTCGTCGCCAGGACGATGTCGTCACGGACGCCGGGGCGGGCTGCGAACCAGCGGCCGATGATCTCCTCCGTCGCGCCACGACCGGCGCTGCCGCCATACGCGTTCGCCGTGTCGAAGAAGTTGACGCCGAGGTCGAACGCCCGGTCCATGATCGCGAACGAGTCCTCCTCGCTGGTCCGATCGCCGAAGTTCATCGTGCCGAGCACGATCCGGGAGACCGTCGTCCCCGTGCGGCCGAGGTGCGTGTACTTCATCGTGGAGCCCTTCTCATCGTCGAACCGGGCCGCGATCCCGCGGCGCGTCGAGTGTGTCACGGAAGCCGCCCTCCACACCCCCGGCTCGACAGGGCGGCCTCGACCGGCTACAGCGCCTCCCGGTACCTGGCGTCCGCCCGAGGCGATACCGTGGCCTGATGCTCAGCCTCACCGACGTCTGGCCGCTGTTCGGCCTGGAGATCCGCACGCCGAGACTCGTCCTGCGCCTCGTGCGCGACGAGGACCTCCCCGGACTGATCGAGGCCGCCCTCGCCGGCGTCCACGACCCCGCCGTCATGCCGTTCTCCACACCGTGGACCGACCAGCCGCGCGAACAACTCATCCGCGAGACGGCTCGGTTCCTCTGGACGCAGCGCGCAACGGTGACTCCTTCCTCCTGGACGCTCAATCTCGCGATCCTCCTGGACGGGACGCCGATCGGTCTCCAGGACGTCGGCGCCCGCGACTTCGCCGTCACGCGGACGGTCGGGAGCGGTTCCTGGTTGACGCAGGCACATCAGGGCAAGGGGCTCGGCATCGAGATGCGGGCCGGCATGCTCCAGTTCGCCTTCGACCACCTCGCCGCGGAGGTCGCCGTGTCGGACGCCGCCGTCTGGAACGGCGCATCGCTCGGCGTCTCGCGTCGACTCGGCTATCGGGACAACGGTCTGCAACGCTTCATCGGCCGACCGGGCGAACTCGTCGAGTCGCAGGGCCTCCGGCTGCACCGCGACGAGTTCATTCGGCCCGACTGGACGGCCGAGGTCACCGGCCTCGACGCGGCACGGTCGGCACTCCTCGGTGAACCGTCAGCAGACTAGGGCTGGCCGAGCGTTCGCGTCATCGTGACGGTGTGCGGACAGGCTCCGATGGCAGGACGAGGGTCGCGACGGTCCCACCGGGGACGTGTGCGACCGCGGGTGTGCTCCGCAGGGTCACGGAGCCGCCATGGGCCTCGGCGATCGCCCGCGCTGCCGGCAGGCCGAGTCCCACGCCCTGCACCGCCTGGTCCCGCGCGTACTCGGCCCGGTAGAACTTGTCGAAGGCCTGACGGAGTTCGTCGGCGCTCATCCCGACGCCCGTGTCGCTGACGGTCACCTCGGCGTGCCCGTCGCCCGGCTCGACGACCACGTCGACCGTCCCATCGGCCGGCGTGAACTTCACGGCGTTGGCGACGAGCTCGGTGATCGCACGGAGGACCTGCTCGGGGTCCGCGGAGACGACCGCCGCCGCGTCGGCGTGCAGTCGGACGGCCGGACCCGAGATTCCCGCGGTCGACGTCTCGATCGCACGCGTGGCTACGTCCGTGAGGTCGATACGACTCGGCGCGATCTGAACCGTCGAGTCGGACGCGGTCAACAGCTCCTGCACCCGCCGCTCCAACTCGACCGCGTTGCGCTGGACCACCCGCAGCGCCGGGAGCAGGCCGGGGGCGTCGACTTCGGCGTCGTCCATGATCAGTTCGAGGTAGCCGTGGATGGAGGTGAGCGGCGTCCGCAACTCGTGCGAGACCGTCGTGAGGAACGCCTCACGGACGTTGATCGCATTCGCGAGCTCGGTGACGTCGTGTGCGACGATGACCGTCCCCAGATGCGTGTCGCCGTTGCGCATGACCCGCGTGGAGCTGGCGAGGATCGCACGCTGTTGCCCGGCCTCCCCCACCCATTCGAGATGGTTCGACAGCAGCTCGCCCCGCAGCGCTCTGGGGATGATCTGCTCGTCGAACGGGATCGGTGTCCGGCGGTCGGCTTGGAGCACGTGTTCCCCGGCATACGGCGGGGTGTCCAGCCGGAACCCGACGGCGGCGACCATGTCCGCGGCATGCGCGTTCGCCACGCCCAGGGTGCCGTCCGCCGTGTAGAAGGCCACGCCCGCGTCCACCGTCTCGAGGATCGATTCGGCGAGCGCCTCCGCGTCGAGCGCCCTGGCGAGCGAGCGTTCGAGCTGCGAGGCCTGCTCCTGGATGGCTTGTCGGCTCCGTCGCAGTTGGCGGGCCCCGATGTTCACGGCGACCGCGATACCGATCGTGAGCATGGGCAGCAGGGCGACATTGAGCCAGTCCACGGCGGTCTCCGGCGTGCGAGCCCGGAGGACGTAGGGAGCACTGCTGATGAACAGGGTCCCCGCCACGGCCAGGATGATCATCCGCGGGGTGAACCCGAACGCCAACCAGAGGACGGGGAAGATGCAGAGCAGGCTCGCGCCCGGAGTCACACTGATGAGCTCGAGCCGGATGCTCGCGACGGCGAGGAGGTCGAGGACCGCGATGACGGCCATCGCGTGCGTCGGCCAGCGTTCCCAGGGCAGGAATCCCGCCAGGAGGGTGCTGATCGCCGCGAGAGCGGTGCCCGAGAGGACGGCGACCGTGAAGAACCGCTCGGGCAGGACGATCGCGACGAGGATCGCGACGATGCCGAAGGCTATCGCGAACGGGAGCTGTGCGCGGGCGAACACCCGGAGTCGGCCGCGTCGAGAGGCTTCATGTTCCAACAGCGGCATGATCGCCCACTCCCTGCAGCTCGGTCAGAGAGGACGTCGGCCGGATTCCGCGTCGATCAGCTGATCGATCGTCAATCTAGCCCATGCGCACGCGATCAGCCATCGGCGGAGGCCTGTCGGGCCCAGGCACTGCGTCTGACGGATGGATTTGCGTCAATCGGATCACCGATCGGTGGAATCAGGACCGGGCGAGCTGGGCGGTCGGTGCCACATCGGACGCCGTCGCCGCAGGCCGCCGGTCCAGATGGATCCCGGCGATCATGCATCGGACGGAACCCCCGGCGAGTTCGATCGTCGGGACGTCCAGCGGCAGGATCCGGCAGCTGCGCTCGATGATCGCGAGTTGTTCCGACCGCAGACTCTGGACGGCGCGACTCGAGATCGCGAGGAGGCGTTCCCCCGTCGCCGAACGCAACTCGATCGCATTGCCGGCGAAGTCGCAGACCTGTCCGTAGTCGAGATCGACGATCGTCCGTCCGTGAGCCGTCAGCCGCTCGATCACCTGATCGCGCCGCGCCGGCGAGGCGATCAGGTCGAGACCGACGAGCGCGAACTCGGTCGCCACGCCCATCATGACGTTGGTGTGGTAGATCGGGACCCCGTGGGGGTCGACCGCGTCGAAGACGAGCGGCTCGTAGCCGAAGTTGGTGCAGAACCGCTCGAGGGCGATCGGGTCGGCGCGGTGGGATCGCGCGACGAACGCCACTCGCGCTGCGTGATCGAGCACCATCGCACCGGTGCCCTCGAGGAACACGTCGTCGAGCTCCAGCCCCGAGTAGTCGATGACGTCCTGCACGCGGTACTCGCGCTTCAGCATCTCGACGATGTCCCACCGGCGCTCGCGTCGGCGGTTCACCGCGTACATCGGGTAGACGGCCAGGTGCCCGCCCGCATGGGTGGACAGCCAGTTGTTGGGGAAGACGCTGTCGGGGCGGTCCGGGTCCTCATCGTCGAACAGGTGGACGCGGACGCCCGCGGCATCGAGGGCCTGCGCCACGGCGGTGACCTCGTCGAACGCCGCGTGAGCCACCCCGGCCACGGACGCCGACGGGACGCCCTCCGCCACCTGGAAGACATTGTCGGCCGCGGTCAGCGGGTTCGGCGTGAACCGGTGCGGCCGGATGAGCACCACGGCCGACGGCGCCTGGACGGACATGCGGGACTCAGCCGACGGGAGAGAGCGCACCGACGAGCCCGAAGAGGTCCTTCGGGTCGTCGGGGGCGGCGACGAGGTCGATCTCCTCGAAGTACTCGCTGCCGTCGACGGAGTCGCGGAGGAAGCGCAGCGCGGTGAAGTCCTCGATCGCGAAGCCGACGGAGTCGAAGAGCGTGATCTGCTCCCGCGAGGTGCGGCCGGGGACGGCACCCGTGAGGACCTGCCAGAACTCGATCACCGGGAAGTCGGGAGCCATCTGCTGGATCTCGCCCTCGATGCGGGTCTGCGGCGGGAATTCGACGAACACCTCGGCGCGATCGAGGATCGACGCCTCGAGCTCCGTCTTGCCGGGGCAGTCGCCACCGATGGCGTTCAAGTGCATGCCAGGCTCGACCAGGTCGTTCGTGAGCACGGTCGCGAGCGCCTTGTCGGCCGTGCAGGTCGTGACGACGTCCGCGCCCGCCACGGCGTCGGCGGCACTCGTCCCGATGACGACCTCGAATCCGAGCGGCTCCAAATTGCGCGCGAACTTGTCCATCGCGAGCGGGTCGACGTCCCAGATCCGCACCGTGTCGATCCCGAGGGCGGCACGCATGCCGAGGGCCTGGAACTCGGCTTGGCTACCGGCGCCGATGAGCGCGTGGACGCTCGAGTCGGGACGGGCGAGGTGCTTCGCGACCATGCCCGACGTCGCGGCGGTCCGGAGGGCCGTGAGGAGCGTCATCTCGGCGAGGAAGGTGGGGTAGCCGTTGTGCACGTCGGCGAGGACGCCGAACGCCGTGACCGTCTGGTAGCCCCGGGCGGGGTTGGAGGGGTGGCCGTTCACGTACTTGAAGGCGTACGTCTCGTGGTCGCTCGTCGGCATGAGCTCGATGACGCCGAACGGCGTGTGACTCGCGACCCGCGGGCTCTTGTCGAACGACGGCCAGCGGCGGAAGTCGGCCTCGAGGTAGCCGATCATGCCGGCGATGATGCGCTCGGGACCTCGGTCTGCCGTCCAGCGGACCATGTTGCGGACATCGACGAAACGCGTCATGACGTTCCCTTCCAGACGAGTTCGGGCTCGGAGCCGACCGGAGCGGACCACTCGCGGTTGCTTCGAGCCTAGGTTTCGACGATCTGCACTTTCCATTCCCGAGATGCACGATTTGTGCACAGGTTATGCACAATATAAGTAACTCGGTTGTACATTATGTGCATGGCTGCGCTGGACGATCTGGACCGACGGCTGTTGGCTGCGCTCCGAGCCGACGGCCGTGCGTCGGTCGCGAGCCTGGCCCGGTCGCTCGACGTCGCCCGGGCGACCGTGAACAGCCGTCTGGAGCGGCTCATCTCCTCCGGCACGGTGGTCGGGTTCTCGGTCCGGGTGCGTGACGAACTCGATCCCGGCACCATCCGCGCGATCGCGTTCATCGAGGTCGAGGGTCGCACCACCGATCACGTCATCCGCCAGCTCCGCGGCTTCCCGGAGATCAGCGCGCTCCACACCACCAACGGCGGGTGGGACCTCGTCGCGGAACTCCGCACCGAGACGCTGACCGACTTCGACCGCGTGCTCGGCGGGATCCGACGCATCGAGGGCGTCGTCAACAGCGAGACGAGCCTCCTGCTGAGTTCCGTCCTCCGCTGACGACCCGCCGGGGCCGCGGAGCTGCAGCCCGGGCCCCGAGGTGCAACCCGGTCCCTGAGCTTGTCGAAGGGCACACGGCCTGCCCCCGCCCTTCGACAAGCTCAGGGACCGAAAGGTGGAACGCAGGGACCGGGGTCGACGCTAGAGGCGTGGGTCGATCGGCTCGGACTCCATGGCGAGCACGCCGAAGACGGCCTGGTGCACCCGCCAGGTCGGTTCACCGGCGACGAACCGCTCGACCGCCTCGACACCGAGCGCGTACTCACGCAGCGCCATCGACCGCTTGTGGCCGATGTCCCGATCGCGCAGGCGCTCGAGGTTGTGCGGCTCCGTGTAGTCGGGACCGTAGATGATGCGCAGGTACTCACGGCCCCGCACCTTGATACCGGGCTGCGCGAGCGCCTTCTCACCGCGGACGAGGCCTGCCACGGGCTTCACCACCATGCCCTCACCACCCGCACCGGTCAGCTCCTCCCACCACGCGGTCGCGGCGTCCTCGGACGCCGACGAGGTGAGGTCGACCTCGATCGAGCGGGTCCGGCGGATGAGCTCCGGGTCGGCGTCCGCGAGGCGGTCCGCCACCGAGAGGTGCCAGTCGTGGTCGCGGCCCAGGTGGCTCGTACCGGTCGAGGCGAGGAGCTGGAACGGCGCGAGCTGCACGCCCTCCAGACCGTTCGAGGGCGCGGTGTACGGACGGTAGGCCGCGACGTAGGCGTCAGCGGCCTCGGCCCGACGGCGCGTCCGCTCGAGCAGGTCCGAGACGTCGACACCGGTCGACGACGCCTGCTCCAGCACGCGGACGGCCGCCGGGAGCGCTGCGGTCGCGGCAGCTCCCACCGAGGCGTACTGGTCGCGGATCAAACTCTCCGCCTTCACCGACCACGGCAGCAGCTCGCTGTCGACGAGCATCCAGGAGGCGTCGAGCTCCTCCCAGAGACCGGCTCGCTCCACCGCGGCGTCGAGCCGGGTGAGGAGCGTCTGCGTCGTCGCATCGTCGAAGAACGGCCGACCGGTGCGGGTGTGGACGGTTCCGCGCCACCCCGCGGGAGCGCCGAAGGGTGCAGGATCACGGGTGAGCAGTACGACGGCACGCGAGCCCATGTGCTTCTCCTCGCAGACCACCCGGTCGAGCCCCTCCCGGCGATACGCCTCGAACGCCTCAGCGGGGTGCTCCAGGAGGTCCTTCCGCTGCGAGGTGCTCGGCGGGCTCATCGTCGGCGGCAGGTAGACCAGGCGCCGAGGGTCGATCGCGAACCGGCTCATGACCTCGAGTGCGCCGGCCGCGGCGTCCTCGCGGATGCCGACCCGGCCCGAGACGCGCGTCTCGACGACCTGCTTGCCGAGGACGTCGTCGATGCGCAGCAGCCCGGGATCCCGCTGCTCGCCGGCGGGACCGGTCGGGCGGCCGAGCGGCACGACGGGTTCGTACCAGACCTGCTCGGCCGGGACGTCGACGACCTCGCGCTCCGGCCACCGCAGGGCACTCAACTTGCCGCCGAAGACGCAGCCGGTGTCGAGACACATTGTGTTGTTGACCCACTCGGCGTCGAGGGTCGGCACGTGGCCGTAGAGGACGGTCGCCTTACCCCGGTAGTCCTCCGCCCACGGCAGCCGCACGGGCAGGCCGTACTCGTCGGTCTCCCCCGTGGTGTCGCCGTACAGCGCGAACGACCGCACCCGCCCGGAGGCGCGTCCGTGATACTGCTCGATCAGGCCGGCGTGCGCGACGACGAGCTTCCCGTCGTCGAGGACGAGGTGCGCGACGAGCTCGCGGCAGAACCGCTCGACCTCGGCCCGGAACTCCTCCGGCTCCTCGGCCAGTTGGGCGAGCGACTCGGCGAGCCCATGGCTGGTCTGCACCCGTTTGCCCTGCAGCGCGCGGACGAGCTTCGACTCGTGGTTGCCGGGCACCGCCAAGGCATGCCCCGCGCCGACCATCCCCATCGCCAGCCGCAGCACGCCAGGGGTGTCCGGCCCGCGGTCGACGAGGTCGCCGAGGAAGATCGCGCGGCGGCCCTCGGGGTGCGCGGCGTCGATCGGTCGACCCTCCACGTCGCGCTCGATCACGTACCCGAGCTTCGTGAGCAGCGTCTCGAGCTCGCTCCGGCACCCGTGCACGTCGCCGATCGCGTCGAAGGGACCGCGCTCCTGACGGCGGTCGTTGAGCAGCGGCTCACGCACGAACGACGCCTGCGCGATCGCCTCGACGCCGGAGAGCACGTGGACCTTCCGGAAGCCCTCTTTGCTGAGGTGCCGCATCGACCGACGCAGTTGGTCCTGCTGCCGGGTGATGACGGCGGCACCGAACGAGCGGTCCTCGCGGGCCTCGTTGCGCTCGATGCAGACGCGCTCCGGGACGTCGAGCACCACGGCGACGGGGAGGACGTCGTGGTTGCGTGCCAGATCGATGAGCGACTTGCGCGAGGCCGGCTGGACGTTGGTCGCGTCGATGACCGTCAGGAGCCCGGCGTCGAGGCGGCGTGCGGCGACATCGCGGAGTGCGGCGAAGGCGTCGGCGCTGGCGGCCTGGTTGTTCTCGTCGTTGGAGACGAGCCCGCGGAAGAAGTCGCTCGACAGTGTCTCGAACCGGCCGAAGTGCGTGGCGGCGAAGGTCGACTTGCCGGACCCGCTCACGCCGATGAGGACCACGAGCGACAGTTCGGGGATCGGCAGGGCGGCGGGGGTGTGCTCGAGGTCACTCATGCGATGGCCTTCCGGAAGATGGCGAGCTGCGTCGGCGAGCCG
Organism: Plantibacter sp. lyk4-40-MEA-4; assembly: GCF_030209415.1. Taxonomy (NCBI): domain Bacteria; kingdom Bacillati; phylum Actinomycetota; class Actinomycetes; order Micrococcales; family Microbacteriaceae; genus Plantibacter; species Plantibacter sp. lyk4-40-MEA-4. The sequence goes on from NZ_JARVSA010000011.1 coordinate 20,272, forward strand.
AGCTGCGGGTCGACGTCGCCGACCGTGCGGTGCTCGACGCCGTAGCCGTACCGCTCGGCCGCAGTGGTGCACCAGGTCGCGAACTCCTGACGGTCCCACTCGAAGCGGTGGTCCGGGTGCCGGAACGAGCCCGCCGGCAACGACGGATACAACGCGTTGTATTCGCGGTTCGGCGTCGTGACGATCACGGCTTCGGGAGCCGCAGCGCCGAAGATCGAAGCCTCGAGTGCATCGAGGCGCTCGGCGTCGATGTGCTCCACGACCTCCATCAGCACGATCGCATCGAGTCCGCGCAGCCGGGTGTCGGCGTAGGTCGCCGAGGACTGCAGCAGCTGGACACGCTCACGGGTGCGGTCGCTCGCGTCGCGGAGCCCGAGCCGCTGCGACGCGGATGCGAGCGCGCGCGCGGAGACGTCGGTACCGATCACCGAGGTGACGAGAGGATCCGCCAGCAATCGAGTGAGGAGGGCGCCCTCGCCGCACCCGACGTCGGCGACCGACCGAGCCCGCACGTCGGTGAGCGCCTGCAGGACCGCCTCGGCGCGCAGGCCGGCGAGCGCCGGGGCACGCTTCGTCTCTGACGCGGTGGCCGTGTCGTCCCCGTCGGTCCTCGCCTCCGGGTCCAGTTGCGACTGCGCATCGGTGACCATCCGCGACTGGTGCGCGAGATACCGCTTGGTGATCAGGTCCCGGTCGGGGTGATCGGCCAGCCACCCCTCGCCGGCGCGGAGGAGCTTGCCGACCTCGTCGTCGGAGACCCAGTAGTGCTTGGCGTCGTCGAGCACGGGCAGCAAGACGTAGAGCTGGCGGAGCGCGTCCGCGAGGCGGAGATCCCCGGTCAACTCGAGGTCGACGTATCGCGAGTCGCCCCACGCGGGGACCGTCGGGTCGAGCGGGATCGCCCGTTCGACGACGGTCCAGCCGAGCGGGGTGAAGAGTCGGGTCGCCAGCTGCTCCAGACCTCGCGACGGCACCGCGGCGACGGTGATCGTCAGTGGGAGCACTGCCGCGGCGAGCTCCGGGTGGGAGTCGCTGCGGCCGGTCATGGCGCTGCGGAACACCTGTCCGATCGCGACGGCGACCATCGACGACGACGCGTACGGTCGGTCGTTCACGTACTGCGAGAGCGACGCACTGTCACCGCCGCCGAAGCGCTTCTGACGGACGAGCGCGATCGCGTCGACCTCGAGCAGCAGGGCCACGGTGCACCGCTCGTCGGTCGCCTCCGGGTAGAACACGTGGGCGCGCCCGACGCTGAGGTCGAAGCTCTGCGCCCGTGCGGGATGCTTGCGGACGAGGTGCCCCAGGTCGGCGGCCGACGGCGCGGTCGAGGTGATGGTGACGAGCACAGGTCCATCCGTCCGTTCGGCGGCGAGGTTCCTGAAAGCCTAGCGGCGGTCGTGGTGCGTGCGTGAGTCGCCCGGATCTGCACGGAATTCAGCGATCTCCGTGCAGGTCCGGGCGACTCGGGGCCGGCTGATCAGCCTCCGAACAGCTTGCCGAAGAACCCCGTGCGCGGCTTCCAGCCGGCGGCGGTCAGGGTGTCGATCACGGGCTGCTTGACCTCGTCGGTCGTGAACTCGTAACCCATGAACTGGCCGGTCGTCGTGCCATCGCGGTCGGTGGACTGCGAGATGGGCGCGACGCTCCGCCCGAAGGAGAAGGACTTCTGCGGGCCGGACTGCCAGGTGCGCTTCGTCGACAGACCGCCGACGCCGAGCGTCGTCTTCGAGGAGGACGACTGCTCGTGGAACTCCCACTCCCCGTCTTCGGGGTGCAGCTCGACCCGCAGCTCGTACTCGGCACTGAACATCCCGGCGCCGATGAAGCCGAGCCAGCGCTGGTCGGCGTAGCGCCAGTGCGCGACGATCCCGTCGGGTGTCGGGTCGTAGATGAAGGGGAGTTCTTCGCTGTTGAGCGCGAGGATCCGGGCCTGGGCGTCGCGGAGGTCGAAGGTCATGGGGCGAGTCTAGGCAGACGGACCGCCCGGCGACATGGGGACAGCTCCCCGTCACCCGGCTCCCCTACGCTGGCCGGGTGAGCGAATCCATCCTGACCCAGAACGTCCTGACCGTCATGAGCTACAACATCCGCACCGCCGTCGCCCAGCCCGGTCACGAGTGGGTGGACCGTGCACCGCTCGTCTCGCAGGTCATCGCCCGCAACGCTCCGGACCTCCTCGGGCTGCAGGAGGTCCGCGAGCATCAGCTGCACGACCTGCTCCCGGGCCTCGCCGAGTACGACTGGTTCGGGCAGGGCCGTGACGGCGGTTCGGCCGGCGAGTACGGACCGGTGTGCTTCCGCCGCTCTCGGTTCGAGCAGCTCGACGCCGGCGAGTTCTGGCTGTCGGACACCCCCGATGAGCCTGGCTCGAACACCTGGCCGTCACTGCACGCGCGGTTCGTCACCTGGGTCAGGCTCCGCGAGCGCCGCACCGGCGATGAGCTCGTCTTCGCCAACACCCACCTCGACCACGAAGGTACGCCGCACGGCGACGACGTCCGGACGCGCAGTGCGAAACTGATCGCCGACCGCTTCTCCGGCGTGGACGTGCCCGTCCTCCTCACCGGCGACTTCAACACCAAGCGTGGATCGGCGGCGCACGACGCGCTGGCGGACGCCGGGTTCGTCGACCTCTCGCCGGTGGAGAGCGACAGCATCGGCACGTTCCAGGGTTACGGTCCGCAGCGTCCCGGGAACGCACGCATCGATTGGGTGCTCGGCCGCTCAGGCAGCGTCGCGCCGCACACCCGACTGGAACCGATCGAAGCCCTCGTGGACGAGCAGGAACCCACCTCGGAGGCGAGCGACCACTTCCCCATCGTCATCCGGGCGCAGCTCACCCACTGACGGCGGCGCGTCTCGGACACGCGCTCGAAGTTCGGTGGATCAGGCGTTGGAGACCGTCGGCGCGAGCCGGAGGAGGACCAGCCCGACGATCGACGGGAGGAGGGGCAGCGCGGCACCGAACACCGGGTCCACACCGGTGAGGAGCGAGCCGCAGAGGGCGCCCGTCACGAGCAGCACGATCGCGCCGATGCGGATGAGGTGGTGGTCGTGGACGCCATCGGCGAGGCTCTGCATGAGACTCGTGAGGGTGCCGGTCACGAAGGTGGTCGTCACGCCCGACCGCTCGATGCGTCGCGCGACGGCCGTCTGCCCCGCCATCGCGAGCGTGGAGAGCGCGATGAGGGCGCAGATCACGGGCGTCGTGCGCAGGTCGGAGGACACGATCCATCCGATGAGGACGCACGCCTGCGCGACCACCGCACCGCCGAGGACGAGGACGAGCCGGTGCTGCGGCGCCTCCGGAGGCCGCCCAGGGGTGGCGACGAGCCTCGTGAAACGGAAGGCCAGGAACGTCCCGACGGAGAACAGCAGCACGGCGACCGTCGCCCCGAGCAGGACCTCGCCGAAGTCCGGTCTGCTCGTGAGTCCGGCCAGCACGAAGTTGCCGGTCATGTTCGCGGTGAAGACGCCGCCGAGCTGGAGGAACGCGAAGGCGTCGGTCGCTCCGGCCGCGAACGAGAGCACGAGCGCCATCGCCGCGATCATGCCGGCCCGCGTCCGACGACGGTTGGTCGTCAGTGTCGGGTCGGTACCGCCGGTCTCAGTCACGTGCACATCGTCCCACGCCCGCTCGCCCATCTTCGGGCGAACGGCGCGTCAGGCGAGGAGGTCCGCGAGGAAGGTCAGCTGCGCCTGCTGCTGCACCGGCCCGCCACCCTCGTGCCCGTTGTACGGGTAGACGGCGATGTCCTTCTGCGTGCCCGCGTAGTGGTTGAACGCCGCGTACACCGTCGAGGGCGGACACACCGCATCGCAGAGCGCGACGGAGAACAGTGCGGGGGCGGTCGCGCGGGCGGCGAAGTTCGTCGCGTCGAAGTACGAGAGCGTCCGGAACACCTCCTCCTCGTGACCACGTCGGCTGATGAGGTACGTCTTCAGCTCGGCGAAGGGGCTCGCGTCGGTGATCTGCAGGGCACGACGGAAGTGCGACAGGAACGGGACGTCGACGAGCGCCGCCGCGAGTCCCTCGCAGAGCCCGGCCGCGGCGAGCGCGATGCCGCCGCCCTGGCTCCCACCGGCGACGACGACCCGGGCGGGGTCGACCTCCGGGAAGCTGCGCACCGCGTCGACGGCGAGCGCCGCGTCCGTGAAGACCCGACGGTAGTAGTAGGTCTCGGGGCTGTCGAGCCCGGCGCTCATCTTGCCGGCGACCTGCGGACCGCTTCCGAACGGGTCGGCCGTCGCGCCCGGCAGGTTCGCGCTCCCCTGGCCGCGGGTGTCCATGACGAACACGGCGTAGCCCGCGGACGGGTGCATCGTCCACTGGTGGGCGAGCCCGCGACCGCCGCTGTACCCGATGTAGTGCACGATGCACGGGAGGGGCTCGGTCGCGCCCGCCGGCCGGATGAACCAGCCTTTGATCGGGTCGCCGCCGAATCCGGAGAACGTGACGTCCTCGACGACGAGACCGGTCAGCTCAGGGTCGGATCGTTCACGCACCGTCGGCTGGGCGAGGGCGTGGGCTTCGGCGAGGGTGTCCGCCCAGAACGCGTCGAAGTCCGGCGCCTCCTCGCGGTCGGGCCGGTACTGCTGGAGCTGGGCGAGGGGGAGGTCGAATTGCGCCACGGGTCACCTTCGGTTCGTGAGATCGGATGCGGGAGAACGAATCAGGAGGACGGGATCGCGGAGATGAGCCCGAGACCGACGCTGATGCGGTCGGCCACTTCGATGAGGTCCTCGGTGAGGACGTCGAGGTCGCGTTCGCGCATCAGGCTCAGCCGACCCGAGATCGAGATCGCCGCCACGACTCTGGCGTTCGCGTCGCGGATCGGCGCCGCGATCCCGAGACGACCCAACGCGAGCTCCTGGTCCTCCATGCAGACGCCGCGTTCCCGCGCCGCCGCGAGCTCCGCGGCGAGGGCCGCGTGCTCCGTGATGGTGTTGGCCGTGTAGCGCGGGAGCGGCTCGTCACCGAGCAGCGCACGGAGACCGTCCGCGTCGAGGTCGAGGAGCAGACACTTGCCGAGCGCGGACGCGTGCAGTGGCTGGCGCAGCCCGATCATCGAGTGCGACTTCGGTGCGAGGGCTCCCTCGAAGTGGCAGAGGTAGATGAGACTCGAGCCGTCGAGGACGCCGACGTTGACGCTGAGGCCGATCCGCTGCGCGAGCTCCTGAGCGGGAGCACGTGACTCCCGGTGCACCGGGTTCTGGTTGAGCCCTTCGCTCGCCAGCGCCAGGATGGTCGCCCCGATGGCGTAGGACGGGCTGTCGGCCGCCTTCGTCACATATCCGAGCTCCTCGAGCGTGCCGAGGAGGCGTGCGGTCGTCGAGGTGCCGAGACCGGTGGCACGGGCGATGTCGGAGGCCCGCAACGGCCCGGTGGTCGATGCGCCGAGCACGGCGAGCACGGATGCCGCACGGCCGATGCCCTGCTGGATCTCACCTGCCACGGGTCCTCCACGGTGTCGGTGTCGGTTCGGATGTCCGGCCTCGGAGGCCGTGTTCAGCGTAGCGGTCGGGCTCGGCGCGGCCGGGTGGTGCGCCCGCTCGGCTGTTCGAAGACCTTCACACTCGCGACACTCACGTAGGGCGAGCCGTTCGTGGCCGTGACGACGACACGGAGGGCGTCGACCCGCACGGGCTCGACGTCGTGGATCCGGTGGCGGTGGCGGTTCCCCTCGACCTCGGCCAACACCGTCCACGTCCCTTCAGCCGCACCCGCGGGTCTCCCCTCGAGTCGGTAGTCGGCGACGAGCTCGGGGACCGCCTCGAAGTCGGTGCGGTGGTGGTGCAGGTTGATGAGGTCCACGTCGACGTCGTCGTTGAACACGATCCGCACGGACGCGACATCGACGGGCTCGTCCCAGTGCAGTGTGAGGACCTCGGGCTCGGCGACCAGATCGCGGTTGTCAGCGAGTCGCTCCGAGGACCACAGGTGCGGTCCCCCGTACGGTCGCTGGTAGCCGTCGACGATCCGCTCCGCGCGGTACGCCGTGGTGTCTCCACCGACGGTCAGCGCGACGCTCCGGCCGCGCAGCTTCCGCGCGTTCCAGTCCAGGATCGCCTGGTCTTGCTCCTCGGGGATGTGGTCGTCGAACACCTCGTCCGAAGCATGCTTGGCGGTCAGCACGAGGAGCCCGTAGGGGTGGCCTTCCGTGAGGAGCAGGCTGACGTCCGGGTTGGCACGGACGACGAGCACCGCGTTCTGCTCGATCTCCGGCGTCCATCCGAAGCGGACGGTGGCCGACACGCCGACCCCGGCGGCGATCTCCGCGGCTCCGTCGAGGAGGTGCTCGACCGGGACGGCGTTCTGGCGTTTGCCGGTGCTCCACAGTTCGACGCGGAGGGTCGTGTCGCGTGCAGCGTCGACGAGCAGGGTGATCTGGTCGAGTGACGGAGCGACGGGTACGAGGATCGCGACGTCGCGGTCGAGGGTGAACCGCTCGCCGGAGCCGAGGTGCTCCAGCGTGGAGATCGCGTCGAGCGCGCTCGACGCGGAGACCGTCGCCCGCCCGGCCAGATCGTCGGGGTCGTCCGTGGTGATGCCGATGACCGGGGCGTCCTCGCGGAGGAGCGTGCGCTGCAGGAGCGGGAGCGCCTGCCCGGCGAGCTCCCGCGGCGTCAGCCTGTCGCGGGCGATGAGCGCCGCAGCCGTCCCCACCGCCTGACCCTGCGTGGCGCAGGTCGCCATGACGCGGGTGGACCCGAACGCGACATGGGAGGCGGAGATGTTGCGTCCGGCGAACAGCAGGTTGTCGACGTCCCGCGAGTACAGGCTGCGGAAGGGGATGCCGTAGGTGCCGTTGCTGAACCGCTGCTGCGCACCGGCGGTCTCGGCGTAGACGCCCTCCACGGGGTGCAGGTCGATCGACCAACCTCCGAAGGCCACGGTGTCCTCGAAGTCGACCTGGTCGAGCAGGTCGTTCTGCGTGAGGGTGTGGTCGCCGAGGAGCCGACGGTACTCGCGCTTCCCCGGGATGGATCCGACCCACTCGAGCGTGAGGGTGTCGGCTTCGAACTCGCCGGAGTTCTTGATGTAGTCCCAGATCCCGAAGACGACGCTCCACAGCTCGTCTCGGATCTGCTCGTTCTCGGCGACGGTGTCGAGCTCGCCGCCCCACTCGATCCACCAGTAGTTGCAGCCGTTGTCGCCGGTCCGGATGATCCGGTTGGTGAGGATCGGGGTGTCGCGGATGTCGCGCGCGATGTCGGGAGCGACGAACCGCTCGGGGCGTCCGGCGTCCTTGGTGTAGAAGAAGATCGAACTGCCGAGGAGCTCGTCGTCCGCCACCTCGGGCGCCCACGGCTCGCCGAGCTCGGCGCGACCCTCGCGCCCGATGCGGGAGGTGGCACCGGCGAGATGCCCCACCAGCCCGTCTCCCGTGCAGTCGATGAAGACGGGGGCGACGAACTCGGTCTCGATCTCGCTGCCCATCGTCCATCCGGTGACGGACGCGATCCGCGGCGACGGCGACTCCTCACCGTCCGCCGGCTTCTCCATCGTGACGATGCGGACGTCGGTGTTGAGGTGCAGCTGCAGGTTCGGCTCGGCGCGCACGAGGTCGAGGACGGTCTGGTCCCAGTAGAACGGGTTGCCCTCCGGATTGCGGTACTGGTTCTCGAGGAAGAGCTCCCCCATGATCCCGGTCTCCCGTGCGAACCGCTGGTGGCCGTGCGCGGTCGCTCCGACCACCCACACCCGAACCTCGCTCGACGAGTTCCCACCGAGTACCGGGCGATTGGTGACGAGCGAGACCCGCGAACCGAGGCGGGCGGCGGCGACGGCTGCTGACACGCCCGCGAGGCCACCGCCGATGACGACGACGTCTGCGGTCTGGGTGCGGTGCTGCATGGATGACACTCCTTCGTGATGCGTGATCCTGGAGGCCGTCGAACAGGTGGCGACCACCGGGCGAATGCCACGCTACCATTCAGCGGTACGACTTTCCCATTCAGTGGGTAAGATTCTTCGGCAGGTGAACCTCGAAGCACCCCGACAACGATGTGAGGACCGATGGACGAGAGCAGGACCCAGGCTGCAGCCCTGGCCGAAGCCGCCGCGCACAGCGCACAGACCCCCTACGACGACGCGGAGCGATCACGCCGTATGCGGAAGGTGATCTGGGCGGCCGGGGCAGGTCACTTCGTCGAATGGTTCGACTTCGGCCTCTACGGCACGCTCGCGACCGTCATCAGCCTCAACTTCTTCCAGCAGGGCAACACCCAGGCGGCTCTCCTCTCCGCATTCGCGGTGTTCGGGGCCGGCTTCGTGATGCGTCCGCTCGGTGGCCTCTTCTGGGGCTCGCTCGGAGACCGCATCGGGCGCAAGACGGTCCTCGCGACGGTGATCCTCGTGACCTCCGGGGCGACGGTCGTCATGGGTCTCCTGCCGACATTCGACCTCATCGGCCTCTGGGCGCCGATCCTGCTCGTGATCGTACGACTCGTGCAGGGCTTCGCCGCCGGTGGCGAGAGCTCGGGTGCCACCACACTCCTCGCCGAGTACGCCCCGTCAAACCGGCGCGGCTTCGTGACGAGCTTCATCGACGTGTTCGGCTTCGCGGCCTTCGTGGTCGGTGCGGGCCTCGTGCTCCTCTTCACCTCGACGCTCGGCACTGACGCCCTCAACGAGTGGGGTTGGCGCGCGCTCTTCTTCCTCGCCCTGCCGCTCGGCCTCGCGGGCCTCTACCTGCGGAACAAGCTCGAGGACACCCCCGAGTTCCAGGCGATCCAAGCGAAGGGGGCCGTCTCGAAGTCACCGTTGCGGACCTCGCTGCGGACGTCCTGGAAGGCGCTGCTCTTCTGCGTCGGCTTCGTCGTCATCAAGGCCGTCGGCCACTGGATCCTGCAGACCTTCATGCCGTCGTACCTCCAGACCGATCTCGGCTACTCGCAGCCGCTCAGCTACGCGGTCACCGTGCTCGGGCTGCTCGCGATCGCCATCCTCGTGCCGTTCATGGGCCTGCTGAGCGACCGCATCGGGCGGAAGCCGGTGATGATCGCCGGTTGCGCCGGGTTCCTGGTGTTGACGTACCCGACGCTCATGCTCATGAGCGCGGGCAACTTCGCCGCTGCGGCCGTCGCGATGGTGATCCTCGGCGTCTTCATGGCCGCCTACGACGGTGCGTCGAGTGCTGCGATGGCCGAGCTGTTCCCGACCAGCATCCGTTACGGCTCGATGGCGATCGCGTACAACCTGTCGGTCGCCGTGTTCGGCGGGATCACGCCGTACTTCGCGACATTCCTGATCGCATCGACCGGCAACCGGTTCGCCCCCGCGTTCTACGTGATGGCGGCCGCGCTCATCACCCTGATCGTCGTGCTGCGGGCCCGCGAGACGGCCAAGCTGCCGCTCCCGCGCTGAGCGACCCGAGCGGACGCCGGCGTCGACCAGATGGGTCGACGCCGGCATTGTCGTGCGGGTACGAGTCAGCGGGAGAAGTCGCGCAGGTCGAGGTCGGGGTCCTCGAGCACGTCCGAGGTCTCGAGGGAGTCGCGTGGCTCGTACGCCGTCGTGGACGGGCGGAGGTCGTCGAGATAGCCCTGCAGACGCGATTCGGCCTCGCTGAAGTCCGGCACGTCGAGGTCCCAGTCGTGCGGCACTGAGAGCACGTCGTTGCCGAGACCGATCACGAGTTGGGCGGATGCGTCCTCGTCATCGGACTCCACGACGATCGGAATCGTGACCGCTTCGGCCCGACCTCGCTTGGCGAGCTCGGCGGTCAGCTCAACCAGGAGGCCCGCGACCTCATCGGTCGTCACAACGTTCTCACCCGCGTATGTAATGCATCGCATGCATCAACCCTGCCTGATCAGGCCTGGAACCTCAGGCCCCTTGACACCCGGTGGGGCCGGATGACTAGGCGGCTCCGAGGCCGGACTCGGTCGACGACGACCGGCGGCGGCTGGTCCGCCACGCTCGCCACGCTCCCGTCGACCAGAGCGCCCAGACGACGAGGAGCGGTTGGAACACCAGTCGGACACCGCGCGCGACATCGCTGTCGAGCCCGAAGGCGTCGGTACCGCGGACGAACTGCTCGATGTTGCCGGGGAACACCGCGACGAAGAACGCTGCGACGATCCAGCCGACGGCTATGCGATACCGGGCGAGCAGGATGAGCGAGAGGCCGAGGAGTATCTCGACGACTCCCGACGCCACGACGACCACGTCGACCGGCAGTGGCAGCCACTGCGGCACCTGGGCGACGAACGACTGCCGCGCGAAGGTGAGGTGGCCGACGCCGGCGAAGGTGAGGACAGCTCCGAGGAGCCAACGGGCGAGCGTCCGGACGAACTCCATGTCAGCTCACGGCCGTCACGGCGTACTTGAAGCCGCGGTGCGAACCGACGAAGCCGAGGCGTTCGTAGAAGCGGTGGGCGTCCACCCTGGCCTCGTCGGAGGTCAACTGCACGATCGAGGAGCCGGTCGCCGGAGCGGCGACGTCCGTCACCCAGCGCATCATCACCGTTCCGACGCCGCCGGATCGCAGCGCGGAGGAGACCCGCACGGCTTCGACGAGCAGTCGGGTTGAGCCGCGGCGAGCCATCCCGGGGATGCGCGTCAGCTGCATCGTCGCGATGACGGCCTCCGCCGCGTCGACGACCAGCAGGATCTCGTTCGCCGGGTCGCCGATGAGGTCCGCGAGCGCACGCTCGTAGGCGGGGAGATCGCTCTCGTTCGCCAGGTCACCGCGGGACGCACTGATCGGATCGTCGGCGAGGAGCGTCATCAGCGCGTCGAGGTCGGCCAGGTCGGCCCGGCGCAGCAGCAGTTCCTGCCCCGGTGTGGAGAGGGCGACGGGGAGCGTGAGGGCAGCGATCATCCATCCACCCTCTCACCTCGCGCCTGCAGCTCCTCCCACTGCCCGCGCGACCGACCGGAGCGCGTGCGCCCTCGTCGCCGCATACGACTCCGCCAGCACGGCATCGAGCCCCGGGTACTCGGTGTGCCCGGCGGGGAGGACGCTCAGCTCGACGTCCTCGAGAGCGTTGGCGACGGCGAACTGCCCGGGTGGTGGCACGTGTCCGTCCCAGAGCGCGGCCTCCACCCGCACCGGCACGTGGACGAACCCCGCGGCCGTCGACGCGTCGAAGAACCGCAGGACCTCACGCGCCTCCGGATGCTCGGCGACGTGGTGTCGAACCCGCTCTCCGCTCCCCTCGCACGGCAGGCGCAGACGCAGGTCGTACTGACCGAAGCTCGGCACCACGAGCGTCGCTCCGACGAAGCGGTCGTCCCATGGCAGGGCGAGCGCACCGATCCCGCCGCCGAAGCTCTCACCGACGAAGTAGAGCGGGAGCGGTCCGACGACGTCGAGCAGCGCCGACGCCGCGTGCCAGAGGTCGACGGCACACCGGCCGAGCGCGTACCGCTCGACGCTGTCGATGCCGAACAGGACATGCCCGTCCTCCGGTGTCGGCGCTCCGAGTCCCGCGTTGAAGACGCCCTGGCCGCGGGCGATCGGGAAGATGACGGCAGCGTCGTCCGGGACGCGGGACCAGTCGGGCGCCTCCCGCCCGCCGTACCCGTGTCCATGCACCATCCCGAAGCGTGCAGGCCCGCCCGCCGGCATCGCGAGCCATCCGCGCAGACGGAGGCCGTCGGCGACCGTGTGCTCGACGACGAAGACCTCGTGCGCGCCCTGCCGGCCGATCGGGGTCAAGATCGGATCCGGAGGAACCTCACGTGCCGCCGCGTACCACCTGCGCCATAGCTCCTCGAATCCGGCCGGCGGCACGACCGGTTCGACGGCCAGGAGCGCCTCGAGGTCGTAGCCGTAGGTGCCGTCGCGAACCACATCGCCGAACCAGTCCCGATGTCGTACCTCACGCATGCGTCATCCGCCTCCGTCTCGTCGTCGTGGATCGCCGGTGCCTCAGCCCGGCACGCGCTCGTGACAGACTGGCAACCGGGTCGAAGGAGGACGCTGTGCTCGGTGCGGAACGCAGATCGCAGATCATGTCGGAGGTGCGCCGCAACGGTGCGGCGAGCGTCGTCGACCTCGCGACCGCGCTCGGCGTCAGCGAGATGACCGTGCGGCGCGACATCGAGCAACTCGCCACGGAGGGCCTCGTCGACCGCGTCCGTGGTGGCGCCACCACGCCCCGGCTGCCCGACCGTGTCGAGCTCGGCTTCCCCAACCAGGCACGCCGACTGCTGGCCGAGAAGCGCGCCATCGCCCGTCGCGCGGCCGTCCTCGTCGAGCCCGGCATGTCGGTCGGCCTGTCCGGCGGCACCACCACCTGGACCCTCGCGCAGGAGCTGCGCGCCATCCCGGAGCTCACCATCGTCACGAACTCCCTCCCGGTGGCAGACGTGTTCGCGCGGCCCGACCGCGCCGACGAGCCGTACACCCAGACGGTCGTGTTGACCGGCGGCGTCCGTACCCCCTCGGACGCCCTCGTCGGTCCGGTCGCCGTGCGGGCGATCGAGTCCCTGCACTGCGACGTCGTCTTCCTCGGCGTCCGCGGGATCGACCTGCAGGCGGGACTGACGACCTCGAACCTCCTCGAGGCCGAGACCAACCGTGCGTTCGTCGGCGCCGGGCGTCGCTCCGTGGTCCTCGCCGACCACTCGAAGTGGGGTGCCGTCGGACTGACGACGATCGTCGACCTCCGCGAGGTGGACCACCTCGTCATGGATGACGACGTGACCGAGGACGTCGAGACCACGCTCCGCGCGCAGTTCGGCGAGGTCTGGCTCGCGCCGGTCGCTTCCGCTTCGGTCGACGACGACCGCATGGACGACTGACCGCGCCGCTTCCAGCACCCCGGCACAGCGGAGCGCCGGCCTGTCCTCCCGCTCATGGACCTCAGCGCGCCGTGCTGTTCCGCGCGACGATCCGCGCGTCGACGACCACGTGCCGGACCGGCGTGTCGGCACCGGGCGGGGCGGCGATCTGACGTTCGAGCTCGGTGAAGGCCGCGCGCACGATCGCGTCGTAGTCGGGAGCGACCGTGGTGAGCGACGGGGTCGAGAACTGGGCGGCGTGGACGTCGTCGATACCGATCACCGCGACCTCCTCGGGAACCCGCCGGCCGGCTTCGTGGAGGGCCGCGAGCACGCCGAAGGCGATCGAGTCGTTGGAGCAGACGACACCGTCGAGCTCGACGCCCTCGGCGGTCATCCGACGCATCACGCGTCGTCCCTCCTCGGGGGTGAACGCGTCGACGTGCCCGATGAGCGACGGCTCCTGCGCGAGGCCGAGCCGCGCGACCACGTCCCGATACCCGGCGTACCGCTGATCCGCTGCGTCGGACGGACGTTCGTCCCTGGGCCCGATGAACGCGATGCGGGAGCAGCCGACCTCGGCGAGGTGGGTCGTCGCGGCGTCGGCGGCCGCCCGGTTGTCGATCGAGATGTGCGTGAACGGGCTCACCTGGATGTGCTCGCCGAGGAGCACCAGCGGCCCCGGGGAGGTCCGCCGCGTCAGGTCGCCGACCGTCAGCGAGCGGGGGATGTGTATGAGTCCGTCCGTGAGCGGCAGGCCCACCCCGTTGGCGATGTCGACCTCGCGGTCGTGGTCGCCCTCGGTGTGCTGGATGAGGATCGACAGTCCACGCTCGTCGGCGCCGCGGACGAGGAGCGTCGTGAGCTCCGCGAAGTACGGTTCGTCCAGGTTCGGGACGGCGAGCGCCACCATGCCCGTGCGCGAGCGGCGCGGTACCGGTGCCGATCGCTGAGAGCCGAAAGCGGCGTCCGACATGGTGCTGCTCCTCACTGCTGACCGGGTGGATCCCGGCCGCTCGGGACCGTTGCGGTCCCGACTGAGCACAACGCTATCTCGGGACATCGTCGTTCCTCGCGGATTCGGTGGCGGGTGCCGCGATCGCCTCGATCTCGAAGACCCGCGCGACGTCGGTCGCCGAGGCGGAGGGGTCGGTGATGAGCAGGCGCACCGCGTCGACGACCAGTCCGTCCACGGTCGCGGTGACGGTACCGGCGGTGTTGTCGTCGAACCGTCCGACCTCGACCCAGGCACCGCCCGTCCGGACCTCGACGGTGAAGTCACGGAGCACCGAATCGGTCGAGACTCCCCCGGCGTAGCCGCTCTTGACTCTGACCTCGGCGAGCGCCGTCGGGGCCTGCCAGGCGGCCGTGATCGTGGGTGCCGTGTCGCCGACCGCGGAGATCCAGCGACTCGCGTCCGTGCACACGCCGTCGACGGCGAGCGCACCGCCGGTGTCGGCTCGCAGCGACGACGACACGCTGACGGTCGCACCGAGTGCCACGTTCGTGCCGGATGCTTCGCCACGAAGGCCCGACACGATGTCTTGGAGCGAGGTCCCGCCGGTCTCGGCCGACGCCGCTCGCGGGATCGCCGCGTACCGGACGGTGCCGCGAGTGGTCTCGCTGAGTGGCGCACTCAGGTAGAGCACATCCGTGCCGTCGACGGTCTCCGCCCGCAGCCGTTGCTGGCCGAGTCGATCGGTGCCGACCGTGCGGGCCGTCCACGGGGTGCCGACCGTCTCGCGCTCCAGCCGGACCACCTGGCTGCGGTTCTCGCCGCAGACCTGCACGGCGAGGACCGCGTAGACGCGGTCGACTCCGCCGGCGCTCGTCGCGTCGATCGCGGCGACGGTCGAGACGCCGGAACCGAGCGCGGAGGCGTCGATGAGCGACTCGTCGTTCCAGGCACCGCCGTCCCACGAGGTGTATCGCACGTCGTATGCGGTCTCGTCGGCTCCGACGAACCGGTAGACGATCCCCGCGAGCGCCGTGCCGTCGAGGGCGAGCTTCGCGGTCTGCAACGCCGGCGTGTAGCTGCCGATGGCCTCGCCGGCACCGAAGGGGCGCCAGACGACGGATCCAGGGGTGGTCGGGGTGATCGGTCCGGTGAGCGCGGTCCCTGTGACGTCGGCGAAGGAACCGTCGGACGGGTCGTACGTCGCGTACGACCCGAGGTGCCGCGCCGGGTCCGCCGGGAACGGGCCCCATTCCCACAGCACGTGGACGCGGCCGTCGGCGTCCACCTCGAGGTCGTCGGGATAGAAGGAGTAGCCGGTCGCTGCGGCGACCACTGCTTCGCGTTCCCAGACACCGGTGTCGAGGTCGTACCGGTAGAGCCGCCCCTCTCGTCGCCCCTGCGCGTCCGTCCCGACGCGCACGAGCACCCAGGCGTCGCCGTCCGGCCCGCGCGCCGTCACCGGATAGGTGATCGCCGCGTCGAGGTCGGGCATGGACGACGTCGCCTCCACGAGCGAGGTGACGTCGCCGGGCACTGAGGAGCAGAACACGTTCCACTGCTCGTTGTGCATCGACACGAAGGCGTGGATGACGCCGTCGCCGTCGACCACGATCGAGGGCTGGTTGTGGCCGTTGTCGTCGGTGAAGGTCACGCAGGCACCTCCGGCCGTCGAGCGCAGGCACCCTTCGGTCCACGTCCCGTCCGCGCCCCGCGAGGCCAGGTGCACCTCGTGCTTGGACGCGGTGGACGCCGGCGCGTTGAAGGCGAAGTAGGAGACACCGTCGACGACGTCGAGCGGTCGCCACCAGCCGGCCTGGTTCGACGTGTCGACGGTGACGGGCACGGTCTCGACCGTGTCGGTCACCGCATTCCCGCCCGCGTCACCACGCACCGGTCCTCCGGGGGCGGCGACCGCCGGCGCCGTCACCCCCAGCGCGAGGACCGTGAGCGCGGCCGCGGCGAGCGCGCGGACGGTGTTCGATGAGCTGCGTCGCATGGTTCCCCCGGTGCCGGTCACAAGCGTCCGATCGTCGATCCGCGGCTCAGCCGACGAGCTTCTGAGCGGCTTCGCCTGCGGACTTCATGGCTTCAGCGGGCTTCTCCTGCCCGACGAGGACCGCCTGCACCTTCTCCGCGATCTTCGTCTCGATCTGCGAGTACTGCACGAACTTCCAGAACGGGTTCGTCGAGCTCGTCTTGGTGATGCGGTCACTGAAGTTCGTGGCGAACGAGTCGTTCTTCACGGCGTCGGAGTTGAGCGCGTCCTCGGTCGCCGGCGGCAGACCTCGGGCGGCGAAGTCCTCGAGCACGGTCTCCGGGTCGGACGTCACCCACTGGGCGAAGTCCGCTGCGGTGCCGGCGGCCGGACCGTCGACCACGGCGAGCGCCCCACCCCAGACGAGCGCACGCGGCGTGTCACCCTGCTTGAGGACCGGCCGGGAGACCGGCTGCAGCTTGCTCGCGAAGTCGGGGTCGGGTGATTCGCCGGTCACGGCGCTCCGTCCGACGATCGCGTCGTCGTAGATCGCGGTGCGCCCCTGCGCGAACAGTGAGCGTGCGTCGAAGCGGTCGACGTCGGCGGCGATGAGGCCCTGGTCGTACAGGCTCTTGTACCAGGTGACCGCCTCGACGCTCGCGTCGTCGCCGATCGTGACGGTGTCCCCGTCGACCAGCGGGCTGCCGAAGGTCTGCATCCAGATGAGGATGTCCTTCAGCTGCGCGGCCTTCGTCGACGCGGCGTAGGGGATCATGCCGTTGCCGAGACCCTTGAGCTGCTTGAGCGACCCCTCGAACTCGTCGATCGTCGTGGGGAACTCGCCGATGCCGGCCTGGTCGAGGATCGCCTGGTTGGTGACGAGGCCGATCGCGCCGATCGTCCACGGGAGGCCGTACTGCACGCCGTCGAATGTCGCGGCCGTGAGCCCTGCCTTCGTGTATCCGCGTCCCTCGGTCAGCCCGGAGACGTCCTGCAGCTTGCCGAGGCTCGCCAGCGAGCCGAGCCAAGCGACGTCGACGTGGGCGACACCGGAGAACTGCCCGCCGCGCACCTGCAGCATGAGCTGGTTGATGTACTCGTTGTAGGGGAAGGACACCTCACCGACGTCGATCTTGGCCTTGCCCTCGTACTTCTGCAGGAGGCTCTGGATGGCGGGTGCCGAAGCCTTCTCGGTGAGCGACCAGCTCGCGAAGTCGAAGTCGGTCGCGGTGCCGCCGGCGGTCGCCTTCGGGATGGATCCAGCCCCGGGTGCGGCACCGGTGGGTGCACATCCGGCGAGGGTGGCTGCGGCGACGCCGATGCCGAGGAACTGCAGGGCACGGCGGCGGGTGATGACGGTCTGCTGTGCGGCGGTGGCGAAGGACGGGGTGCGGTGGGACATGGCTCCTCCTCGAGCGTGATCCTGGTGGGACGTGTCTGGGTTGGTGGGACGGATTGTGGGGAGGCCGGCGGCGGGCCGGTCCGGTGTACTGCGCTCAGCCCTTCACGGCGCCGGCGGTCAGTCCGCCGACGAGGTGACGCTGCAGGGCCATGAACGCGATCGCCACGGGTAGGGAGACGACGAGGGACGCGGCCATGAGCTCGGGCCAAGCCGTGGCCGCCTCACCGACGAAGGTGTTCACGAGGCCGGGCGGGAGTGTCTGCTTGTCGGGTCCCGCGAGCGTGAGCGCGAAGATGAAGTCGTTCCACCCGCGGACGAAGGCGAACAGGCCCGCGGCGACCAGGCCGGGTGCGGACAACGGGAGAACGATGGAGTGGATGATCCGCAGGCGGGAGGCCCCGTCGACGCGGGCCGCCTCGATGAGTTCGTCCGGGATCGTGTCGAAGAACCCCTTCAACATCCAGACGCACAGCGGCAGGGTGAACGTCGTGAACGACAGCACCAGCGCTGCATAGGTGTTGAGGAGCCCGTAGGCGCTGAACACCGAGTACAGGGTGATCAGCAGCAACGCCTGCGGGAACATCTGCGAGGCGAGCACGAAGTACATGAGTGATCGACGCCCGCGGTAGCGGAACTTCGAGAACGAGTAGCCCATGTAGGCCGAAACGATCACGGACAGCAGGGCGGTGATGACGGACACGATGATGCTGTTCCGCAGGTAACCGAACAGGTCCGGGTTCGATGCGAGGGCGGTGTAGGCCTCGAAGCTGATCTCCGTGGGGAAGAGCTTCGGTGGGTACGAGAAGACCTGGGCGCGTGGGGTCAGCGAGGTGGCCAGCAACCAGTACACCGGCAGCAGCCCGAAGCCGCCGCAGACGATCACCGCGACCCAAGCGCTGATCCGGACCGCCCGGCTCTCCGAGCGGAAGAGCGACGGACGGCGTCGCAGCGTGCCGAGCTCGGTCGCGACGAACGGCGGTTGCGGGTCCGGCGTGGTGTCCTGCGGTGCCGGCGGGGCGGTGGAGACGCTCATTTCTGCTCGCCTTTCTCCGAGAATCGGACGTAGACGACGACGAGCGCCATCAGGAGGATGAGCCAGAGCAGCCCGAGGGCGCCCGCGTGGCCGAGGTCGAAGCCGCGGAAGGCGGTCTCGTAGACGGCGGTGGCGAAGGTCTGGGTGCTCCCAGCCGGGCCGCCGCCTGTCAGGACGTAGATGATGTCGAAGTGCTGGAAGTTCCAGATGAACTCGAGCAGCAGGACGAGGCCGATGATGCCCTTCAGCTGCGGGACCGTGATCGAGAAGAAGCGTCGGATGGTCCCGGCGCCGTCCATCTCGGCCGCCTCATGGAGTTCCTGTGGCACGGTCTGCAGGCCGGCGAGCAGCATGACCATGATCCAGGGGAAGGACTGCCAGGTCTTCGCGACGATCACCGCGAACATGGCCGTCTGGGGTTGTGCCAGCCACGCCTGCGCGTCGATTCCGAACAGACCGAGGATGGCGTTCGCCACTCCGTAGTTCGCGTTGAAGATCCACATCCAGAGGAACGACACGACGACGCCGGGAACGAGCCAAGGGATCAGCATGAGTCCGCGCATCACCTTGGCACCGCGGATGCGGGTGTTGAGCGCGAGGGCCAGTGCGAAACCGATGACGAAGGGGGCGATCGTCGTGCCGAGCGTGAAGACCATCGTCTGCCCGAGCAACTTGAGGAAGTCACCCTGCAGCACATCGATGATGTTCTGGAATCCGACGAACTCGCGGCCGGGCACCACCAGGCTCTGCTTGAAGAACGCCGTGACGAGAGCGGTCAGCAGCGGATAGGCGACGACCGCGACGAGCAGCGCGAGTCCGGGGAGGACCAGGACGAACGCGAACATTCCGTCCGGCATCCGTCTCGGTTTGTTTGAATTTGTTTTCAACTGTGAAGTCGTCATACTCACATCCTTGTGAGGAGCATTCCGCTGCACGCGGGGCTTCCTAGGGCTACGGCGCTTTTATCAGCGGCCAAGTGTTGTTCAGCATGCCGGGTTTCCCCGGAACAGGTCAACGCAGACTGATCACGTTTCCATAACGGACTGTTCATACTTGGTTGAACTTGTCGTCTAGGAGTGTCTGTCCGCTGTCAGAGTGGACATGGGAGAGTTGATGGGTGAACTACGACCTCAGCGCTCCTGCTCGCCGCGACATCAAAGGCCTCACGGCCGCCATCGAGTCGGCCGAGGACGCTGCTTCACTGCAAGCGCGTCTGAGCGTGCCCCGCTACGGCGTGTTCGATCTCGTCGGCCGGGCCCGCCGCTCGCCGATCATCGGCGGGCTCCTCCTGGCCGGTACGGCGCTCGACCAGAACGGCAAGCCGACGAAGCCGCTCCAGGTGCTCGAGACGATCCCCGAGCTGGACCCCGTCGACCCCGACCCCGGTGCCGTCGCCGCTCAGCTCGCCGAGCTCGCACATGGCGACCTCGTCACGGTGCGGTTCTCCGACGGCGCCTACGGCGACTTCGGCGTGACCGGCATCGCCGTCTGGTCGGTCCCCGGCACCACCTTCCTCGTGGGCGGCTGGCTCATCGGTTCCGCGGGTGCGCCGGCGCCCCGAGTCACCGAGCTCGTCCGTCTCGCACCCGTCGGCGACCACCCTTGGCCCGTCCCGGCCCAGATCACCGTCGTCGGCGAGGACATCGGCATCGACTGACCGTGCTCCGTTCGCCCAAACATGGGCGAACGAACACACATTCGCCCGAAGATGGGCGAATGAACGCGGCGGCTACTCCGCGTCGAGGGTGAAGAGCTGCGCCTGCTCGGGAGCGAGGAGCGGCATCGCGATCCCGACCTCGGCCAGCGCACGGCCGGTGAGCACGACCGAGCCCTCGACCAACCACCGGGGCGGTACGTCCTGGATCGACCGGGCGGGCGCACCGAGGTCGAGCGGGCGGACCCGATAGCGACGCTCGGGATCGAGGCCGGGCACGCGCAGCCGCGCGGGGATCGCCGTCAGCGGTGCGGCGAGCGCCACCTGCGCGACGATCGCGGACGAGCGGTCCTGGGCGATCACCCCGTGCGCGTGCAGTGCCGGGTCGGCGCTGTCCATGCGGACGATCTCGCCCGTGTGCAGCAGCGGGCGGAGGCGCTTGTAGTGCGCGATCCAGGTCGCGATCAGCTCGAGTTCCGGCTCACTCGCCTCGTTGAGGTTCCACTCGATGCCAGCGCTCCCGAAGAGGGCTGTGGCGAGGCGGAACGAGAGGTCCGAGGTGCGCCAGGTGGTGTGCGAATGGGCCGCACCGAGATGACCGCCGAGGTACTCCGGTGGAACGACGAGCCCCGTGTAGCGCTGGATCGACTGCCGCTCCAGCGGGTCGTTCGTGTCGCTCGTCCACACCCGCTCGACCCGTTCGAGGATGCCGAGGTCGATCCGCGCGCCACCTGAGGCGCACGACTCGATGTCGACACCGGGGTGCAGGGCACGCACCTCGTCGAGCAGTCGGTAGAGCGCCGTCGTCTGCCGGTGCGCCGAGCCGCCGAGGAGGTCGCGGTTGTGGTCCCACTTGAGGAACGCGATGTCGTACTCGGTCAGCAACGCGTCGAGGCGTCCGAGGAGGTAGGCGAAGGTGTCCGGGTTGTCGAGGTCGAGCACCCGTTGGAAGCGCCAGGTGGGAGCGTCCGGGTGCCCCAGCACCCAGTCGGGGTGGGTACGCGCGAGCTCGGAGTCGGGGTTCACCATCTCCGGCTCGACCCACAGTCCGAAGTCCATGCCGCCACCGGTGACCGCGTCGATGAGCGGCGACAGCCCCTCGGCCCAGCGTTCCGGGTCGACGAACCAGTCGCCCAGCGCGCGGCGGTCGTCCGTGCGACCGGTGAACCAGCCGTCGTCCAGGACGAACCGCTCGACACCGACGCGCTTGGCCTGCTCCACGAGGGTGAGCAGTGTCGGCAGGTCGTGGTCGAAGTACACGGCCTCCCAGGTGTTCAGCACCACCGGGCGGGGCTTCGTGATCGTGCTCCACGAGCGGATCCAGGGGTGCAGTCGCGCGGAGACGCCGTCGAGACCCGCGTCGGAGTAGACGGCGACCGTCCACGGCGACTCGTAGGTGTCCCCCGGTGCCAGCGTGACTTCACCGGGCGCGAGGAGTTCACCGGAGCCGGTGACCACGGGACCGAGTGGCGAGCGCTCGCTCCAGATCACCTTGTCGCCGCTCCATGCGAGGTGGGTCGCCCACACCTCGCCGCAGCGGAAGTCGAAGCCGGGTGCGCCCGCGACGGACAGGAACGCGTCGTCGTGACCGGGCCGTCCGTGACGGTGTTCGCGCGTCCAGGCGCCCTGCCCGAGGCGGTGGCGCTGCGGCGTGCGCTCGTGCGTCCAGAGACCGGTGAAGTCGAGGAGTTCCGTGGCGCGGTCGGGAAGCGGGAGCACGACGGCGAGGGCGTCGACGGCGAGGGGTCGGTCGACCTCGGCGTCGTTCCGCACCGTGTGCCGGACGCGGAGCACACCCTGGGGGGTCAACTCGATCGTCGAGACGATCGTCACCGCGGCGCGCTCGTCGGACGTCGTCAGGATCAGTGAGGTGTCGGTGGCCTGCTGGTCGATCAGCCGCAGCGCGAGCAGGTTCGACGCATCGGCTCCGCCCGGCCGGTGCACGCCGACACCCGGGCGGCCGCTCCAGCCGTCGAACACGGTGGGCAGCAGGCTGAGGCGCGGCGGGGCATCGATGGACGAGGGCGGGATCGCCGGCGTCAGCCCGTCGGCGAGGGCGGTGAGGGAGTCGGTGGCGAGTTCGCCGACATCGGCTCCCCAGTGGAGGATGGTGGGCACCTCCGTGCCGCGGGCGTCGACGATCAGGCTGACGCCCGCGGCACGAAGGTGGTGGATCACTGCTCTGTCACTCCTTGACGGGGATGGACTGCGCCTTGAGGGCGTCGATCGTCGCCGACTGGCCCTTGGTGAGGGCGTCGAGCAGGGTTCCGTCGCCGGAGACCGCAGCCTTGAAGCCGTCGGACACGTCGTTGTACGTCTGCGTCATCGTCGGACCCCAGGCGAAGTCCTCCGACACCTCGGAGGAAGCCTCCGCGAAGACATCGTAGATCGGCTGGCCGCCGTAGAAGTCGACGCCCTCCTTGAGGACGGGCAGGTTCAGGCCCTCCTTCGTCGCCGGGTAGATGTTGGCGCTCGTGTTGAGCATGGTGAGCGCCTCGTCCGAGGTGTTCAGCCACAGCGCGAACTTCGACGCCTCATAGGGGTGCTTGGAACCGGTGAAGACGGCGGTCGAGGAACCGCCCCAGTTGCCTGCCGCGGAATCGCCGGCCTCCCACTGCGGAGCCTTCGCGACGGCCCACTTGCCGGCGGTGTCGGGAGCACCCGACGCGATGGAGTTCGCGCCCCAGACGGCGGAGTTCCAGGTCCAGGCGGCGCTGGAGTTGTACGCGTTGTCCCACTCGGTCGTCCAGGTGGGGACGGTCGAGACGAGGTCCTCGTCGATCAGGTCCTGCCAGTAGTCGGCGACCTTCTTGGAGGCGGGGTCGGTCAGGTCGACGGTCCAGTCGGAGCCGTCGTTGTCGAACCAGCTGCCGCCGGCCTGCCAGACGAAGCCGGCGAACTGGTTGATGTCACCCTGCGAGAAGTTGGTGATGTAGGCACCGGTGGCGCGGACCTTCTTGGCGGCCTCCTTGTACTCCGCCCACGTCGTCGGGATGGCGATCCCGTTCTGCTCGAACAGGTCCGCGCGGTAGAACATGGCCATCGGGCCGGAGTCCTGCGGGACGGCGTAGACCGAGTCGGACTCACCGAGCGAGACCTGTCCCCAGGTCCAGTCGACGAAGTCGTCCTTGGCGGCCATGACGTCGTCGCACGCACCGAGGTCCATGAGGCCGTTCTGCACGCGGAAGTTCGGGAGGGCGTCGTACTCGATCTGGCCGAGGTCGGGGGCGTTGCCGGCCTTCAGCTGGTTGAAGAAGTTCTGGTACGTACCGCTGTTGCCGTTCGGGCCGGTCTGGACCTTGACCTGGATGTCGGGGTTCTCCTTGTTCCAGACGTCGACGACCTCTTCGATACCGGGGATCCAGGAGGTGAAGCTGAGGTCGACCTTGCCCTCGGCCGGGGCGCAGGAGGCAGCAGCACTGCCGCCCTCCGACCCGGTGGAGGAGCAGCCGCTCAGGACGACGGCCGACAGCACCGCTGCGGCGACCGCTGTTCTCTTGAGGTTCATAGCGAATCCGTTCTTCTGTGAATGGTGTGGGATGGGTGTTGGTGCGGGATGGAGAAGATGCCTGCTGGTCGGTCCGACTACTTCACGGCGCCGGCGCCGAGGCCGGAGCGCCAGAACCGCTGGAGCAGGAGGAAGGTGATGACGAGCGGGATGATCGACAGGAATGCGCCGACGAGGACGTAGAGGCGAAGCTCGGGAATCTGGTTGACCTGCGAGTTCCACGAGTAGAGCCCGAGGGTGACCGGGAACAGGGCTTCGTCGCGGAGCATGATGAGCGGCAGGAAGAAGTTGTTCCAGATGGCGACGAACTGGAAGAGGAACACGGTGACGAGCGCCGGGAACATGAGGCGTACGGAGATGGTGAAGAAGGTCCGGATCTCACCGGCACCGTCGAGACGCGATGCCTCGAGGAGTTCCTCGGGCACGCTCGACGCCGCGAAGATCCGCGTCAGGTAGACACCGAAGGGGCTCACCAGCGAGGGCAGGAAGACCGCCCAGAACGTGTTCGTGAGGCCCACCTGGCTGAAGATGAGGAACAGCGGGAGCGCGAGCGCGGTCGCGGGGACGAGCACACCGCCGAGGACGACGTTAAAGATCAGGTCGCGTCCCGGGAACCGGTACTTCGCGAGGGCGTAGCCGCACATGGCCGCGAAGAGCGTGCCGAGCAGTGCGCCGAGGCCGGCGTACAGCACCGAGTTCAGCATCCACTTGAGGTAGACGCCGTCGCGGTAGGCGACGAGCTGGCCGATGTTGTCGAACAGGTTGAAGTCCGCGAACCAGAGCGGAGCCGAGTTGCCGAACTGCGCTGACGACTTCGTCGAGGCGATGAACAGCCACCAGATGGGGATGAGGAAGTAGAGCGTGAAGACGAGCATCACGATGAGCGCGCCGGCGCGCGACAGGCGGCTCTCCTGCGGGCCGCGGCCGGTGGACAGGATGGCGGTCATTTGCCTTCCTTTCGCTGCGTGAACTTCAGGAACCCGAAGGAGAGGACGAAGGTCGCCAGCGCGAGCACGACCGAGAAGGCGGCTGCGAGGTTCACGTTCGGGATGGACGAGGTGGTGTAGACGGTGAGGTTCGGGGTGAAGGTGCTGCTGACGGCTGAGCTGAAGGTGCGGAACACCTGCGGCTCGGCGAGGAGCTGCAGCGTGCCGATGATCGAGAAGATCGCCGTGAGCACGATCGCCGGCATCACGAGCGGGATCTTGATCGACCAGGCGATGCGCGCCTGACCGGCGCCGTCGAGCCGGGCGGCCTCGTAGATCTCCGTCGGGATGGAGAGCAGCGAGGAGTAGATGATGAGCATGTTGTAGCCGACGAACACCCAGGTGACGACGTTCGCGATGGCCCAGAGCACGAGATCGGCCGAGAGGAAGTCCACGTTCTGCGTGATAGCGGTGAACGGCGACAGGTTCGGCGAGTAGAGGAAGCCCCACATGATGGCGGCGATCACGCCGGGCACCGCGTACGGGACGAAGAACGCGAGACGGAAGAACCGCTTGCCCCGCAGGAGCGGTGAGTCGAGCAGCAGCGCGAAGAGGAGCGCGAGCCCGAGCATCACCGGCACCTGGACGACGCCGAACAGGAGCACCCGTCCGACGGACTGCCAGAACGGGCCGTTCTGGAAGACCTGCACGTATTGCGCCAGTCCGCCGAACACCTCCCGGGCCTGACCGAAGGTGCCGTCACGCTCGATCACGAGCAGTGACTGGTAGACCGCGTACCCGATCGGCACGAGGTAGAACAGCGCGAACAGCACGGCGAACGGGACGATGAAGATGGCGATCGCCCGCTTGTGCTGCACCACCGCCTTCGGCAGCTTGGCCGCCCTCGGCGGGCGGACGGGCCGTGGCGACGTCGCCTCGGCCGTCTCGATGTTGACGCTCATCGCGTGCGGTCCTCTCTGATGACGCGCACGGTGCCGGCTGGCACGCGTGCGATGGAGTCGACGGGTTCGCCGGTGACGAGCTCGCGCCCGCTGGCCGGCAGCTCGACATCGTTCGTCGAGTGGTTGATGAGGAAGAGGTAGCTCCGACCCTCGTCGGCGCGGCGGATGACCTCGAGGCCAGGCTGGTCCGGATCACCCTGTGGCAGCGCCCCGGCCCCCGCGGCTGCGTCGCGGAGCACCTCGTCGAGCGCGACGGCATCCAGGTTCGTCGCGAGGTACCAGGCGTCACCGCCACCCGCGATGCGATTGCGCGTGATGGCCGGGCGACCGATCGACGGGCCGTCGGCGAAGGAGTCGACGACCTCGGCACCGCGGACGCGGGACCGCTCGGACCAGGCCGTCGCAGTCCGGCCCGACGCGAGCGTCAGCACCTGGCCGGGGAGGACGGGGGCGAACTCCTCGACGTTGACGCCGAGCAGGTCACGGAACGCACCGGGGTAGCCGCCGGGGCGGACCCGGTCCTCCTCGTCGGCGATCCCACTGAAGAACGTGACGACGGCGTGCCCACCGGCTGCGACGAAGTCCGAGACGACCGCGGCCTCGCTGTCGCGCACCAGGTACAGGTTCGGGACGACGACGAGCCGGTAGGCGGAGAGGTCGGCGCCCGGACGCACGACGTCGACGGTGTGACCCAGACGACGCAGCGACGCGTGGACCGCGTGGACCTGCGAGAGGTGGTCGATCGCGTGGGTCGGGCGGCTCTCGCCGTCGGCGGCCCACCAGTTCTCCCAGGAGAAGAGGAGGGCGACATCGGCCTGGACGCGCGTGCCGGTGATCTCGTCGAGTCGGTCGAGCGTGCCGCCCAGCTCGACGACCTCGCGCCACACGTCGGAGTCGGTGCCCGCGTGCGGCAGGAGGGCCGAGTGGAACTTCTCCGAGCCCTGCAGTGACGCGCGCCACTGGAAGAAGCAGATCGCCTCCGCGCCCTTCGCGACGTGCGTGAGGGAGTTCCGGGTCATCTCGCCCGGTGCCTTCGCGAGGTTCTGCGGCTGCCAGTTGACCGCACCGGTGGACTGCTCCATGAGCAACCAGGCGCCGCCCCCGGCGAGACCGCGCGTGAGGTCGCTCGCGAACGCGAGTTCGGCCGTGGGGTCCGCGAGGCGGTTGTCGAGGTAGTGGTCGTTGGCGACGACGTCCATCTCGGGCGCCCACCGCCAGTAGTCGAGGTTCCGGATGTGCGCGGTGACCATGAAGTTGGTCGTGACGGGCACCGAGCTGTGACGGCGCAGGACCTCGAGCTCGGCCCGGTAATAGCCGAGGAGCTCGTCGGAGGAGAAGCGGTGGAAGTCGATGACCTGGCTCGGGTTCCGGCTCGACAGGGTCAGGCGCGGCGGCAGGATCTCGGCGAAGTCGCTGTACTGCTGGCTCCAGAACGACGTGCCCCACGCGATGTTCAGACGCTCGATCGTCTCGTAGCGGGCGCGGAGCCAGCCTCGGAATGCCTCGGCGCTCTCGTCGTCGTAGCAGAGCGCGTTGTGGCAGCCGAGTTCGTTCGACACGTGCCAGAGCTCGACGGCGGGGTGTGCGCCGTAGCGCTTGGAGACGCGCTCCACGAGTTCGAGGGCGTAGCGACGGAAGACCGCGGACGACGGGCACCAGGCCTGGCGACCGCCAGGGAAGCGGGTCGTCCCGTCCTCGGTCTCGGGGAGGATCTCCGGGTGCCGGAACGTCAGCCACGGTGGGGCCGATGCGGTGCCGGTTCCGAGGTTGACCCGGATGCCGGCCTCGTGGAGCAGGTCGAGGATCTCGTCGAGCCCGGCGAAGTCGAACTCGCCCGGCCGTGGCTCGAGGTGCGACCAGCCGAAGATGTTGAGGGCGACGAGGTCGACGCCCGCCTCCTGCATGAGCGCGACGTCTTCGCGCCAGACGGACCGATCCCACTGCTCGGGGTTGTAGTCGCAGCCGTAGGCGATGCCGTCGTGGCTGAACGTGGGGGTCGTGCTCATGGTGCCTTCCGCGATCTGTGAACGTGCACAGATCGAAGAGCGACAACTCCACGTTGAGAGTCTGTGAACGTACACAGAGTAGGCGTGCGTTTCGGAATCTGTCAACACGGAGCCCGCCGAAGGCCGCCCGGACCGGCGCTAGGGTGGAGCCGTGACCCCTCCGCCGACCCGACGCAAACGAGCGACGGTGCACGATGTCGCCGTCGAGGCCGGCGTCTCCCGAGGCACGGTCAGCCGGGTCGTCAACGGCGAGCGCTACGTGTCGGCCGAAGCGCGCGAGGCCATCGAGGCCGCCATCGAGAAGGTCGGCTACGTGCCGAACACGGCCGCCCGGAACCTCGTCATGCAGCGCACCCAGGCCGTCGGATTCGTCGTCCACGAGCCGCACAGCCTGTTCGTCGACGACCCCAACATCGGCAACATCCTGCTCGGGGCGAACGAGGCCCTGTCACAGGCCGACCACCAGCTCGTCTGCCTGGTCGTCGACTCCGAGCGCGACACCGACCGCATCACCCGGTACCTCTCGGGCGGCTTCGTCGACGGGGTGATCATGGTCTCCGCCCGCCAGAACGACCCGATCACGCGCGTCATCGAGCGCCTCGGTCTCCCCGCGACCTTCGTCGGCCACCCGCCCGACCTCCGTGAGCTCCCGTTCGTCGGGATCGACAACCGGGCGGCATCGGTCGACATCACCGGTGAGCTGATCGGCGCCGGTCGACAGCACATCGGCATGATCGCCGCAGCCCTCGACCGGGACTCCGGCTCCGACCGACTGGCCGGATTCCGCGATGCGCTCGGCGACCGCTTCGACGAACGACTCGTCGTGGAGGTCCCGCTCTACTCGCACCAGGACGGCTTCGCCGGGATGGTGGAGCTGCTCCGCCGGGAGCCGGCCGTCGACGGCGTCTTCGCGGCCTCGGACGCCGTCGCGGCCGGAGCGCTCGAAGCCCTCCGTGCGGCAGGGCGGAATGTGCCGGAGGACGTGTCGGTCGTCGGCTTCGACGATTCGGCGTGGGCGCTCCGTTGCCACCCGCCCCTCACCACGGTCCACCAGCCGGCGGCGGCCGTCGGTCAGCGCGCGGCCGAGGTGCTGCTCGCGCAGTTGCGGGGCGAGACGATCTCGCCTGTCGGCTCGTTCGTCCCCACGTCGATCGTGCGTCGCGGGAGCGTCTGAGCCCGTTCGTTCGCCCATGCTTGGGCGAACCGGCGTTCATTCGCCCAACCATGGGCGAATGAACGCCGGCGGAGCGACTCAGAGCTGCGGTGACGGCCGTCGGATCGCGGCGCGCTTGGCCTCGTCGAAGGTGTCCACATGCAGCCATTCGGGCGGGCTGGGCGCGACGATGAGGACGTCGTAGCCGGTGCCCTGTGCCTCGACGTACGCGAGACAACATTCGGGTGAGGAGGGATCGGCGTCGTTCGAGATCCGCCATTGCCGGGCACCGATCGGGACGACGTGGTGCCGTTCGGACGAGTCTCGCGCTGGAGGAAACGGCGACTCGAGCGACACTGCTGGAGCATGCTTCGTAACCATGCCATCAGGCTAGGCGCGCTCGCGGAACGCGTCTCGAGGCTTGACTTCACAGGTTCGCGGCGACGCGCCGGGCTGCAGGTGGACGATCAGCGCGACGGGCGTCGCACGGTCTCGAGCCCCAGGAGCATGAGGGCCACGACGATCGGGCCGTAGACGAACCCGTCGGCGACCGTCAGTGATTCGCCGAGGAGCAGGACCGCCACGAGGACGAGCAGCACCGGTTCCAGGTAGCTGAGCAGCCCGAAGACGCCGAACGACAGTAGGCGACTCGCGACGAGGTACAGCACGAGGGCGACACCACCGATCACCCCGAGGAGCACGATCCCCCAGCCCAGCTGCGGGTGCGCGGCGAGGACGGCGAGTGAGGACGGTTGCAACGCCAGCACGATCGCGACGGGGACGAGGACCGCCAGCTCGAAGCAGAACGCACCGATGGAGTCGAGCCCGGCTCGGCGCCGGATCGCGAAGTACACCGGGTAGCCGACCGCGACCGCGATGGTCGCCCAGGACAGCCCACCGGCCACGACGATCGCGGCGGTGACGCCGAGGGCGGCTGCGGCCACAGCCGCCCTCCGG
This sequence comes from Plantibacter sp. lyk4-40-MEA-4, assembly GCF_030209415.1. NCBI lineage: Bacteria > Bacillati > Actinomycetota > Actinomycetes > Micrococcales > Microbacteriaceae > Plantibacter > Plantibacter sp. lyk4-40-MEA-4. The sequence continues at coordinate 49,545 of NZ_JARVSA010000011.1, forward strand.
AGCGGCGCGAGTCGCTCCCGGTGCAGGACGACGCCGACCACGACCATCGCCAGCGGCATCAGGAGGTAGCCGAGTGCGAGTTCGAGCCCGTGCCCCGTCTGCGGTGCCCAACCGAAGAGCCACAGCTGCAGGGACAACAGGAGCCCGTCGAGCACGACCACGAGGACGAGGATCGGACGACGCGCGAGACGGACCGCGATGTCCCGGACCTCCCGCCACCACCCGAACACCGCGATGAGCGTCGCCAGCACCGGCACCGTCGCGATCACGCGCCAGGCGAAGATCTCGTTCGCCCCGAACGGCTCCAGCAGGGGTGGCAGGAAGAACAGCGCCGCGAACAGGAATGAGGCGACGACGGAGACGAGGACCCCGCGGGGCGTCGTCTCGCGATGCTCAGGGGGAAGGGCGGCCGTCACGGGTCCTCACCCTATCGTCGCGCGGGCAGCTCAGCTCGCGGCCGACCGGGCGGCCAGGACGAGGGCCTCGGCTTCGCGACGCTCGCCCCGTTCGGTCGCCAGTCTCGACTCGCAGCTCATCGTGCGCGATTCGACGGCACCCCCGCGTCGGGACTGACGCGGCGGACCGCAGCTCCCCCGATCAGCCGGCGTTCCATCGGTGGAGACGAGCGGCCGCGAGACCCGACACGACCGCGCACGCCGCCATCAGACTCCAGACCACCGCGAGCGGCACGGGCTGAGGGCCCTGGGAGATGATCGCCTCGAGTGCGCCGACGATCCAGGTCGTGGGCAGGAGCCGGAAGAGACCGGCGACCCACTCCGGAAGGACCGCGAGCGGGAAGAGCGCCCCGGATGTGGCGAGAGCGAGCATCGGCAGCAGGTACGCGAGTTGCATGGCGATGTCCGGGTTCGACAACCGCGCCGCGAGGAGGTAGCCGAAGCCGAGCAGCATCGCGCCACCGAGCAGGATCGTGCCGGCGATCGCGATGAGGTCGGAGAGTGGACGGGTCGGCACCGTCCAGGCGGCCAGGGCGATGATCGCCGCAGCCTCGACGACGACCAACCCCACGCGGATCGGCAGATGTCCGAGCAGATAGGCGTCGCGACGGGCCGGCGAGGTCGACAGCGCCCGCAGCAGGCCCGTGCTGCGATGCCGGACCAGCGGCACCGTGGTGAGCATGAACGCGATCGCCATCGATCCCGTGCTCGAAACGAGCGGGAGGCCACGCTCCAGCACACCGGCAGGCGCGCCGGACGCCGTCGCCACGAGGGCGTCCACACCCCAGAGCAGTGCGATCAAGGCCAGGAAACTCGCCACGAGCGCGATGACCGAGCGCGGGTCCCGGACGAGGTCACGCGCGTGGGCCGCGGCGAAGCTCCGCACCTGCGCCGGGAACGCATGCGTCGTGCTCATGGGCTGTGGGCCGGGTCGCCCGTGGTTGCTGACATCGGCCGGTTCGCGAGATCGATGAAGAGGTCCTCGAGTGATCCGTGCGCCACTCGGAACCCGCGCGGTCTGAGACCGGCGGAGAAGGTGAGTCGGCGCAGCACGGCGTCGGGGTCGTCGGTCACGATCCCGACCAGGCTGACGTCGCCCTTCGCCGTCACGGTGATCTCGCCGGGGAGGTCGTGGGAACGCAGCTCGTCCGCGGTGGTCGGGCCGGGGACCTCGAAAGTCACCGTGGCCGTGGCGGCGTGTTCCCTGACCAGGGTCTCAGGCTCCCCCGAGGCGGCGATCGAGCCGTTCACGAGGACGGCGATCCGGTCGCAGACCTGGGTGGCCTCGTCCATGTGGTGCGTCGAGAGCAGGATCGTGGTCCCGCGTTCCTGCTGGCGCCGGATGATGTCCCAGAGGTTCCGTCGGGCCTGCGGGTCGAGTCCGGCCGACGGCTCGTCGAGGACGACGATCTCGGGATCGCCGATCAACGCGATGGCGATCAGCAGGCGACGCTCCTGGCCGCCCGAGAGGTGCTTCACGCGCACGCGCCGCGCCTCCCGCAGATCGAGCTCGTCCAAGACCTCCTCGGGGCGCCGCGCGTCGCGGTAGAACGACGCGAAGAGGTCGAGCGTCTCCGCGACCGTGAGCGTCGGGAACAGGGTGGCGGCCTGCGGCTGCACCGCCATCCGCTCGGTCACGTACCGGCGGTCGATCGCCGGGTCTCGTCCGAGCACCCGCACGGTTCCGTCGGTGGGACGGCGGAGACCGACGATGGTCTCGAGTGTGGTGGTCTTCCCGGCACCGTTCGGTCCCAGCAGTCCGAACACCTCGCCCGCGCGGACCCGGAGGGAGACGTCGCGCAGGACGCTGCGGTCGCCGTAGCGTTTGCCGAGCCGCTCGACGGTGACGACCACTCGGTCCGGTCCGTTCATCGTCGTCCTCCAGACGGCGGGGCATCGTGTTCACCCGGGAAGAAGATGTCCTCGATCGGGCGGGAGAGCAGTGCGGAGACCCGGAAAGCCAACGGCAGGGACGGGTCGTAGCGCCCGGTCTCGAGTGCGTTCACCGTCTGCCTGGAGACGCCGAGTGCTTCAGCGAACTGGACCTGGGTCCACCCGCGTTCAGTGCGCAGGGCGCGAACGTCGTTCTTCATCGGGTGGCCCGGAAGGAGACGACACCGATGGACACGCCCCAGACCGCCATCCCGCCGATGAACACCCACCATTCCGGCTGGGGGACGACGACACCGGCGGTCGACAGGAACACGACCGCGAGACTGATCAGCATCGCCGCACCGAACCCGATGGCGAGACTCAGCACGATCACTCCACGCTGCAGTTCGTCAACGCGACGCACGTGCCGGATGAGTGCGATCGCGATCCACACCACCGGCACGAGCGGGACGAGCGCGACCACGACGGCTGCGGGCGATCCCGGCTCGGTGGGGAACAGTTCCGGTAGGAAGAGGAACGTCACGAGGAACCCGACGGCACCGGCCGCGATCTCCAACATGTATCTGCGGGACGCGCGACGCTCCTGCGGCGTCGATCCCCGTGTCGTGTGCTCGTTCATGCAGCCACCTCTCGTTGCTTGTCGGACGTCGTGGTCGTCCGCCCGTCGCGCTCGGACTGATCCCACTCGAACCACCGCACGGCGAGCACGCCTGCTGCGACGGTGATGAGCGACATGAGCCCCCAGAGCGCGGGGACGGGGAGGAACGGTTCGGCCCCGGTCAGTGAGGCACTCGCGGCGACGGCGAACCAGGTGGTCGGCAGGCAGTCCATGGCGACCTGCACGGCGGCAGGGAGGATGGACTGCGGCAGGAGCCCACCCGACGCGAACACGAGCCCGATCGTCACCATCACCATCGTCTGTTGTATCGCCTCGGCGTTCCGCGATCGGGTGGCGAACACCAACGCCAGAGCGAACAGCATCGCCGCCCCGAGGAGGAACGAGACCCCCAGGGCGAGGAGGTCCACACCGTCGACGTACCTGCGCCAGACGGCGATCCCGGTCGTCAGCACCAGGATGCCCACCGCCACCAGCGCACGCAAGGGGAGCTGCGCGAGGAGGAAGGTCGATCGGCGGAGCGGCGTCACACCGAGCAGCCGGAGCAGCCCGCGCTCCCGCATCGCCACGAGCGGGACGGTCGTCCCGACGAACGCCAGGCTCGCGACCCCGACCAGGACCACGATCCCGAGGTTCTCCTGGAGCGGGTCGATCTTCACGTCGCCCTCGTCATCCGTCACCGTCACGTCGTGCGCAGGGACGCCTGCGTCGCGCAGCCCCCGCCAGATCGGGTCCCACGCAGCCTGGTCGGCAGCGTCGAGCACGACCAGGGCGCTCCCTTCGTGCACGGTCACCCGCGTGTTCCGATCGGGGGCGTCGTCGGTGACCAACCGCACACCGGCCCGCTCCAGAGCCGACGGGACTCCCGGGTCGTCCGTGTCCAGCGCGACGACCGGAGCGGGGCCCAGGACGACGAACGCGAGCCACATGGAGACGTAGATCACGAGGACGATGCCGGTCATGAACCACATCGAGATCCCGGTGAGCGGGTTCCTGAGCACGTCGCGAGCGCTCATCGACGCCAGCCGCCGAAACGCGGCGCCACCGCGCCCCGCGCGCTCGGTGAGCGCCGCCATCAGCCGCACACCTCGGGTCCGCGATCCGCGGTGACAAGGAAACCTGACATAGGTCAAGCATGCTTGTCACACGACGACGTGTCAAGTGACCTTGTCAACGCGCGACGGGCGCCCCTGGCTCCACGAACACCGAGAACCGATTCGTCGATCGACGCCGACAACGACGAAGGCCCCCGATTCCTCGGGGGCCTTCGTGTCACATCCACTGGTGCGCGAGGCGGGACTTGAACCCGCACGCCCTTTCGAGCACTGGCACCTGAAGCCAGCGCGTCTGCCAATTCCGCCACTCGCGCGAGACACCAGACGTCACCGCTCTCGCGGCAACTTATCGAGGATAGCACGCGGAGCCCGGGTGGCAGAACACCGGAGATCCGCGCCAGAGCAGGACGAAACGGCCCCGACGGTCCGGTGCCGATGCTGATCTCCTGCTGCCGAGCGGGTGAACACCTGGCGTCGGCGCCCGCGTCGATTGGCCTCGTGTGCAGGCAAACCGTCTAACATTGCCTGGACACCGACACGAATCGAGAGACCGTGGGCATTCTGGACAACTTCGAGAAGGGACTCGAGCGCGCCGTCAACGGCGCCTTCGCGAAGACCTTCAAGTCCGGACTCCAGCCGGTCGAGATCACGAGCGCGCTCCGACGCGAGCTCGACACCAAGGCCGCCGTCGTGTCCCGCGACCGCATCCTCGTGCCGAACAAGTTCACCGTCCGCATGTCGCCCACCGACTTCGAGCGCATGGACGCCATCGGTCCCTCCCTCATCGACGAGCTCGGTTCGCTCGTCCAGAAGCACGCCAAGAGCCAGGGCTACTCCTTCCCCGGGGCCGTGACCATCAAGCTCTCCGGCGACCGCTCCCTCCCCGACGGCCTCGTCCAGATCGACAGCGTCAACCTCAAGGGCTCCGTCACCTGGGCGCCTGTGCTCGACATCGGCGGCAAGCGCTATCCGATCACGCAGGCCCGCACGGTCATCGGCCGCGGTGCCGAGGCCGACATCACGATCCCCGACACCGGCACCTCACGGAAGCACGTCGAGATCCTCTGGGACGGCAACGCCGGTCAGGCGCGCGACCTCGGCTCGACGAACGGTTCGAAGCTCAACGGCCAGCCCTTCCGCCAGGCGGCCCTCTCCCCCGACTCCGTCATCGAGATCGGCCGCACCAGGATCGTGTTCAGGGTGGTCGCCAAGGCCGGCGGATCCGATCGCCAGATGAGCGATGCGACCCGACGTCACGATGTGTCGTCCTTCGGCGACTCCTGGGGGGACGGCGCGTGAGCGAACTGACCCTGCTGGTCCTCCGCATCGGCTTCCTGCTCCTGCTCTGGACGTTCGTCTTCGGCATCGTCTACGCCCTCCGCACCGATCTCTTCGGACCACGTGTCCGGAAGCCGCAGCAGCAGTCGTCGAACGGTGCTCCGGCCACCCCGCCGCAGCCGATGCGCGCCGCGACCGCCCCGGCACCCAGTCGGCCCGCTGCCGGAGGATCGAGCGGCACGCCTCCACGCGCCACGGTCGACAACACCTCGCGCCTCGTCATCGTGTCCGGTCCCAAGCAGGGCACCGAGCTCCCGCTCGGCCGCGAGCCGATCACCATCGGCCGCTCAGCGGACTCCGGCCTCATCATCCGCGACGACTACACGTCCACGCATCACGCGCGCCTCATGCTCTGGAACGACGAGTGGATGGTCCAGGACCTCGACTCCACCAACGGCACCTTCCTCGCCGGCAAGCGCGTGAGCGTCCCGACGCAGATCCCACTCGACACCCCCGTCAAGGTCGGCCAGACCAGTTTCGAGTTGCGGCGGTAACCCGGTGACGACCAGCGGCGCCGGCGCAGCGCTCTCCCACGTGGGTAAAGTGCGCTCAAACAACCAGGATTCCGGCTACTCCGGGCACCACCTGTTCGTCGTCGCCGACGGCATGGGTGGCCACGCCGGCGGTGACGTCGCCTCGGCGATGGCACTCAACCGCATCATCGAGGCCGACGAACCGTATCCGTCCTCCGAAGCCGCTGAGGCGACGCTCCAGTCCGCGATCCTCGCGGCGAACTCCATCCTGGGCGACACGGTCTCGAAGCACCGCGAGCTGACGGGCATGGGCACCACGGTCTCCGCGCTCGCGGTCATCGGCAACGAGGTCGCCATCGCCCACATCGGCGACTCCCGCATCTACCTCTTCCGCGAGGGCGAGCTCAGCCAGATCACGGTCGACCACACCTTCGTCCAGCGCCTCGTGGACTCCGGCCGGATCACGGCCGAGGAAGCGATGGTCCATCCCCGCCGATCGGTGCTGATGCGCGTCCTCGGCGACGTCGACGCCTCCCCCGAGATCGACACGATGACGCTCGGGACGCAGCCGGGTGACCGCTGGATCCTCTGCTCGGACGGTCTCTCGGGCGTGGTCGACGAGACGCACATCACCGCGACCCTCACCGAGAAGCTGTCGGCGCAGCGCACTGCCGAGAAGCTCGTCCGGCAGAGCCTGGACCGCGGTGCACCGGACAACGTCACCGTCGTGGTCGTCGACATCGTCGACGAGCCGGTGGGTGACGGCGAGCCCGCCGTCGTCGGTTCGGCCTCGAAGCCCGTGGCCTTCGCGCTCACCCCGTCGGTGAAGAAGCCCTCGCTCATCCCCAACAGCTGGCTGCATCCCGGCCGGGTCACCTCGCTCGGCAACTCGCACTTCGAGCCCGCCTCCGAGGACTACCTCGACGAGCTCATCGAAGAGGACGAGCGTCGTGCGAGACGGCGGCGCATCACCTGGCTCGTCGGCCTCATCGTGGTCATCGTCGCGATCGTCGGCGGGGTCGTGCTCGGGTACGCCTGGACCCAGACCCGCTACTTCGTCGGTGGCGACGAAGACACCGTCGTCATCTACCAGGGCATCCAGCAGGACATCGGCCCCATCCAGTTGTCGAGCGTCAAGGAGGACACCGGCATCCCGCTCGGCTCGCTCTCCGATTTCGATCGCCAGGCCGTGGACCAGACCATCAGCGCCTCCTCCTTCACCGAGGCCCTCGACATCGTGAAACGTCTGCGGGTGACCGATGACCAGTGACGTCGCTGCCCCCATCCAAGCCGACACCGGCGTCATCAAGACGATGCGCCGACTCCGGCTGCCGAAGAAGCTCCGCAACCTCGAGCTCGCGCTCCTCATCTTCGCGTTCGCCATCAACGCGGTCGCGGTCATGCTCGTGCAGCTGGGCGCGCTCGGACACCTCGATTTCGCCCTGATCACCTTCGGCTCGGGCCTGTCGCTCCTGGTCCTCGCCTTCCACATCGTGCTGCGCTACACCGCGGCGGAGGCCGACCCCTTCCTGCTGCCGATCGCCACCGTGCTCGGCGGCGTCGGCATCGCCGAGATCTACCGGATCGACATCGCCCTCGGCGACTCCGGTTGGGCGAGCGCCGCGGTCCGACAGATGGTGTGGAGTGCGATCGCGATCGCCGGAGCCATCGCCGTGGTCCTGATCATCCGCAACCACCGCGTCCTCTTCAAGTACACGTACATCGCCGGCCTCTTCGCCTTCGTCCTGCTCCTGCTGCCCCTGCTGCCGGGCATCGGTCGCGAGGTCAACGGCGCCCGCGTCTGGATCGGCATCGGCGACGCGGTCACCTTCCAGCCCGGCGAGATCGCGAAGATCGCTCTCGCGGTCTTCTTCGCCGGCTATCTCGTGCGCACGCGCGACAGCCTCTCGATGGTCGGCAAGAAGTTCCTCGGGATCCAGTTCCCCCGCCTGCGCGACCTGGGCCCGATCCTCGTGGTGTGGGCGATGGCGATGGGCGTGATCGTCTTCCAGCGCGACCTCGGAACCGGTCTGCTCTACTTCGGCATGTTCCTCGTCATGCTGTACGTCGCGACGAGCCGTGCCAGCTGGATCATCATCGGCCTTACGATGTTCTTCGCCGGTGCGTTCATCGCCGGTCAGACCCTGTCCTACGTCGCCGGTCGTTTCCACAACTGGTGGGACGCCTTCAACCCGGAGGTCTTCGACCGCGACGGCGGCAGCTACCAGCTCGTGCAGGGCATCTTCGGCCTCGCCCACGGCGGACTGCTCGGCACCGGGCTCGGCCAGGGCATGCCCGAGATCACCCCAGTCCCGCAGAGCGACTACATCATCGCCAGCCTCGGTGAGGAGCTCGGTCTCGCCGGTCTCTTCGCGATCTTCGCGCTCTACCTGCTGCTCGTCTCGCGGGGCTTCCGGGTCGGCTACGCCGGTACCGACGACTTCGGCAAGCTCCTCTCGGTCGGCCTGGCGTTCACCGTCGCGCTGCAGGTCTTCGTCGTCGTCGGCGGCGTGACCCGCATCATCCCGCTCACGGGGCTCACCACGCCCTTCCTGGCGGCCGGCGGGTCCTCGCTCGTCGCGAACTGGATCATCATCGCCGTCCTGCTCCGCATCTCCGACACGGTCCGAACCCAACCCAAGGCGGTGGTCTCATGAATCGCGAACTCAAGCGGGTGAGCATCGTCGTCCTGGCGATGTTCCTGGCGCTCTTCGGGTCGACCACGATCATCCAGATGTTCCAGGCCGACACCCTCAACGCGGACGGTCGCAACACCCGGACGCTCTACGACAGCTACCGGACGGAGCGGGGTCCCATCCTGCTCACGGACGGGACCGCCATCGCCTCGTCCGTCGCGAGTGACGACGAGTACAAGTACCAGCGCGTCTACGCGAACGGCCCGCTGTACGCGCCCGTCACCGGTTACTTCTCGCCCACCCAGGGCTCGTCCGGTCTCGAACTCGCGACCAACGACCTCCTCAGCGGTACCTCGAACTCGCAGTTCCTCGACTCCATCAACCGGCTCATCTCCGGTCAGGCACCGAAGGGTGCCGCGGTCGAGGTCACCCTGGACCCCATCGTGCAGCAGGCCGCCTTCGACGCACTCGGTGACCAGGAGGGCGCGATCGTCGCCATCGAGCCGAAGACGGGCAAGATCCTCGCCTCGGTGTCGAGCCCCGGCTACGACCCGAACGTCCTGGCCAGTCACGACAACGCGGCGGTGCTCGACGCCTACCGGACCCTCGACGACGACGACCGCCAGCCACTCCTCAACAAGGGCGTCGACGGCGACCTCGATCCGCCCGGTTCCACGTTCAAGCTCGTCACCGCGGCCGCCGCGTTCGCGTCGGGCGACTACACGCCGGAGTCGGAGTTCCCGAACCCCTCCACTTACACGCTGCCCGGGACGAGCACCGTCATCCGCAACTCCGAGGGTGGAAGCTGCGGCGGCGGCGCGACGGTGTCCATCGCGACGGCCGTCGAGCTCAGCTGCAACATCCCGCTCGCGGAGCTCGGCGTCGAACTCGGCTACGAGAAGATCCGCGACATGGCGCAGAGCTTCGGCTTCAACATGGACGTCAACATCACCGGAACGGGACTCAACCCCATGCCGATGCAGCCGAGCACCTTCCCGAACGCACTGAGTGACGACCAGACCGCCATGGCCGCCTTCGGGCAGTACACCGTGCGGGCCTCGGCACTCCAGATGGCCATGGTCTCGGCCGGTATCGCGAACGGTGGCATCGTCTGCAACCCGCAGCTGGTGAACCGCGTCGTGAACCCCGATCTGAGCGTGCTCAAGGAGTTCGAACCGGCGCAGTTGTCGCAGCCGATCTCGAGCTCGGTGGCCAAGGAGATCACGGACATCATGGTCCAGGGCGTCCAGAGCGGTGCTGCGACTAATGCAAGAATAGATGGGGTCGATGTGGCTGGAAAGACAGGCACGGCACAGAACGGATCCGACGATCCGTACACGCTGTGGTTCACCGGTTTCGCGCCTGCGGACGACCCGAAGGTCGCCGTGGCGGTCGTTGTTGAAGATGGCGGTGGACTCGGACAGGACGGTTACGGCAACCTCGTGGCCGCGCCGATCGCGAAGAAAGTACTAGAGGCGGTGCTGAACAAATGAGACCGACAGCCGGGCTGACCTTCGGAGGTCGCTACGAACTGCAATCTCGCATTGCGATCGGTGGCATGGGCGAGGTGTGGCAGGCCACTGACCTGGTCATCGGCCGGACCATCGCCATCAAGATCCTCAAGGACGAGTACATGGGGGACCCCGGGTTCCTCGAGCGGTTCCGTGCCGAGGCACGGCACGCCGCACTCGTGAACCACGAGGGCATCGCCAACGTCTTCGACTACGGCGAGGAGGACGGCAGCGCGTTCCTCGTCATGGAACTCGTGCCCGGTGAGGCCCTGTCCACCGTGCTCGAGCGCGAGCGTGTCCTGCCCACCGACAAGGTGCTCGACATCGTCGCGCAGACCTCGTCGGCACTCCAGGCCGCGCACGCCGCAGGCCTCGTCCACCGTGACATCAAGCCGGGCAACCTGCTCATCACGCCGGACGGCCGCGTCAAGATCACCGACTTCGGCATCGCCCGCATCGCCGACCAGGTGCCGCTCACGGCCACCGGTCAGGTCATGGGCACCGTGCAGTACCTCTCACCCGAGCAGGCGAGCGGGCACCCCGCCTCACCGTCGACGGACATCTACTCGCTCGGCATCGTCGCGTACGAGTGCCTCGCCGGACGCCGTCCGTTCACGGGCGAGTCGCAGGTCGCCATCGCGATGGCGCAGATCAACGAGCAGCCGCCGGAGCTCCCCGTCACGATCGCCGAGCCGGTCCGCCGGTTCGTCATGTCGATGATCGCGAAGAACCCGGTCGACCGTCCGGCATCGTCCGCCCACGTCGCGCGCGCCGCCCAGGCGCTCCGTCGGGGCGACCTCAACGCCGCGGCCGCAGCCGTGCCGATGATCCTCGGTGGGGCCGGCGACGCCGCGACCACCGTGATGGACCAGACCCGCCGGATGCCCGCAGCCGACGACGCGACCACGCAGTTGCTGTCCGCCGCCGAAGCGGACCAGCTCGAGGACGACGTCGAGGGCGAGGGCGAGAAGAAGCAGCGCAGCAAGTGGACCTGGCCGCTCATCGGTCTCGTCGCCCTGCTCGTCATCGTGCTGGTCGGTTCGCTGATCGCTGTGTTCGCGAACCAGGGCAACGACGCGGGGGGCAAGACGCCTTCGGCGACATCGACCTCGGCCTCTCCGACCCCCTCGAAGACCCCGACCCCGACGCCCACGCCGGTGCCCACGGTGTTCCCGATCAACCTGAGCGATCTCCAGGGGCGGTCCTTCGAGGAGCTCAACGCCATCTTCAGTGCGGCGCCGTACAACTTCAGCGTGTCGAAGAACGTCGGCAACGCAGCGACGTCGCCGGAACAGGTCGACACGGTCTACGACGTCAACCCGACGGGTAACGTGAAGACGGGTTCAGCCATCACCCTCACCGTGTACGGCGAGATCGCTGTCATCGACCCACCCACGGAAGCGCCGAAGGTCGATCAGTCAAAGTTGAACGACGCCGGTCAGCTCGAGATCCCGAAGGACGCGACGTCGACGACCATCGCCGTCGACTGGGCTACCGTGCAGAACGCCTGCCCGACCGGCACGGACTTCCTCGGCTACACCGTGACGGTCGGCGGCGGTTTCTTCCAGAACAACGCATCGGGTCAGTTCGACGCCAACACGACCAGCGGCACGATCACGGTCGACGCCGCCGGTCAGCTGACCGTGTCCTATGCGGTCCGGTGCAGCACCGGCACGTCGGCGGCATCACCGGCATCGACCCCGATCGACGTGGTCAAGGCTACCGAGTAGTCACATGTCGTCGTGTGCTCTCAGGGGCATCCCTGAGAGCACTCGGAAGGTGCCCGGGTAAGCTGTTAGTGTTTGTCCTCCAAGCGAATTCAGGGGTGGTACGTGGCTGACGATCAACGCCTGCTCGCAGGCCGATACGTCGTCGGCGACCTCATCGGTCGCGGGGGCATGTCCAACGTCTTCCGCGGCGTGGACACCAAGCTCGGTCGCACCGTCGCCATCAAGGTCCTCAAGTCCACACTCGCCACCGACCCCGCGTTCCGCTCCCGCTTCCGTCAGGAGGCACAGGCCGCCTCGCGGATGGCGCACCCGACGATCGTCCGCGTGTACGACGCCGGCGAGGAACGGGTGAAGGACGTCTCGGGTCACGACCTCATCGAGCCGTTCATCGTCATGGAGTACGTCGAAGGTCGCATGCTCAAGGACCTCATCGCCGAGGGTCCCGTCGAGTCCGAGGAGGCGGTGCGCATCGCGCACAGCATCCTCACCGCGCTGGAGTACTCCCACCGAGCCGGCGTCGTGCACCGCGACATCAAGCCGGGAAACGTCATGATCACCACGGCCGGCGACGTCAAGGTCACCGACTTCGGCATCGCGCGCGCCGTCTCCGACTCGTCCACGACGGTTGCCCAGACGACCGCCATCCTCGGCACGGCCGCGTACTTCTCCCCCGAGCAGGCCAAGGGCGAGACGGTCGACGCCCGGACCGACCTCTACTCCACCGGCGTCGTCCTCTTCGAGATGCTGACGGGGAAGGCGCCCTTCCGCGGCGACACCGCCGTCGCCGTCGCGTACCAGCACGTGAGCGAGCGCCCGGTGAAGCCGAGCTCGATCAACCCGAAGGTGTCGCCGGCACTCGATCAGGTCGTCCTCCGAGCCCTCGCGAAGGATCGCTTCGAGCGGTACCAGAGCGCCGTCGAGTTCCGTGAGGACCTCGACGAGGCCGGAGCCGGCCATGTACCGGTCCGACGCGACGACCACGACTCGCTGTTCGGTCCATCGCCGACGGCTGCGTCCAGTACGGAGCAGGCGATCCGCCAGCTCACCTCGGACGACACCGTGACGCGTACCCAGCGGCGGCCACCGGTGGTCTGGATCTGGGCCGCCATCGCCGGGATCGCCGTCGTGCTCTTCTCCCTCGTGTTCTGGGTGGTGCAGCTCCCGCCCGCGACGAGCATCTCCACGGACTCCAGAGAAGTCCCGGATCTCGTCGACGCCACGTGGGAAAGCGCGAACAGCACGATCGAGCAGCTCGAACTCGTCCCGACCAAGTTCGACGAAGCGAGCAGCGACTACGATGCCGGGCACGTCATCCGAACGGATCCGCCAGGCGGAACCACGGTCACGAAGAACACACAGATCAAGGTCTACGTGTCGACCGGTCGAGCTCAGGTCGAGGTCCCCGACGTCATCAACCAGTCCTCCGAGGCCGCGTGGGCTGCGGTCGCCGCTGCCGGCCTCACACAAGGCTCCGTGACTCGCGAGAACTCACCCACTGTGCCAGCGGGTGTCGTACTGCGGATGGATCCCGGAGCGGGTACCTCCGTCGACCAGGGGTCCACGGTGAACCTCGTGGTCTCCAGTGGGAACGTCACGCTGACGGACGTCGTCGGGCAGCCGCTCCTCGACGCGACGAACTACCTGCAGGACTCGACGAGGCAGTTCACCGTGCAGCCGCAGGCCGACGCGACGTGCAAGGCCGTCGCTGGCGACCCGGTCACGGCGATGTCTCCCGCACCGGGCGACATCCCGCAGAAGTCCGTCATCACGCTCACCTACTGCACCGGTCCGTAGGCTGCGCCGGTCCGCGGGCGGCGCTGGTCCCTGAGCCTGTCGAAGGGCGGTCCCTGAGCAGGCTCTCCGGTCCCTGAGCCTCTCGAAGGGCCTACCGGGTCATGAGCGGGCTGAGCCCTCGTGCCCGCTCATTCACAGCGGTGAGCCCCGTCGTCTCGAGCCAGTTCGCCAGGAGCTGGTAGCCGCCCTCGGAAAGCACCGATTCCGGATGGAACTGCACGCCGTGGATCGGGGCGTCACGGTGGCGGAGCCCCATGATGACGCCGCCGGTCGTCCGGCTCGTCACGACGAGCTCCTCGGGCACGCTGCCGTCGACGACGGCGAGCGAATGATACCTGGTGGCGTTGAACTGCGGCGGGATTCCCCGGTACAAGACACTGCCGTCGTGTTCGACGAGCGAGCTCTGCCCGTGCATCAGCTCGTCGGCAGTGTGCACGGTCGCTCCGAACGCCTCAGCGATCGCCTGGTGGCCGAGGCACACCCCGAGGAGTGGTGTCCCGGTGCGGTACGCCGCGTGCACGGTGTCCAGTGAGATCCCGGCGTCGGATGGCCGACCAGGTCCGGGCGAGACGATGACGCCGTCGAACCCGCGGACCCGCTGCTCGAGGTCGTCGAACGCGATGCCGTCGTTCTGCACGACGACCGTCTCGGCACCCAGTTGTTCGACGTACCCGTTCAGCGTGTAGACGAAGCTGTCGTAGTTGTCGATGACCAGGACTCGGGTCATTCGTCGCCGACGGTCACATTCTGATCGACGATGAACGAGTCCACGTAGGGGAACACCCACGTGAAGAGGGCGGCCACGACCGCCACGAACAGGACGACGAGGACGATGATCCTCAGCCAGACGGGTCCGGGCAGGATCCTCCAGAGTGCGCCGTACATCGTCAGCCTCCAGCGGCCGCGACGGACGCGGCGATCTCGGCGGGCGGTCCGGCGGACAGCGGCTGCCAGGACTCGTACACCGCGTAAGCGATACTGCGTTCCGCCGTCGAGTAGAGCGGGTTGCAGGTGGTCAGGGTGAGGATGCGCTGCGTGGGTGCGACGCCGTCCACCTGTGGGACGGGATTGAGGACGTCCACCTGGGTGGGCAACACGTAGGTGATGTTCCGGAACACGTAGGTGTAGTAGCCGTCGGCCGTCTGGACGTAGACCTTGTCGCCGATCTGCAGGTCGCTGATCAGGGTCATCGCACCGCCGTAGGCCTTGCGGTGACCGGCGACGACGAAGTTGCCGACCTCTCCGGGCATCTGGGTGCTCGGGTAGTGACCGACGCCGAGGTCGAAGCTGTTGAGGACGGTCGCGGTGTCGACACCCTCGGCGACGACGCGGCGGTAGTCGGCGCCGTACCGCGGCACGTAGAGCACTGCGAACGGGTCGCCCGGCGCGGGGCGGGCGGTCACGGGCGGCTCACCGTAGTTCGGCGCGCCGGTTGCATCCACGGTCGGTTCGGGCGCGGGAGCGGTCTCGGCGTTCTTGATCCACTCCTGCGACTGGCTCGATGCGGCGTTGGCCTGACTGCCGGCCATGATCATGTCGTTCCACCAGAGCTGCCACGCGAGGAACAGCAGGACCACCATGCCCGCGGTGATGAGCAGCTCGCCGGCCACCCCGAAGACGCTGATGCGGTGCTTCGACGGCGCTCTGCGCTCAGCGGCGCGTGCGCTCGCTCGCGAAGGTAGGTCGTCGGTCACGCATGGATTCTACCGAGAAGAACTCGGGATCGGCTGATCCCCAAGGCACCGATTGGGGTGAACAGGTAGAATGTCGGCATGGCACGCACGAAGTCACGAAGCAAACCGTCCCGCGAACCCGAGCAGACGAGCGGCGAACCCGCACCGAACGCGGTCTGGTTCAAGCCGGTCATGTTCGGCTTCATGCTGCTCGGCCTCGCCTGGATCGTCGTCTACTACTTGAGCGGCACGCTGCTCCCGATCCAGTCGCTCGGCCCGTGGAACATCCTCGTCGGCTTCGGCATCGCCTTCATCGGCTTCCTTATGACCACCAGGTGGCGCTAGCCTCCCTCACTTCACGCGTGCACAGCGGGTCGTCCTCTCGGACGGCCCGCTGTTTCGTTGTGCGCGGGATCCGGCGCATCGAGTTCTCCACAGCAATGTGGAGAACTTCCGAGTTATCCACATGCCGGTGTGGAGAACCGCAGGGAGTCCCGGAAACACGGGGAACCACACCGGTGTAATTATCCCCAGTGTTCATAACTCTGTGGATAACTCAGGCAACCTTCAACGTCTCCTGCATGGTTGCGGCTCGCCGCCGAGCGCGGCGATCGTCGACACACGGTCACCGTGCCATGGCGAATCACCGGCCCACACCCGGTCACCAAGCCGAACCCGTTCACTGAGCCGAACCCGGTCACTGAGCCTGTCGAAGTGCGGTCCCGCTCAGAGGAGGGCGGGAAGGAGGCTGGCGCCCAGGAGGACGACGCTCAAGGCGCCGATCAGGACTGCCTGGAGCGGCTGCTGCGTGCGCTTGCGGGTGTTGACGAGGATGAGGCCGACGAGGGCGCCGCCGACGAGCCCGCCCAGGTGGGCCTGCCAGGCGATGTTCACGCCGGGGATGAAACCGATGACCAGGTTGATGCCCAGGAGCACCAGCAGCCCGCGGGTGTCGGCACCCATGCGTCGTTGGATGACGAGGAACGCGCCGAGCAGACCGAAGATCGCGCCCGAGGCGCCGACCACGGCCGTCGTCGGGTCGGCGAGGAACAGGACACCGACCGAACCGGCGAACCCGGCGACCAGGTAGAGGGCGAGGAACCGCCAGTGCCCGAGCATCGTCTCGAGGATCCGGCCGAAGATCCAGAGCGTGTACATGTTCAGCAGGATGTGGAAGATGAAGCCCTGCGAGTGCACGAACACGGCGGTCAACATCCGCCAGGGCTGGAAGGCACCGTACGACGGATCGGAGTACACGCCGGCGTAGAGCAGCGCGTTCGTGACACCGAGCCCGGGGATCCACTGCAGCAGGAACACGAACGCCGTCACGGCGATGATCGCGTACGTGACGATGGGGGAGGAGTTGCTGATCCTCGCGCCGAGACGGTTGCGAGGGGCGCTCTGTCGTTGCGCCTTCATGTCCTCCGGACAGATGAAACCGACTGCCCCGGGCGTCTGGCATTCTCCACAGATCGTCCGACCGCAACGCTGGCAGAGCACGAAGCTCTGTCGGTCGGGGTGGCGATAGCAGAAATTGGCCGACGGATCCCGGGGCAGGGTCACGATCTGTCCTCCGAGCGGGGTCTAAGCCTCGGAGATGGTGACGCTCTCGAGGACGACGGGCTCGATCGGCTTGTCGCCGGCACCGGTCGGGACGGCCTGGATGGCGTCGACGACCGCGCGGGACTCGGCGTCGGCGACCTCACCGAAGATGGTGTGCTTGCCCTGGAGCCACTGGGTGGGAACGGTCGTGATGAAGAACTGCGAACCGTTCGTGCCCTCGACGGCGCCCGTGATGGCGTTGCGGCGCTTGCCGGCGTTCGCCATGGCGAGGATGTAGGGCTCGTCGAAGTTGAGCTCCGGGTGGATCTCGTCGTCGAAGTTGTAACCCGGACCACCGGTGCCGGTTCCGAGCGGGTCCCCGCCCTGGATCATGAACGCGGGGATGATGCGGTGGAAGATGAGATCGCTGTACAGCGCGTCGTTCCGGGTCTGCCCCGTCTTCGAGTCCGTCCACTCGCGCCCGCCGGTCGCCAGGTCGGTGAAGTTCTTGACCGTCTTGGGAGCGTGGTCCCCGAAGAGGTTGACCTTGATCTCACCGTGGTTGGTGTGCAACGTGGCGACTGCGGTGTGCTTTGACATACTCCCAATTCTTGCACAAGGGTTCGGGACTCTCGGATGGTATCCAGGGGTCTAAGTGGCAAGATGGAGGTTACGTTGTTGCCGCGATCATTGGAGATGACCACATGAGCCTGTCACGCAAGCGCCGGAAAGAGCTCAAGAAGCTCAAGGGTTCCGCTGCCGACCTCTGGGACTCCCAGCAGGATGTCCTGAACCACGCCAACGAAGTCGCTCGTGAGGTGAGCCGTCAGCTCGGGAACTTCTCGAAGGAGCAGGTGGTCCCCGTCGTCCGCGACACCTATGAGCACCGCGTCGTCCCGACGGTCGACCGGGGGATCAAGGTCTCCCGCAACGCCGTCGATGGCGTGAAGAAGGGCATCTCGGATGGCGTCGTCCCCGCAGTCGGTGGCGTCGTCGGCACGGTGCTGAGCATCGGCGACATCGCCAAGGACACCCGCGTGCAAGCAGCCCTCCGCCGCCTTCACGTCCCCGAGCAGGTGCTGCCCGCCAAGAAGGGCGCGAGCGCCGGTACCGTCATCGCGATCGGCCTCGGCGTCCTCGCCGCTGCCGGTGTCGCCTACGCCGTCTGGCAGACGTTCCGCGCAGACGACGAGCTGTGGGTCTCCGACGAGGAGCCTGCCGCTTCCTGATCTCGCATCGCACGACGCAGCCCCTCGCCGGTTCCGACCGGGGAGGGGCTTCGTGTTGTGACGGCTGTGCTCAGATGAGGCCGGCGAAGCGTCGTCCGACGTCGACCAGGCTGACACGGTCGAGTGAGCCGACCTCCTCGAGCGGGTACCACGCGGCATAATCGGTGCTGCCGTCGGCCTCGTAGGTCAGCGTGCCGCCGACGAGGTGCGCCCGGTACACGATGCGCAGCGTGTGGAGCGGCCCGGAGGCAGCCGTGCTGAGCCGGCGCTCGACCGGCACGACCTGCGAGTCGACGCCGATCAGCTCGTCGAGCTCGGCGTGGTAGCCGGTCTCCTCGAACACTTCGCGGACCGCCGCGTCGGCCGGGTCCTCACCGGGGTCGATCCCGCCGCCGGGGAGCGTCCATCCGCTGTGTCCGCTCTCGTTCCAATGGGAGAGCAGCATGCCCCGTTCGTCGACGATGACGGCATATGCAGCGACGCGGATATCCATGCCGCCAGCCTAACCGCCGGGCCCCGCGACAACGGAGAACGCCCCCGGCGTCTGCCGAGGGCGTTTCTGGACTGTGGAGCCTGGGAGAATCGAACTCCCGACATCCTGCTTGCAAAGCAGGCGCTCTACCAACTGAGCTAAGGCCCCGGATGGAACAGACCCGGGGATCCGATCCAATCGGTGTGTTACTGGTCGTGCAGGGTGGGGCTACCAGGACTTGAACCTGGGACCTCTTCGTTATCAGCGAAGCGCTCTAACCGCCTGAGCTATAGCCCCGTTTTGAACCTTGTTGAGACTACCCGATTCCCGCCGCAACTCATAATCGGGCGGCGCCGCACGGCGCGGCGCCGACCCGACCGAGCGTCAGTTGTTGGTGAACCCGACGAGCAGGCCACCCGTGATCTTCACGCTGAGGTTGTAGAGCCCCGCGAGGAGGGCTCCCATCAGCGTGATGACGATGAGGTTGAGCAGCGCCACGATGCCCGCGAAGGCCATGACCTGCGGCAGGTTGACGTACTGCAGGATGTTGTTCCCCGGGCCCGCGATGTCGGTGAACAGGCCACCGACCTTCGTGAAGACACCGGTGGTGTTCAGCACGGTGTAGACGAGGAAGAAGAACACCACGATGACCACGGCGACCGCGATCGCCGCCAGGAACGACAGCTTCACCGCCGACCAGAAGTCGATGTACACCAGCTTCAGGCGCACCTGCTTGGTGCTGGTGCGTTTGGTCGACTTCTTGGCCAACTTCTCTGCGACGCTACTGCTCATCTACTTCTTCCTTCATCGCCGGAGTCTCGTCCGGCACGGATGCCTCGGGTTCTGCACCCTCCGTGGCGGCTGCGTCTGCAACCGTCTCCGGAACATCCTGGGTCTCAAGGTTTCGGTCACTGTTCTTGGCCAGCGCGATGATTCGGTCGCTCTCCGCGAAACGCGCGAAGACGACGCCCATCGTGTCGCGCCCCTTCGCTGGAACTTCGGCCACGGCAGACCTTACCACCTTGCCACTGGCAAGAACCACAAGGACCTCGTCGCTCTCGTCGACGATCAGGGCGCCCGCGAGGGTGCCTCGATCGTCGTTCAGCTTGGCCACCTTGATGCCCAGACCGCCGCGATTCTGGCCGCGGTACTGGTCGATGTTGGTGCGCTTCGCGTAGCCGCCCTCGGTCACGACGAAGACGAACGCCTCGCGTTCCTCACCCTCGACGGACGGCAGCACCGACGCCGAGAGAAGCTTGTCGTCGTCGCGGAAGTGCATGCCGATGACGCCGCTCGTCGCGCGTCCCATCGGCCGCAGGGTCTCGTCGCTCGCCGTGAAGCGGATCGACATGCCCTTGCGCGACACCAGCAGGACGTCGCTGTCGTTCTCCACGAGCAACGCGGAGGTGAGCTCGTCGCCCTCGCGCAGGTTGATCGCGATGATGCCGCCCGAACGGTTGGTGTCGTACTCCGAGAGCGCCGTCTTCTTGACGAGGCCGTCGTGTGTCGCGAGGACCAGGTACGTCGCGGCCTCGTAGTCGCGGATGTCGAGGATCTCGGCGATCTCCTCATCCGGCTGCATGGCGAGCAGGTTGGCGACGTGCTGGCCCTTGGCGTCGCGGCCGGCCTCCTGCAGCTCGTAGGCCTTCGCGCGGTACACGCGGCCCTTCGTGGTGAAGAAGAGGAGCCAGTGGTGCGTCGTCGTCACGAAGAAGTGGTCGACCACGTCGTCCGCGCGCAGCTGGGCACCCTTGACGCCCTTGCCACCGCGGTGCTGCTGACGGTAGTTGTCGCTCCGCGTGCGCTTGATGTACCCGCCGCGGGTGACGGTGATGACCATCTCCTCTTCGGGGATCAGGTCTTCCATGTTCATGTCGCCGTCGAAACCGAACATGATCTCGGTGCGGCGGTCGTCGCCGTACTTGTCGACGATCGCGGTCAGTTCCTCGCTGACGATCTCGCGCTGGCGGACCGGCTTCGCGAGGATGTCCTTGAGGTCGGCGATCTGCGCTTCGATCTCGGCTGCCTCGTCGATGATCTTCTGACGCTCGAGGGCGGCGAGACGACGCAGCTGCATGTCGAGGATCGCGCTGGCCTGGAGCTCATCGATCTCGAGGAGGTCCATGAGGCCCGTGCGTGCCTCATCGGCGGACGGTGAACGGCGGATGAGCGCGATGACCTCGTCGAGGGCGTCGAGCGCCTTCAGGTAGCCGCGGAGGATGTGTGCGCGCTCCTCCTTCTTGCGGAGTCGGAACACGGTGCGGCGGACGATGACCTCGACCTGGTGCGTCACCCAGTTGGTGATGAACCCGTCGAGCGGCAGCGTCCGCGGGATGCCGTCGACGATCGCGAGCATGTTCGCGCCGAAGTTGTCCTGCAGCTGCGTGTGCTTGTAGAGGTTGTTGAGGACGACCTTCGCGACCGCATCGCGCTTCAGCACGATGACGAGCCGCTGGCCGGTGCGACCGGAGGTCTCGTCGCGGATGTCGGCGACGCCGCCGAGACGACCCTCCTTGACGAGGTCGGCGATCTTCAGCGCGAGGTTGTCGGGGTTCACCTGGTACGGGAGCTCGGTGACGACGAGGCAGGTCCGACCCTGGATCTCCTCGACGTTCACGACGGCCCGCATCGTGATGGAACCGCGACCCGTACGGTAGGCGTCCTGGATGCCCTTGACACCGAGGATCTGCGCGCCGGTCGGGAAGTCCGGCCCCTTGATGCGCTGCATGAGCGCCTCGAGGAGCTCTTCCCGGCTGGCCTCGGGGTTCGCCAGGTGCCAGAGGGCACCGTCGGCGACCTCGCGGAGGTTGTGCGGCGGGATGTTCGTCGCCATGCCGACCGCGATGCCGACGGAACCGTTGACGAGGAGGTTCGGGAAGCGCGCCGGCAGGACGACCGGCTCCTGGGACTCGCCGTCGTAGTTGGGCTGGAAGTCGACGGTCTCCTCGTCGATGTCGCGCACCATCTCCATGGCGAGCGGGGCCATCTTCGTCTCGGTGTATCGAGGGGCTGCCGCGCCGTCGTTGCCCGGTGAGCCGAAGTTGCCCTGGCCGAGCGCCAACGGGTACCGCATGCTCCACGGCTGGACGAGGCGCACGAGCGCGTCGTAGATGGCGGTGTCACCGTGCGGGTGGAACTGACCCATGACGTCGCCGACGACGCGCGCGCACTTGGAGAACGAGCGGTCGGGGCGGTAGCCGCCGTCGTACATCGCGTAGATCACGCGGCGGTGGACGGGCTTGAGGCCGTCGCGGACGTCGGGCAGGGCGCGGCCGACGATGACACTCATCGCGTAGTCGAGGTAGCTGCGCTGCATCTCGAGCTGCAGGTCGACCTGATCGATCCGTCCGTGCACGCCGTGGTCCTCGTCCGGGACCGTGATCTCGTCGTTGGTTTCGTCTGCCATGTTCTCTTACTTCTCCTGGTCCCTGAGCTTGTCGAAGGGCCTGTCTGGTGCGAGGTGGATCACTTCGACAAGCTCAGTGACCGGTGGATGAGGGTGGTTCGTGCCACTCAGATGTCGAGGAAGCGGACGTCTTTCGCGTTCTTCTGGATGAAGGTCCGGCGGGACTCCACGTCCTCGCCCATGAGCGTGGAGAAGATCTCATCGGCAGCCGCGGCGTCGTCGAGGGTGACCTGGAGGAGCGTCCGCGTCTGCGGGTCCATCGTGGTCTCCCACAGCTCCTTGTAGTTCATCTCGCCGAGACCCTTGTAGCGCTGGATCCCGTTCTCCTTCGGGATGCGCTTGCCCGAGGCGACACCGTCGGTGAGGAGGGCGTCGCGTTCGCGGTCGCTGTACACGTACTGGTGATCGGCGTTCGACCACTTCAGGCGGTAGAGCGGCGGCTGCGCGAGGTACACGTATCCGAGGTCGACGAGCGGGCGCATGTAGCGGAACAGGAGGGTCAGCAGCAGCGTCGTGATGTGCTGGCCGTCGACGTCGGCGTCGGCCATGAGCACGATCTTGTGGTAGCGCACCTTGTCGGGGTTGAAGTCCTCACCGATGCCGGCACCGAAGGCCGTGATCATGGCCTGGACCTCGTTGTTCGCGAGGGCGCGGTCGAGGCGTGCCTTCTCGACGTTGAGGATCTTGCCACGGAGCGGGAGGATCGCCTGGGTCTCCGGGTTGCGACCCTGCACGGCGGAGCCGCCTGCGGAGTCACCCTCGACGATGAAGATCTCGGACAGCGACGGGTCCTTCGACTGGCAGTCCTTGAGCTTGCCGGGCATGCCGCCACCCTCGAGGAGGCCCTTGCGACGGGCCGTCTCGCGGGCCTTGCGGGCGGCGAGTCGAGCGGTCGCGGCCTGCAGCGCCTTCCGGATGATCTCCTTGGCCTGGTTCGGGTTGCGGTCGAACCAGTCGTTGAGCTGTTCGCTGACGACCTTCTGCACGAACGCCTTCGCCTCGGTGTTGCCGAGCTTGGTCTTCGTCTGTCCCTCGAACTGCGGCTCGGAGAGCTTGACGGAGATGACGGCCGTGAGGCCCTCACGGACGTCGTCGCCGGAGAGGTTGTCGTCCTTCTCCTTGAGGATGCCCTTCTCACGTGCGTAACGGTTCACGAGCGTGGTGAGCGCCGCGCGGAACCCTTCTTCGTGGGTGCCGCCCTCGTGCGTGTTGATCGTGTTCGCGTAGGTGTGGACGCTCTCGTTGTACGCCGTCGTCCACTGCATCGCGACCTCGAGCGCGATCTTGCGCTCGGTGTTCTCCGACTCGAAGGAGATGATCTCGTCGTGGACGAGCTCGGCCCGCTTGGCCTTGTTCAGGTACTCGACGTAGTCCTCGAGACCGCGCTCGTAGAAGAAGACGTCCTTGCGCTGCGAGTGTGCCGCCGAGTTGTCGTCGACGTCGTCGGCCTCGATGGCGTCGCGCAACGGACGCTCGTCGGCGAGCTCGATGCGGAGGCCCTTGTTGAGGAAGGCCATCTGCTGGAAGCGGGTCCGGAGCGTCTCGTAGTCGAACTCCGTCGTCTCGAACGTCTCGGCGCTCGGCCAGAAGGCGATCGTGGTGCCCGTCTCGGAGGACGGCTCGTCCTCGTGGAGCGGGGCGTCGGGGACACCGTGCTGGAAGCTCTGGCGCCAGACCGAACCCTGACGACGGACCTCGACGGAGAGGCGCGTGGACAGTGCGTTGACGACGGACGAACCGACGCCGTGGAGCCCGCCGGAGACCGCGTACCCGCCGCCGCCGAACTTGCCGCCGGCGTGCAGGATGGTCAGGACGACCTCGACGGTCGACTTCTTCTCCACCGGGTGGATGTCGACCGGGATGCCTCGACCGTTGTCGATGACGCGGACGCCGCCGTCCTCCAGGATGGTCACGAGGATCGTGTCGCAGTAGCCGGCGAGGGCCTCGTCCACGGAGTTGTCGACGATCTCGTAGACCAGGTGGTGCAGACCACGTGGACCGGTGGACCCGATGTACATACCGGGCCGCTTCCGGACGGCTTCGAGACCTTCGAGAACCTGGATGGCACTTGCGCCGTAATCAGAGTCTTGGGCGTGCGTGTTGGGTTCTGATGTCATAGGAAAAGAGGGCTCCAAACCGTCGAGATTCGACCGTTCCATCCTACCAAACAGACCCCGTGAAGCCGCGAGAAAACGCCCGTTTGAGGCACTTTTCCATGCCCGGAGGCCGTATTTGCCTCCCTAGCCGTAAGTATCGCGTGGACCACGCCCTGGGATCGACCTGGGGCCTCTTTTCCAGGAGGGTGCTCCGGGGCCCTGGAAACGGATTGTGTCGACACCGGCGTCGGGATAGCGTTCGGCGATGCGGACGAGGATCTCGTGGCGCATGTGTCGCAACTGTGTCGCCCAGGCCGTCGACTGGCATTGGACGAGCAGGACGCCGTCCGCGATCGACACCGGTTCGGAGTACCTGGCGGTGTCCTCGCCGCACAACTCCGCCCAGTTCCCGAGGACCTCGTGTTGGGCGAGTGGCGAGTTCCACCCGAGTCCGGCGGTCAGCGAATCGATGACCGTCCCGAGGCCCTTGGGGTCGCGTCCGACTCCGTACGGCACCGAGTCCTGCGGCCCCTCGGCCGAGCGTTCCCGGCGCTTGCGATCACGGGAGACCCGTTCGCCGCCGAAGATCTCCTTGAACCGGAGGTACACCGTGGCGGACAGTTCCCCCGCCGGGTCGGCGTCCCGTCCGAGTCGCCGCGGCTCAGTCATGCGTCGACTCCGTGGTGAGCGGCTCGTTCACTGGGCCGGCCGCCCCGTCCGGACCGTCCACGATCCGTCCGGCTTCGATGCGCACGACGTGCGCGGTGAACCGTTCGGGGACGTCGTCGAACACGGCCGCGGTGATGATGACCTGGTCGTACTCCGCGACCGCGGCCGCGAGGCGTTCCCGGCGACGTGCATCGAGCTCGGCGAAGACGTCGTCGAGGATGAGCACCGGATCACCGAGGGACGAGTCGGCGCGGAGGAGCTCGGCTGAGGCGAGTTTGGCGGCGAGCGCGAACGACCACGATTCACCGTGGCTCGCGTACCCCTTGACCGGCAGCCCGTTGAGACCGAAGAACACGTCGTCGCGGTGTGGCCCGACGAGCGTCAGGCCCCGTTCGAGCTCGGCCGACCGGCGCTGCGCGAGCGCCGCACGGAACCGTTCCGCGATACGCGCAAGATCGACAGGGGCGCCCGGCTCCACGCCTTCCGTGGGATCGGCGGCCGCCGACTCGTCCTCGGCGTCGGTGCCGGCGATACTGAGCACGGGCAGGAGGACCGGTCGGTGATCGTCGCCGGCCACGGCCTCGTACGCGGCACGCAGTGGCCCACCGAGCATGGCCAGGAGCTGCAGACGTTCGGCGATGATCTCCGTGCCGTACTGCACGAGCCGGTCGTCCCAGAGGTCGAGCGTCGCCAGGGGCCCGGACTTCAGCCCGCGCGCCCTCGCCGACTTGAGGAGCGAGTTCCGCTGCTTCAGGGAGCGGTCGTAGTCGGCCATCACGCCGGCCAGCCGGGGGATCCGCTGCACGAGGAGCTGGTCGATGAACCGCCGGCGCGCCGACGGGTCGCCGCGGACGATCAGGAGGTCCTCCGGGGCGAACAGCACGGTGGACACGTACCGCGGCAGTTCGCGCGGCTTGATCTGGGACCGGTTCACCTGGGCGCGGTTGGCCGAACCCCGGTTGAGCTGCACCTCGGCGAGCAGCTCACGACCGTCGTGCACGATGCGCGCCCTGATGATCGCCGCGTCGGCACCGTGTCGGATGAGCGCCTGTTCGGAGGAGACCCGATGGGACCCGAGGCTGCTGAGGTATCCGATCGCCTCGACGAGGTTGGTCTTGCCCTGGCCGTTGCGACCCACGAACAGATTGGGTCCGGGTTCGAGCGCCACGTCGACCACCGCGTAGTTGCGGTAGTCGGTGAGATTCAAGTGCCGCACGATCACCACGTCACCCTACCGCCTCGCCCTGACGCCGAACGGGTCGGGGCGCCGTCGGACGTCCGAGCGCGGCCGTCACGACGACGCAGGGTGAACGAAATCGACCCTCCAGCGAAGCGGAATGCTCCGGGAGGGTCGATTTCGTTCGTCAGGAGACGTCGTGTCGTCAGTCGTCGGCCTTCTTGACCGCGTGTCCGCCGAACTGGTTGCGGAGTGCGGCGACCGCCTTCATGGCCGGCGAGTCCTCCTGGCGCGACACGAAGCGGGCGAAGATCGATGCCGAGATGGTCGGGACGGGCACCGCGTTCGCGATGGCCTCCTCGATCGTCCAGCGGCCCTCACCCGAATCCTCGACGTAGCCCTCGATCTGCTCGAAGTCCGGGTCCTCCTCGAGGGCGCGGACGAGGAGCTCGAGCAGCCAGGACCGAACGACGGTGCCGCGCTGCCAGGCCTTGAACGTGCCGGGGACGTCCTTGATGATGTCCTCGCGCTTGTCGAGGAGCTCGAAGCCCTCGGCGTACGCCTGCATGAGCGCGTACTCGATGCCGTTGTGCACCATCTTCGCGTAGTGGCCGGCGCCGACCTCTCCGACGTGGACGAAGCCCTCATCGCGCGGGCCCTCGGGGCGCAGGGCGTCGAAGACGGGCATGACCCGCTCCACCTGCTCCTTGGAACCGCCGACCATGAGGCCGTAGCCGTTGTCGACACCCCAGACACCGCCGGAGACGCCGGCATCGATGTAGTCGATGCCCTTCGCCGACAGCAGTTCAGCGTGCTTGAAGTCGTCCGTGAAGCGGCTGTTGCCGCCGTCGATGACCAGGTCGCCGGCCTCGAGCAGGCCGTTCAGCTCCTCGACGACCGAGTCGGTGATGGCCCCGGCGGGGACCATGACCCAGACCGTGCGAGGTGCCGGGAGCGCAGCGACGAGGTCGCTGATCGTCGCGACGTCGGTGACATCGGGGTTCCGGTCGAAACCGGTGACCTCGATGCCGTTCGCACGCAGACGCGTGCGCATGTTGTTGCCCATCTTGCCGAGACCGACGAGACCGATGTGCATGGAGGATCCTTTGCGTGTCAGCGCAGCAGCAGGTTCGGCTGCAGCAGGTACTTGTAACTGTCGGCACCCGGCTGATCCTTGGAGGATTGGCTCGTGATGAGCATGGGTCCCGGCTTGTTCGTGTTCTCCGTCTTCGTGAACGAGAACCGCACGTACTCGCTCCGGACCGCGGTCAGACCGTCGATCAGGAACTGCGGCTTGAGGGAGAGCACGATGTCGTCGCCGGTGAGGAGGGCGTCGATGCCCTCGGATGCCTGCGCCTGCTCGGATCCGACGGCCTCGAGCGTGAGGCCGTCGATGGTGAAGGTGAAGCGGAGGGCCGCTTCGCGCTCGAGGACGAGCGACATACGCCTGGTCGCCTCGATGAGTTCCGCGGTGTTGATGATCGCGTAGTTGTCGGTCGTCTCGGGGAAGAGCCGCTTGACCGGCGGGAAGTTGCCCTTGATCAGCAGCGAGGTGACCGTCTTGCGGTCGGCCCGGAACGCGATGAGCTCGCGGTCGTCGCGATTCGTGATCGCGACGTTGATGTTGCCGCTGTGGCCGAAGGTCTTGCCGACCTCCTGGAGGGTGCGGGCCGGCACGAGGGCCGTGATCGTCTCGCTGGAACCGTCGCCCTGGCCCGAGTCCCAGTCGATCTCGCGGACCGCGACGCGGTAGCGGTCGGTCGCGACGAGGCTGAGGCTCGTCTTGGAGACCTCGAGCTGCACGCCGGTGATGACCGGGGTCACGTCGTCGCGGCTTGCGGCGACAGCGACCTGGCTCACTGCGGTGGCGAACTCATCGGCGGGCACGAGGCCGAAGTCGGCGTCGACCTGCGGGATCGTCGGGTACTCCTCGACGGGCATCGATCCGAGCGTGAACCGGGCAGAACCACAGGTGACCTCGATGCGGTTCTCGACCTTGCTGAACCGGACAGGCGCGTTCGGAAGGCGGCTGGCGATCTCCGAGAGCAGCCGGCCGTTGACGAGTGCCGTGCCGGCCTCCTCGACCTCGGCCGCGATGCCGGTCTGGCTGGAGACCTCGTAGTCGAAGGAGGACAGGATGAGTCCGTCGTCACCGGCTTCGATGAGGATGCCGTTCAGGATCGGCAGCGTCGGGCGCTGCGGGAGCAGCTTCACTGCGAACGAGACGGCTTCGCTGAATACATCCCGGTTGACGCTGAATCGCACGACAAGTCCCCTGTCTCTGGCTCTCGATGACGTCACCAATGCTAGTGGGTCTGCTTCCGGGGTCGAGTGGGACGAGGTGCTGTGGAGAAGCGAGCCTGGGGAAAGGTTGTTTGGCGGAGAGATCATTGAATTAACGGTTAACAGTCTTAACCGGTGTGGAAACTGTGGATAAGTCCACCGAACCCGCTCGAACACAGGGAACTACATGTGTGTAACTTGGTGGTGGCCTGTGGAGAGAACGACACGAGGGTGTGGGACGCGAAGGTCGGTGAACGATGTTCACTCACAAGCCCGCCCGGAGCTTCCACATCTCTCCACAGGTTATCCACAGGGCTGCGAAGGCGGAATGTGGAGAGATCGGTCGCGCATCATGTCGTCGAATGAGCGCTCGTCGTCGCCTGATGAACGAAATCGGCCCCTCGAGCGCACCGAGTGCGTGGAGGGGCCGGAAACGTTCACCAGGACGCGTCAGGCGCCGTAGCGGTTCCTCGGTTCCCGAGCCTGTCGAGGGGCGGCACTTCGACAGGCTCAGTGACCGAACAGCCGTCAGGCGCCGTAGCGGAGGTTCTGCTTGATGCGGCTCGTGAGCTCGGTCACCTGGTTGTAGATCGAGCGCTTCTCCTGCATGAGGTCGGTGATCTTCCGGTTGGCGTACATGACCGTCGTGTGGTCCCGGTTGCCGAACAGCTGACCGATCTTCGGCAGTGAGAGGTTGGTGAGCTCGCGACAGAGGTACATCGCGATCTGACGCGCCGTCGCCACCGCCTGCGACCGGCTCGAGCCGTACAGGTCGTCGACAGAGAGCTTGAAGTAGTCGGCCGTCGTGTTGATGATGTCGATCGGCGAGATGACGTTGTCGTCGTCGAGGCTGATGACGTCCTTGAGCACCGTCTGGGCCAAGGTCATGTCGACAGCGGTCCGGTTCAGGCTCGCGAACGCGACGACCCGGATGAGCGTGCCCTCCAGCTCACGGATGTTGCTCGACACCTTGGTGGCGATGAACTCGAGGACCTCGTCCGGGATGTGCAGCTTCTCGTTCTGCGCCTTCTTGCGCAGGATCGCGATGCGCGTCTCGAGGTCGGGAGCCTGGACGTCGGTGATGAGTCCCCACTCGAAGCGAGAACGCATCCGCTCTTCGAAGCCGGTGAGGGCCTTCGGCGGCAGGTCGCTGGTGATGACCACCTGCTTGTTGTGATCGTGCAGGGTGTTGAAGGTGTGGAAGAACGCCTCCTGCGTCTCCGCCTTGCCTTGGAGGAACTGGATGTCGTCGATCAGCAGGATGTCGATGTCGCGGTACCGCGACTGGAAGAACGAGCCGCGGTTGTTGGCGATCGAGTTGATGAAGTCGTTCGTGAACTCCTCGCTCGACACGTACCGGACGCGGATCCCCGCGTAGAGGTTCATCGCGTAGTGGCCGATGGCGTGGAGGAGGTGGGTCTTGCCGAGCCCGGAGTCGCCGTACACGAACAGCGGGTTGTAGGCCTTGGCCGGCGCTTCGGCCACGGCGACCGCGGCCGCGTGCGCGAACCGGTTGGACTGGCCGATGACGAAGTTGTCGAAGCTGTACTTCGGGTTGAGTCGGGTGTCGTTCTCCCGAGCCGGAAGCGTGGGCGTCGGGGTCAGCTGTGGCTGCGGTGACTCGAGCGGTGCCGGGTCGATGTGCTGGAAGCCTGTCTGCTCATACCGTTCCTCGACGATGTCGGGGTTGACGACGATCGCGTAGTTGCCGACGGGACCACCGTCGACGATGGATGCGAGTGCGGCGAGGATCGGTGCCCGCATGCGCTGGTTGAGCATGCCCATCGTGAACTCGTTGGGCACCTCGAGGTAGAACGTGCCGCCCATGATGCCCTTGGGGACGATGAGGTTGAGGAACCCGCGGAGCGGCGGGGTGATGCGGTCGTCGACGGAGAGGATCTCGAGCACCGATTGCCAGGTCTCAGCGATCGCATCGTCGGCGTCCGACATAGTTCTCCCCACACATACTCACAGGTTCATCCACAGGCTCTCCCCTGAGTATTCGGGGCTGAGCGCGGTGCTATCCACACGCTGTGCATAACCCGAGGGCTTACGCTAACAAGACGTCGCCCCAGTCCCAAATCACTGTACGGCCGCCCTGCGTGTCACTGCTACAATTTCTGAGAATCCTGTGGATAATCATTCGTTTGGGCGCCGCTGGTTTGACCTTCGCGCGAGTAGACCGTAGGTTTAATCAGTTGACTTCTGCCCACGGGCACCCTTCCGTACCCTGCTGCCACCTGTGCAGTGGTGGGTCATGATCCGGAGATCGTAATTATGAGCAAGAGAACCTTCCAGCCGAACAACCGTCGTCGCGCCAAGAAGCACGGCTTCCGTCTGCGCATGCGCACGCGTGCCGGCCGCGGCATCCTGTCGGCTCGTCGCGCCAAGGGCCGCACCGAACTCTCCGCGTAGAGCCGTCGTGCTCGAGCGTGCGAGCCGGATCACGTCCGGCGACGACTACCGAGGGGTAGTTCGTCGCGGGTCCCGGTTCGTCGGCGAGCACACGGTCACGTACGTACGCATGAACCCGAAGGGCGGACAGCCGCGCTTCGGGTTCATCGTTGCGAAAACGGTCGGAAACGCAGTGACCCGCAATCTCGTCAGACGCCGCTTGAAGGCCATCTGCCACGACAGCATCGTTCACGCTGCCCGCGGCGCTGACGTGGTCATCCGTGCGCTGCCGTCTGCAGCGACGGCTCCGTTCGCCTCGCTCCATGCCGAGGTCGATCGAGCCTTCGCCAAACGCGGCGTCATCGCCGAGGCTGCGGACGCGCACCGATGAACGGCGTCCTCGCTGCCACCTGCCTCGCGCCCCGCAATGCTGCGGTGCTGGCGCTTCGCGGGTATCGCGCCGCGATCTCCCCGCTGTACGGCGACGTCTGCCGGTATTACCCCAGCTGTTCCGCGTACGCTCTGGGAGCGGTGCAGCAACACGGTGTCGTCGTCGGTTCGGCGATGGCAGCGGCGCGCATCGCGAGATGCCACCCCTGGGCAGCACCTCGTTTCGACGAGGTACCACCCAAGAAGAACTTCCGGTACAGCGTCACTTCTCACGGATTTGTCGTGCAACCGAGCCACGGAAAGGGCTGACCCGCACCTATGGACATCATCGGCACAATTCTCTGGCCGCTCAAGTGGGCGGTCGAGCTGCTCCTCGTGGGCTGGCACCTGCTGTGGACGGCCATCGGACTCGACCCCGCGGCCGGTCTCACCTGGGTCCTCTCGATCGTCGGGCTCGTCCTCGTCGTCCGTGCCGCCCTCATCCCGCTGTTCATCAAGCAGATCAAGAGCCAGCGCAAGATGCTCGAGATCGCGCCGCAGATGAAGAAGGTGCAGGAGAAGTACAAGGGCAAGCGCGACCAGGCCAGCCGTGAGGCGATGTCCCGCGAGACGATGGAGCTGTACAAGAAGCACGGCACCTCCCCCGTCAGCGGATGTCTGCCGCTGCTCGTCCAGATGCCGATCTTCTTCGCCCTGTTCTCCGTGCTCAACGACGCCCAGAAGAGCAAGGCCGGCGTCGGTCCCCTGAACGAGACCCTCGCCGTGCAGTTCGGCGACGCGAACCTGTTCGGGATCGCTCCGCTGCACACGAGCATGCAGGCGGCACTCGCCGGCAACCCGGTCAACTGGGCGGTCGTCATCATCGCCGCCGTCATGGTCATCCTCATGTGCGCGTCGCAGTTCATCACGCAGCTGCAGATCGTGTCGAAGAACATGTCGGCCGAGACGAAGGCCAGCCCGCAGTTCAAGCAGCAGCGCATCCTCCTGTACATCCTGCCGTTTGTGTTCCTCTTCTCCGGCTTCGCCTTCCCGCTCGGCGTCATGTTCTACTGGCTGACGTCCAACGCATGGACGATGGTGCAGCAGTTCCTCGTCATCCGGAACATGCCCACCCCTGGTTCCGACGCTGCGAAGGCTCGTGAGGAGCGTCTCGCACGGAAGGGCAAGCTCATGACGCCGAACGGCGACGTCATCTCGATCTCCGAGGCGCCGGTACCCGAGAAGAAGACCCCGACGCAGCGTCAGCAGCCCATGGGCAAGGCGCGTGCGAAGAAGCAGCAGACCGACGGACGAGACAAGTAGGAGTATCGGTGACTGACCAGGAACTGGCCCCGGCCCAGGACGAAGCACCCACCATCACGCAGCTCGAAGAAGAGGGCGACGTCGCAGCGGACTACATCGAGGAGTTCCTCGACATCTGCGACATCGATGGCGACATCGACATCGATGCCCGCAATGGTCGTGCGTACGTGTCGATCGACTCCCCCACGGAGAGTAACCTGCGTCTCCTGTCGCGTCCCGACACGGTCAACGCGCTGCAGGAGCTGACGCGTCTGGCTGTTCAGAACCGTACCGGTGGCTTCTCCCGGCTCATCCTCGACATCGGCGGATCCCGGGAAGCGCGTCAGCAGGAGCTCGGCGCCCTCGTGGAGCGAGCGGTCGAGCGCATCGAGGCCGGTTCCACCGAGGCGGCACTCCCCCCGATGTCGAGCTACGAGCGCAAGCTCGTCCACGACATCGTGTCGGCTCGCGGCTTCGTGTCCGAGTCGCACGGCGAAGGCCGCGACCGTCACACCGTCATCACGCGCGGCTGACGCGGCCTGATCGTTTCACGTGAAACTGCGATGACTGACGTGCCTGTAGGACTCGAACCGGAACCGGCGGAAACAGCCGAGTTGTTCGGCGACCGGATCGATGTCGGTCGTGCCTTCGCCGCGAACCTGGCGGAGTTCGGCGAGCCTCTCGGGCTGATCGGGCCCCTGGAACTTCCGCGTCTGTGGACGCGCCACATCCTCAACAGCGTGATCGTGGCACCGCTCCTTCGTGCCGGGCGAGTCGGCGACGTCGGCACAGGCGCGGGGCTGCCTGGACTGGTGCTCGCGATTGCGCGGCCAGATGTCGAGTTCGTCCTCATCGAACCGATGGAACGTCGGGTCGCCTGGCTCAACGACCAGGTTGGGGTCCTCGGGCTCGAGAACGTCACCGTCGTGCGAGCGCGCGCTGAGGAGGTTCGCCTCGATGAGCCCCTCGACCAGGTGACCGCTCGGGCGGTCAGCGCATTGCGGAAGTTGCTCCCCCTCACCGCTCCCCTGCTTCGGGACGGCGGAGAGCTGGTCCTCATGAAGGGCGCCGGCGCGCAGGCGGAAGTCGACGCGTCGACCAAAGAGCTTCGCAAGTACCGGGTCTCCGGCGTCGAGGTTCGAACGCTTGGCGAGGGCGTTCTGGCGGAGCCGACCCGAGTCATCGTGGGAACCGTCCGCGGCTGAGGTCGGTCGGGAGCACTCGGGCGTCCGTGAGGGGCACCGCAGACGATATCGGTCGGTTTGTGAGCCCTCGGGAGAATGGCTCCTGACGAACCGGCCCGGAATATGCGGCCCGTTCAGCGGTCCTGAGTTCGTCAGGAACGATTCTCTGGTCCATTCGGACACGAATCCGGTGCGTTGGGCGGGCTAGATTCGAGTGTTTTCTGACGTTTGTCAGCCCTGGATTCTCTGGTATCTCATATATGTTCCTTTCTTGGTCCGTCATCCCGTTCCTGTGATGCGGGGTCGGCATGGCCACTGGCGAGCGGCGATGCTCCACGCTCCGCCGATCGTCGCACCCAGACGCCGATGCTCGACGCGGTGGCCGACCGTCCGACCGCCCCTTCGGAGATGACGGCCGAGTGTTGGCGGCAATGGTGAACCTCCCAGTTTGGTGATCCGGGCGTGCTCGTCAGGGATCTGCGGCCTTTGTTCGAAGTGCGGGTAGGCCCGTGTCCGCCCTTGGTTGCAGGGAAGATGCGTAGCCCCGTCCCACACGTTCGACTGATTCGCGGTGGTTCATCACGCGGCGGATGGTGCCGTCGGGCTCCTGCGGCGAGGTGCGCATTCCGCCAGTTCCTCAGGCGCTTACAGGCTGACTGGTGCCCGGCCGTCGGAAGACTCATGTCCGCCGGTGGGTCGGTGTTGGCTGAAGCGCTGGGAGAACCACCGCTCGGTAGGTCGAGGATGGTCGGTCTGGTGCCACCGCCTGCGTCGAAGGCGACCGCTCTCGGAGGTGCTGGCGTCGCGCGGTGCGTTCAGATCCGAGCAACCTGCTGCTCGCCCCCGCTCTCCTCGACCGGGCGGTGAGGTGCGCTGCACGGGGGCCGGTCGGCGTGACCATGTGTCGACGTGCGCCGGCACTTCGGTGGTCGTGCTCGTGACTCTTGTCGGCCTGGGCGGAGCAGGCGTGCTCCCGATTGACGATGCATGAATTTGCGCGCAGAGTCGGCTTCGAGAGGGTGCTCGGTGCCCGAACATTGAGATTGCACGACGTTTCACGTGGAACGTGGAAGGATCCCACTTGCGGGGGTCTCTCGTTCTCAGAAGTGGTTCATATCGGACTGGGAGTCGTGTACTCAGCTCTCTCAGTGGGTACCCTCCCGAGGGAGACCGTCGTGGCTGGATCGGCTCCATATTCGACGTTTCACGTGGAACATGAGTTGCAATCTTTCCCTGCGTTGCTGTAGCGCGGTGGTGGTGATCAGTGGAGTTCGACGGGCACCACGCGCGGTCGCCGGTTGGCTCGCGCTCAAGGTCACACCCATCCGTTGCGTTGATCCTGTCGAGAGTGTTTCACGTGAATCAGCGGTCGAGTGCGACTTCGAGTGCGGGGCTGGAACGGTTGTGTAATGTCGCGCCGCTATCGCTCCCCCTCGTGTCGTATAAGCCGGTGAGGCGATGCGGGCTGTGGCCAGAGGCCGCAGGGGTGCCCACCGATGCGAGCCGTTGGGTGGCTCGGCGTGCGCCACACCTTGGTTTCACGTGAAACGCTGGCGCGGACTGGTGCCAGTCCCCCGGTGCTCATCCATACACGTGTGTGGAGATGACGCCTGTGGATAACTCTGTGGACAGTTCTCGAGCGCAACCGCAGAAGGTGGTGGTCTCTCGGAGAGACGCGGACCACAATCCGTCTACCACCACTCTGTGGCCAATGCGCGCCGGGGCAGGAGCCTGGACCTGTCGGACGCGGAATGTGGCGTTCGGGTCCGAACTTCCGCGGAAAGACGCGGATCTCTGCCTGATCGCGGAGCGACCTCACCCATGGTTGTCAACACACGTCCGCTGGGCTCGTCTCGGGTCGATCGGACCAGCATCGACCTCCACGCGCGAAGCGCACGCGGTTGCGCGGGATTGCGCATACCGCTGCCCTGTGGATAACCCTGTGGAAGATGGAAGGCGAGGCGTCCCTGCTGGGCACCACTCGGGGCGTTCGACGAGATGCGGGTGTCGCGAAATGGCGCTCTGGGGCCTGCATGCGTACGCACTTCCCCCGAGCAGACTCGGAGATCGCTCCCCCGGCGTCAGCCCACGCTGGTACGGTTGAACTACACGTTTCGAGCGAGAAGGTTTCACGTGAAACAACCCGAACCAACGCATTCCGCGGCTCCCGAGCGCGACTCCGTTGGTAGCGCCTTCGACGCGTCCACGCCGTTGGCTCGCGAGCTCCATCATCTGACTGAGAGGCGTAAGGCCTTGGCTCACGCAACCCTGCCGACGCCCGACCACACTCGGGTCTTCACGGTCTCCAACCAGAAGGGTGGGGTCGGCAAGACGACGACCACTGTCAACATCGGCGCCGCCCTCGCCCGTTCGGGCGCTCGTGTCCTCGTGATCGATCTGGATCCCCAGGGGAACGCGTCCACCGCACTCGGCGTCGAGCACCACTCCGACGTCCCGAGCGTCTACGACGTCCTGATCGACGACTTCCCCCTGGCCGATGTCGTCCAGCAGAGCCCCGAGTTCCCCACGCTGTTCTGCGCTCCCTCGACGATCCATCTCGCCGGTGCGGAGATCGAACTCGTTTCACAGGTGGCCCGTGAGCATAGACTCCGGACGGCCCTCGAACAGTTCATCCAGGATGCCGATGAGCCGTTCCACTACGTGTTGATCGATTGCCCACCGTCCCTCGGACTCCTGACGATCAATGCCTTCGTTGCGGCCAAGGAGGTGCTCATCCCCATCCAGTGCGAGTACTACGCGCTCGAGGGATTGAGTCAGCTCCTCAGCAGCATCCAGCTGATCCAGCGGCACCTGAACCCAGGGCTCGCCGTCAGCACCATCCTCCTGACGATGTACGACGGGCGCACCAACCTTGCGCAGCAGGTGGCTCAGGACGTCCGAGACCATTTCACCGGGCAGGTCCTCGAGTCCGTCATCCCACGAGCGGTGCGTATCTCCGAGGCGCCCAGCTTCGGACAGAGCGTCATCAGCTACGACCCCACGTCGCTCGGCGCGGTGTCCTATCTCGAAGCAGCGGCGGAGATCGCCAACCGATGGGCCGCAGGCTCCTCCGATACACCCGATACGAACCACCCTGAGGGAGTCAGTCACTGATGGCAACGAAACGAACTGGACTCGGTCGCGGGATCGGTGCACTCATTCCGACGACGAGTTCAGACTCGCAGGCGAACCGTCCCGTCGACGTCTTCTTCCCCGACAACCAGGGCACTGCCCGCAAGGCAGCGAAGGACGCTGCGACCGCAGCCGCCGACGCCGCCGCAGCAGAGGCCGCGGCAGCCGACGCCCCCACTGGCCCGGACGCCGCTGCTACGACGGCAGATGGACCGCAGCTCGTGGCCGTTCCCGGTGCCCGTCTGGCGTACCTCTCCCCCGAACTCATCGTGCCGAACGCCAACCAGCCGCGGACGGTCTTCGATGAAGACCACCTCGCGGAACTCGTCACGAGCATTCGTGAGGTCGGCATCCTGCAGCCGATCGTGGTCCGACCGATCCCTGGCGACGACGAACGATACGAACTCATCATGGGTGAGCGGCGTCTTCGAGCCTCGAAGGAGGTGGGTCTTGACCGCATCCCCGCGATCATCAAGGACACCGCCGACGAGGACATGCTGCGCGACGCGCTGCTCGAGAACCTCCACCGCTCAGAACTGAATCCGCTCGAGGAGGCTTCTGCCTACCAGCAGCTCCTGGCCGACTTCGGAATCACCCAGGACGAGCTTGCCAACCGCATCGGGCGGTCCCGCCCCCAGATCAGCAACACCATCCGCCTGCTCAAGCTGCCGGCGGCCGTGCAGCAGCGCGTCGCTGCCGGTGTGCTGAGCGCCGGACACGCCCGAGCCATCCTGTCGCTGACCGATCCTGAGGCACAGCAGCGCCTGGCCGACAAGATCGTGAACGAGGACCTGTCCGTCCGCGCGGCCGAAGCTGCGGCGGCTCAGGGTGTTCAGGCGAAGAAGCCGCGTCCGATCGCCGGATCGCGACGCGGCCAACTCGATGAGATCGCGGACCGTCTCGGCGACCGTTTGAACACCCGTGTGAAGGTGACCCTCGGTGCGAAGAAGGGCCAGATGGTCGTGGAGTTCGCCACCATCGCCGATCTCAACCGCATCCTGAGCGAGCTTGGCGAGTCGGGCTTCGGTCAGTCTTCCTGACGTTGTTTCACGTGAAACAGGGGTAGCTCGGCCTTGAAATTCCCGCACCCTTCGACAAGCTCAGGGACCGAGAAGTTGGGTTATCAAGCTTGATAGGCGGTCGCCGCATCGCGGTCATTGAGCTTGTCGAAGTGCCACAGACACATTCTGTTTGATTTGAGAATCGCTGGTCAGAGCGCAATTCGCTGTGTTTCACGTGAAACACCCCACTAACGAAGAACCGCCCGACTCGAATGAGCCGGGCGGTTCAGTGGTTCAGAATGACCTGATCAGGCGATGAAAGCTGCGAGATCCTTCTCGAGTGCGGCCTTCGGCTTGGCGCCGATGACGGTCTGCACGACTTCGCCGCCCTTGAAGACCTTCATCGCAGGGATGGAGGTGATCTGGTACTTCATGGCGAGGTTCGGGTTCTCGTCGACGTTCAGCTTGAGAACGGTAATCTTGTCGCTGTTCTCGGAGCCGATCGTGTCGAGGATCGGGCCGACCGCGCGACACGGTCCGCACCAGGCGGCCCAGAAGTCGACGAGGACGGGCTTGTCGCTGTTGATGACCAGTTCGTCGAACGTGGCCTCGGTGACTGCATCTGACATGAGTGTTCTCCTTCGTGGTGGCCAGGCCGACAGCCTGGCCGTCGATCAAACGGTGGTGGTGAGCACGGGGTCGGCCGGCTGCGGGCGACCCGCGGTCTGTGCTTCGCCGATGGCCGACGCTTCCCCAGCAGCCTGCTCGAGGTCTGCGAGGTAGTGCTCCGCGTCGAGGGCGGCGATGGTGCCGCTGCCGGCGGCGGTGATGGCCTGTCGGTACGTGGGGTCGATGACGTCGCCCGCGGCGAAGACGCCGGGGAGGTTGGTCTTCGACGAGCGGCCCTTGACGGCGATCGTGCCCTCGGGGGCGAGCTCCAGCTGGCCGTGGATGAGGTGCGTCCGCGGGTCGTTGCCGATCGCGATGAACAGGCCACCGAGCGGCAGGTGGGTCTCCGTGCCGTCAATGGTCGAGCGCAGGGTCACGCCGTCGACCGCCTCGACACCGGTGATGCCGGCGACTTCGCTGTTCCAGATGAACTCGATCTTCTCGTTCGCGAACGCGCGGTCCTGCATGATCTTCGACGCGCGGAGGGTGTCCTTGCGGTGGATGACGTAGACCTTCGACGCGAACCGCGTGAGGAAGGTGGCCTCCTCCATGGCGCTGTCGCCGCCACCGATGACCGCGATCGTCTTCTCCTTGAAGAAGAAGCCGTCGCAGGTGGCGCACCAGGACACACCGTGGCCCGAGAGCCGCTCTTCGTCGTGTAGACCGAGCTTGCGGTAGGCGGAGCCGGTGGCGAAGATCACGGTGTGCGCCTCGTGCACCTGTCCGTTGCCGAGGGTGACCGTCTTGACGTCGCCGTCGAGCTTGAGCTCGGTGACGTCGTCGTAGAGCACCTCGGTGCCGAACCGCTCGGCCTGCTCCTGGAGCTTCATCATGAGCTCAGGGCCCTGGATGCCCTCGGGGAAGCCGGGGAAGTTCTCGATCTCGGTGGTGTTCATGAGCTCGCCTCCGGCCTCGACCGATGATGCGACGAGCAGCGGCTGCAGCGAGGCGCGGGCAGCGTAGATCGCCGCCGTGTAGCCGGCGGGTCCTGATCCGATGATGATGACCTGACGCACGATGCTCCTCAGTGGTTCGTGGGCTCCCGGACCAGGTGGGTTCCGGGGTTCCGAGTGGTGTAACACATCCTAACCGGCCGCTATTCCGCTCCCCCAGGGCCCTCGGGCAGCTCTCAGTCGGGGTGCCTGGGGTGGTGCCGACGCGTGCGCGTCAGCGCCCGAATCGGGCGAGGACGGGTGCCAAGGCAGCCTTGAGCTCCGGCGTGCGCAGGATGGCGAGCACCGCGAGGTACACGGCGGCCATCACCGCCCCGACGACGGCCATGGTGACGATGGCGCCGGGGATCGTGGCGGTCGGGAACCCCTCTTCGCTGACACCGCCGAGCAGCAGCAGCACGACGACGCCGACCACGGCGGCGGGCACGGCGGCGGCGATGTATCGCAGGAGACTCGGAATGATCGTGCCGAGGTCGAGCGACCGCAACCGTCTTCTGAGGAGCCAAGCGGCGACGCAAGCCTGCGCAATCCCGGCGATGGTGATGGAGAGCGCCACGCCGGCACCGAGGTACTCCTTGGGCATCGTCATGACGACGATGAGCGCGAGGAGGGTGAACAACAGTGTCTGGAACAGGGTGTAGAAGAACGGAGTCTTCGTGTCTCCGAGGGCGTAGAACGCGCGCTGCAGGATGAACAGGATGCAGAACGGCACGAGCCCTATGACGAACGCGATGATCACGATTCCGAGATCGATGCTCTCGCCCGTCGACTTCGCGAAGACGCTGGCGAAAGGTACGGCGACCACCATGATCACGGCGGATGCCAAGACGATCAGCAGACTCACGACGCGGATCGCAGCAGAGACGTCCGAGCGCAGACTCGTGAAGTCCGGTCCTCCCGCGCGCGTTCCTTGGCCGTGCTCGCTCATTCTCGTGAAGTACGCCGTGGCGACCGAAACCGTGATGATCGAGTGCGGCAGCATGAAAATGAGCCATGCGTTCTGCAGGGCGATGATCGACGGCCCCTGTCCGGATGCGGAGGCCACGGCCTGTGTCTCGATCAGACCGGCCGCGGTCGTCAGAATGAGCATTCCGAAGGTCCAACTGGCGATTTTGCCGGTCGCGCGGAGCCCAACGCCACGCCAGTGGAAGTCCGGCCGGAAGCGGAGGCCGGCCCGACGCCAGAAGAACATCAGGAAGAATGCCTGGACGATGACGCCAAGCGTGGCAGATCCACCGATTATCGCAGTCATGGTCGGTGTCCACTCGCTGAACTTCGGCGTATCAGCGCCGAACAGCACGACGAAGAGGACCAGCCCGGCTATCGCCACGACATTGTTGAGGACGGGTGCCCAGGTGAAGGGTCCGAACATCTTTCGCGCGTTGAGCACCTCGCCGAGGACGGTGTAGAGCGCGTAGAACAGGATCTGGGGGAGGCACCAGTACGCGAAGGCGGTTGCAAGAGCGAATTGATCGGCCGGAAGTGTCGCTGCTGCCGCGAACACGAAGACCGGGGCTATCGCGGTGGCCAGCACAGTGGCCCCTCCGATGAAGACGAGAGTGATCGTCACGAGCTTGTTGATGTAGGCGTTTCCGCCATCGACATGGATGCTCGCCCTAACGATCTGCGGGACGAGGACTGCGCTCAAAACACCGCCCCCGATGATCACATAGATCGTGTTCGGCAGCTGGTTCGCGACGCCGAATGCGTTGCCGACGATACCCAGACCGATGATGTTCGCGACGAGGGCGGCTTTGACGAAGCCGAGCAGTCGGGAGACGAGGGTTCCCGAGGCGAGGAGCGCGCTCGCCCTGCCGATGCCGTCAGCCATTCGTCTCCTGTCGTCCGGGTGACGACTCTACCGGGGGCTCATCGCTTGGCGGCTGACCGCTGCCCGGAGCAGCTGCGGGGGCGGCGGAGGAGGCACCCGAGCCGCGTCGCTTGGCTCGTCGGCTCAGCACCATGCGGACCACACCGCTGACAAACAGCAGGGCGACGAGCAGGGCGAGGACGACGGCACCGATGCCCTCCCAGTCGGCGCGGACGTTCACGCCCACGAAGGACTGGTCACCGATCGCCTGCCCGCTGGTGCTGAAGAGTTGCAGCCGGAGGGTGACGTCGCCGTTGCCGATCTGCGACTGCACGGGGATGAGCACGGTGGCTCGCGAGTCCGCGGCGATCTCCTGCGTCACGGAACCGGAGATGCTCAACCGACCGTTGCTCGGTGAGGCCTCCATGACCACGGTGACGGGATAGGGCAGGTCGTTGCGAACGGCGAACGGCAGGGACACCTCGCCGCCGACCATGTTGATGCGACTGCTGTCGGTGACGCGCACCGATGCGAGGACCGTGTCCGTCCGTTCCTGCTGGGCGGTGACCGCCGATCCCCAGGCGTCCTCCGCACGCAGCCAGCCGGCCGCGAGGCTGGAGAGCAGGGTGGCGCGTTCCCGTCCGGTCAGCAGCTCGGGTTCGTCGAGCACCGAGGAGA
This sequence comes from Plantibacter sp. lyk4-40-MEA-4, assembly GCF_030209415.1. NCBI lineage: Bacteria > Bacillati > Actinomycetota > Actinomycetes > Micrococcales > Microbacteriaceae > Plantibacter > Plantibacter sp. lyk4-40-MEA-4. The sequence goes on from NZ_JARVSA010000011.1 coordinate 91,085, forward strand.
AGGCGGTGACGTCCTGTTCCTCGTCGAGGAGGACCTGCACGTCGGACACGCGTTCGCTGTCGGGTGTCATCGCCCCGAGCGTCGCCGCCGCCGGGGGTTCGGCGAGCGTCGCCGCGAGGGAGGTCTGCGTCGTGGCCGGCAGGGAGCGGAGCGCGTTCACGGTCTCACCGAGGGCTGGGAGGGTCGCGTCCACTCCCCGAGGCAGCACGGCGACGACCGTTCCGCCCGACGAACCCTCCGTGCCGATGGCGGCAGCCCGGGCGTTCACGTCGGCGATGGCGCTCTCGAACGCGGCGTCCGTCGTGGCGGCGGCGGCGCCGCCCAGCGACTCGGCGAGGCCGTGGTCGGCGAGCAGCGTCTGCGACGCGCCGATCGTCGCCGAGGCGCGCACGGTCTGGCCGGTGTCAGTCGTGTTCGCGGAGTCGAGCATCGTGACCGTTCCGCCCGACGCGGCGAAGACGGCGAGATCCGCATCGGTCACCGCGCCTCCCGCCCACACGATGCTGGGGAGCGAGTAACTCCAGCTGAGGAGCTCGTCCATCGTCGGAACGGTCGGCACCGCCTGGCCGGGCGTCTCGGACGGGCTCGGTGTGGGTGTCGGTTCCTCCGAGGGAGTGGCTGCCGCCGACGGGTCGGAGGACGTGGTCGTCGAGGACCCCGCCTGTGGCGTCGGCTGGACGTCGTCGGGCCTGGTGGTCGGTGACCCGGTCGGGGTGGGCGTCTCGGTCGGCTGTACGACGGGGAAGTCGGCGACGTTCAGGGCGAAGGAGAACGAGCTCGGGGTCAGCAGTCGATCGAGGCCGGCCTCGGCCTGCACGGCGGGTTCGGCGTCGCCGTACTGGAGCGCGAATGTCTCGTTGGGTGCGGCCTCGAGGCGGGCGAGCCAGGCGACGGCGCTCTCCGGGGCGCGCGTGCCGAGCGCGCGGACGGACGCGATGATGCGAGGGTCGATCCCGAGCGCGATCTGCTCGCCGAAGAGTGCGTCGAGCTGCGTCGTGAGCGCACCGTCGTCGGCCGTGAGCTCGGTGAGTTCGTCCGCATCGAGGAGTCCGCCGTAGCTGAGCGGCGCGGTGAGCGGGGCCACGAGCGCGACGGTGGCGGACGTGGGCTGGCCCTGCGCCCGCCAGACGAGCGCCGTCCGACCTCCGGCCGCCGTGTCGCCCGCGACGTAGCCGGCTGAGACGCCGTAGGAGCCCCACGCATCGGTGTCGTCGAAGCCCAGCGCCGGAGGGGTGAAGTCGAGCCCGCTGACGACGTACTGCTGTCCGGCGATGAGCTCGGGGATGTCGATCGTCCGCACCACGGTGGTGCCGGCGGGGGTCGCGGCCGCGTCCGCCCCGGTCGTGTCGAGCCAGGCGTCGAGCGCCGCCGTGCCGGTGATCCTCGCAGTGGTGACCGCCACGGACACGGAGCCGGCGGGCAGATCGGCGTCTGTGCCGTTCGTGAGCGTGATGCCGAACGAGGTGAGGGACGAGGGTTCGACCGCTCCCCCGTCGCTCGGGCTCACCTCGACGGACACGAGGCCGTCGGGAGTCGATGCCGTGTTCGCGCTCAGCTCGGGTGAGGCGATCGCACTGGAACCCGTGGACCAACCGCCGGCGGACACCACGGCGAACGACAGCGCGGCTGCTGCGAGGGCGCTGAGGAGGCGTGGGCGGTGGCGGTGGCGTGTCATGGGCGGTGGGGACGGTCCGCTCGGGCGGAGCCGTCCGGTGACGATTGTACGGGGGCCTCCCAGTCGAACCTGGGTGCTGGTGTCCTGGGAGACGCCGTTGCGCCGCCGGCGGGGGTGTGAGGTGGCCTCGCGCCCTACGCCCGCGGGGCCGGGTCGGACGTGTCGGACGAGTCCGTCCCGCCTGCTCGTGCTCCGGCGTCGCCCGGTCGATCCTCTCGGCGCCCGGACCCGAGCGACAGGGTGGCGAGGAAGCCGACCGCCAGGAATCCTGCGGCGGCGAACGCCGCGGAGCGGGTGCCGTCCGACAGGGCGATCCTGGCGTCCCCGGCCACCGTCGCGGTCGCCGGGGACGCATCGAGACCGGCGATGGCGGCGCCCGAGCTGTCGACGACGCTCGTCACAAGGGCGTCGCGCTGTTCGGCCGGTACACCGGCGTCCTCGAGTCGTCCGTCGAGGACCGACGCCGTGCTGACGAAGAGGATGGTCCCGAGGACGGCGATACCGAGGGCCGAGCCGATCTGCCTCGCCGTGCTCTGCGTCCCGGAGCCCTGGCCGCTCTGCTCGACGGGTACGTCCTTCAGGACGACGCCCGTCAGCTGTGCGGTGGCGAGACCGACGCCGAAGCCGTAGACGAACAGGAACGGGACGATCGCGAACCATTCAGTCGCCGGCCCGACGACCAGCCCGATACCCGCGACACCGATGATCTCCGCGACGATGCCGACGCGGACGATGAGGACGGGCGCGACCCGGTTGCCGAACGCGCCGGCGAACCCGCTCGCGACGAAGGAGCCGATCGCGAGGGCCAGGAGGATCAGACCGGTCTGCAGCGCGCTGTAGCCGAGGACGAACTGGAGCCAGATCGGCAGTGAGAGGATGATGCCGAACTCCCCCAGCGAGACGATGAGGGCGGCGATGTTGCCGTTCCGGAACGACGGCAGCGAGAACAGGGAGAACGCGATGATCGTGCTGCGCCCCTGCCGCATCCGGTGGCGTCCCCAGAGGAGGAACGCGACGCCTGCGACGACCGTGACCATGAGGGCCACGGGCACCGGGGAGAGCCTGAACGGCCAGGTCCAGTCCCCGATGACGAGCGGGTTCTCCGTGAGCCACCACCCGAGACTCCGGCCCTCGATGAGTCCGTAGACGAGGGACGCGCTCGTCAGGATGGACAGGACGGCACCGACCACGTCGATGCGGTCGGTCGCGGGTTCCCGTGACTCCCCCACGAACAGGAGGAGTCCGACGATGATGAGGACACCGAGCGGCACGTTGATCCCGAACGCCCAGCGCCAGGAGAAGTCGGTGGTGAGCCAGCCGCCGAGGAGCGGACCGACCGCCACCATGCCCCCGATCGTGGAGCCCCACACCGCGAAGGCGATCGCACGGTCGCGGCCTCGGAAGGTCGCGTTGATGATCGAGAGGGTCGTCGGCAGGATCATCGCGCCGCCGACGCCCTGGATGACCCGAGACAGGATCAGGAGGTCGCCCGTCGGCGCGACGGCGGCGAAGACGGAGGCTCCGCCGAAGACCACGACGCCGACGAGCAGCATCCGACGACGCCCGAACCGGTCGGCGAGCGTACCGAACACGATGAGCAGGGCGGCGAAGACGAGCGTGTAGGACTCCTGGACCCACTGCACCTGGGTCGAGGAGATCCCGAGGTCGTCGACGATCGACGGGATCGCGACGTTGACGATCGTCGAGTCGACGATGATGAGGGCCACGGCGATGCTGATGACGACGAGGCCGAACCATTTGCGACGGTCCGACGGCGAGCGCTCAGGCTTCGCGGAAGGCGTGGACTCCGTCATGCGCGGAAACGATCAGCTGGCTGCATATTTTGATTATGCGCCCGCTCGACCCTGTTGTCACGCCGTTCTACTCGGCGTCGTCGCCCTCCCACGGCGGCCGGGCGACCTTGCCGGACATCCGCCACACCGCTCGGGTCAACTCAGGGTGCACGCGGGCGATCTCACGGAGCACCTCGTACTCGAGGTGGTCCGCGTTGTCGCGGTGATCCTGCGCGTCGTCGAGCGACGAGTACCCGGCCAGCCGAGCCATCGCGTGCTGAGCGGCCAGACCCCGGGCGTGCAGTGCGTCGTCCCGGAGGACGGCGACGACGAGCTCGTCGACCGTCGGCATCGAGGGCAGGAAGTCCCAGGGGTCCTCGCCGTCGCGGGCGCGGTGCTCGATGATGACCTCGCGCTCGAGCTGTGCGTCGCGGCGCAACCTGGGGAGGTCGACGGCCTGCAGATCCACGTACCCTCCTCGCTCCGGCGCACCCCGCGGCGCGCACTCGGGTATCAAGGGTACGCCCGGTATCGGAGGACCGTGCCGTCACGGCGCAGCTTCCTCGCGGTCGAGGCTGGTACCGCGGGACCACCGATGTCGTCCGATCGGCGGATGCCGGTGCCGTTTCAGGTCCATCCTCGTGCGGATGTGACCGGCGGCGGCGCTCCATAGCGTGGAGTCGGGCGGATGGCGCCCACTCCGCGACCGAGAGGCCCGTCCTTCCATGTCATTCCTCACGAGGCTCAGCCTCGCCAATCGACTGATCGTCGGCCTCATCACCGCGGCGATCGTGGCCTTCGGACTCTTCGCGGTCGGTTCCCTGAAGCAGGAGCTGCTGCCGTCCGTGCAGCAGCCGGGTGCCGTCGTGGCCGCGACGTACCCCGGCGCCTCGCCGTCGTCGGTGGAGCGCGAGGTCACGAAGCCCGTCGAGCAGGCGGTGCAGGGGGTCAAGGGCGTCACCGGCGTCACCTCGACGTCGGTCAGCGGTTCCACGTCCGTGCAGGTGAGCTGGGACTTCGGGCAGGACGACGAGAAGATCGTCGGTGACATCCGCAGCGCCCTCGCCGGCTTGAAGAGCACGCTTCCGAGCGACACGACCACCGAGGTCTACGCGGGTGGCAGCGACGACATCCCCGTGCTGCAGCTCGCGGTCGCGTCCGAGGACGAGTCCGGTGAGTTCGCAGGCAGGGTCGAGACCACCGTGCTCCCCGCGCTCCGCGGCATCGCCGGCGTGCGCCAGGTCGATCTCGCGGGCGAGAACGCCACGCAGCTCGTCATCACGATGCGTCCGGCCGACCTCGCGGCCAAGAAGGTGACCGCGGAGGAGGTCATGGCGGCCGTCCAGGCGAGCGGCGTCATCACGGCTGCCGGCACGAGTGTCGACGCCGGCAAGGAGCTCTCGATCGAGGTCGGCTCGGCCGTCGGCTCGCTGGCCGAAGTGCAGGCGCTCCCCATCCAGCACGAGGACGGGCCCTTCGCGCTCTCCGCCGTCGCGGACGTGGAGCTCGTGCCCGCAGCGGAGACCTCCATCGCCCGGGCGGACGGCCTCCCGTCGCTGTCGCTCACGATCCTCAAGGACCCGTCGGCCAACGCCGTCCAACTCGCCCACACCATCCGTGACGCCCTCCCCGGGCTGGAGCAGGAGCTCGGCTCGGGTGCGGCCTTCACCGTCGTCTTCGACCAGTCGCCGATGGTCGAGCAGTCCATCCACGACCTCTCCGTCGAGGGCGGGCTCGGGCTGTTGTTCGCGATCATCGTGATCCTGGTGTTCCTGCTGTCGATCCGGTCCACGATCATCACGGCCGTGTCGATCCCGCTCTCGCTCCTCATCGCGATGATCGGTCTGTGGATCGGCGACTACTCGCTCAACATCTTCACGCTCGCCGCGCTGACCGTCGCCGTGGGGCGAGTGGTCGACGACTCGATCGTGGTGATCGAGAACATCAAACGTCGGCACACCGGGCGGGCGATGACGACCACGAGCGTCGTCGAGGCGGTCCGCGAGGTCGCCGGGGCCGTGACCGCGTCGACGATCACGACCGTGGCCGTGTTCCTCCCGGTCGCCTTCGTCGGCGGGACGGTCGGCGAGCTGTTCCGACCGTTCGCCGTCACCGTGTCGGTCGCGCTCATCGCATCCCTCGTGGTCTCGCTCACGATCGTGCCGGTGCTCGCCTACTGGTTCATGCGAGGCTCCTCCGCCCCGGCTGTCGGCAAGGCCACCGACGATGCGGCCACCGATGCGGCGTCCGTCGTCGAGGACGAGTCCGAGGCGTACTCGAAGCTCCAGCGCGCCTACCTGCCGGTCCTGCGCACCGCCCTGAAGCGTCCGGTCGTGACCCTGCTCGTGGCGGCGGTCGTGTTCGCCGGGACGATCGTCTCGGCCGGGTTCCTGAAGACCGACTACCTCGGCGACATCGGGGGCGAGAACACCGTCACGGTCACGCAGGAACTCCCGGAGGGGACGAGCCTCGACGTGACCAGCGACGCGGCCGCGGCCGTGGAAGCGGTCCTCGCGAAGACCGCCGGCGTGTCCGGGTACCTGACCACCGTCGGTGGGAACGGTTCGAGCAACACGGCACAGATCAGCGTGACCGTCGGTGAGGAGAGCTCGCGCGAGGGCGTCGCCGACACCATCCGGGACGCCGTGGCGAAGCTCGACGACGTCGGCGAGGTCACCGTCGGTGATGCCGCCGGTGGATTCACCGGTGGCGGAGGCGGCATGGAGGTCACGCTGCAGGGTGAGGACCCCGCCGCGCTCGCCACGGCGGCGGCCGCGGTACAGGACATGCTCGGCGGTACGGACGGCCTCCGCGATGCGACGAGCGACCTCGCCGACGAGCAGGGCCTGCTCAAGGTGAACGTCGACCGCGCCGCCGCCGCCCGGTACGGCTTCACGCAGGAACAGATCGGCCAGGCCATCGCCAGCGCGCTCCGCGGCACGCCGATGGGTTCGGTCATCCTCGAGGGAGCGTCTCGCGACATCATCGTCCGCTCGCAGCGGGTCGGCACGACGCCGGCCGAGATCGCCGCACTCCCCCTTCCCGTCAGTGCCTTGCAGCAGGCCGCGGCTCAGAAGGCCGCGACCGACGCCCTCACGGCCGAGCAGGACGAGGCCACCCAGCGCGCGAAGGACGAGGCGGCATCCCAGGCCGCGACCCAGCGCTCGGAACTCCAGGACGCCCGCTCGACCGCGGCCTCGCAGCTCGACGCCCTGCGGGCTCAGCTGAGTGCGTTGCAAGCGGCTCCCGTCGAGGTGCCGCCGGTCACGCCCACGACACCGGAGGAGGAGGCGGCACGACAGGCCTACGAGGCACGCGCCGCCCAACTCGCCGGATTGAGCGACGCCATCTCCCAGCTCCAAGGCTCGATCACGACCATCGACGAGCAGCTGGAAGCGATGCGGGACGCCGAGAGCGAGGCCGCCGAACAGCAGGCGGAGGCCGACCGCCTCACCCAGGCGCAGAAGGACCTCGCCAACGTCAGCGCCGTCCCGATCCCGGTCAGCGCCGTCGCGCAGGTGGGCGAGGAACGTGCCGCAGCGGCGATCACGCGTATCGACGGCGTCCGGACCGTGACCGTGTCGGCGACGCCGACGGGTGACGACCTCAGCGCGACGACGCTCGCCGTCCGGGAGGGCCTCGACGGCCTGGACCTGCCGAGCGGGGTCACCGCCTCGGTCGGTGGTGTCGCCCAGGATCAGGAGGAGTCGTTCGCCCAGCTCGGCCTCGCGATGCTCATCGCGATCGTGCTCGTCTTCATCGTCATGGTGGCGACGTTCCGGAGCCTCCTGCAGCCGCTCATCCTGCTGGTCTCCGTGCCCTTCGCGGCGACCGGCGCGATCGCGGCCCTGCTCATCACGGGGACCCCGCTCGGCATCCCGTCGATGATCGGCCTCCTCATGCTCATCGGCATCGTCGTCACGAACGCGATCGTCCTCATCGACCTGGTCAACTCGTACCGGGCTCGGGGCGACGGCATCGACGACGCGGTCCTGCACGGAGCCCGACTCCGTCTGCGGCCGATCATCATGACCGCCTGCGCGACCATCTTCGCGCTCGTGCCCATGTCGCTCGGCCTCACCGGCGGTGGGGTGTTCATCTCGCAGTCGCTCGCGATCGTCGTGATCGGTGGTCTGGTGTCGTCGACGCTCCTGACGCTCATCCTCGTGCCCGTGCTGTACCTGCTCCTGGAGCGCCGGACCGAGCGCCGTCTGGAGAAGCGTGAGCGGAAGCGCACGGCGAAGGCCGCGCAGCGCGGGCTCGAGGAGCACGACGAGCAGACCGATGAGGACCTCGACGCGATCCTCACCACGGATCGCTGACGGCGGCTGCGGGGTGGGCGATCCGGCCCACCCCGCAGCTGGCACACTGGTGGGCGTGGACCAGCGACTGATCGACCTCCTCCGTTCCGACCTCGACGCGGCCGGCTACACGGTGGAACGGGTGCGCGGTCTCTGGGGCGAGACGGCCGAGGCGGCCTTGCACCGCTCCAACCGGGTCGTGGCGATCCGTTCGCTCGGCGAACGCCGCCGGACGGCCGGCACTGAACCGATCGCGACGCTGGCGACGCTGTTCGTGCTCGGCGTCGCCGTGGGGGCCGATGACGCGGCGCGTGCACTGCCGTCGCTCGGCCTCGATGGCGCGGTGGCGCTCGGTCTCGTCGGCCTGAGTGACGACGGGTCGGTCGCCCCGGCCGTCGATCTGCGTCCGTACGCCTGGGTCGACGCCAACGGGAGCGGTGCGTGGTGGATCGCCTCCGACCTCGGAGAGCTCGCGCTGGGTCACGAGCTCGGCGAAGAGCACGTCCTCGGCGTCGGCGGCGCGTCGATGACCCTGAGCGGCATCATCCTGCCCGAGCGGATCGGAACGGCACTCGACCTCGGGACCGGGTGCGGCATCCAGGCGCTCCACCTGTCGCGGATCGCGGATCACGTGGTCGCGACGGACATCTCCGAACGAGCACTCGAGCTCGCCGCACTCAACGCGCGCCTGAACGGCATCGACTCGATCGAATTCCGCCACGGCAGCATGTTCGAACCCGTCGCCGGTGAACGGTTCGACCGCATCGTCTCCAACCCGCCGTTCGTCATCACCCCGCGCGCCGAGGGCGTGCCGAGCTACGAATACCGCGACGGCGGTCTGGTCGGCGATGCGCTCGTGGAGTCGGTGTTCCTCGAGGCCGCCCGGCATCTGACGCCCGGCGGAGTCGCGCAGTTCCTCGGGAACTGGGAGTACCGAGACGGTGCCGACGGGCTCGACCGCGTGGCCGGATGGGTGGAGCGCAGTCCGGAACCGGTCGACGCCTGGGTCATCGAGCGCGAGGTGCAGGATCCGGCCGAATACGCGGAGACCTGGATCAGGGACGGTGGCACCCGCCTCGGGACGCCGGAGTTCGAGCGCCTCGCGGGAACCTGGCTCGACGACTTCGCGGCTCGGGCTGTGATCGGCGTCGGCTTCGGTTATGTCCTGCTCCGTCGATCGGACCCGTCCACGCCGCTGCGCCGTTTCGAGCGGCTGCACGGGCAGGCGGGTTCGAACGCCGCCGGGCTCGGTGCGCACCTCGCCGTGTGTCTCCTCGCACACGACTGGCAGGTCGCGCTCGACGACGAGCAGCTGCTCGGCGAACGCGTCATCCTCGCGGGCGACGTCACCGAGGAGCGCCACTACTGGCCCGGTGACGAGGATCCGACGGCGATGACCCTGCGGCAGGGTGGCGGCCTGGCCCGCTCGGTGGGAATCGACACGGGCCTGGCGGGGCTCGTCGGCGCCTGCGACGGCGAGTTGACCCTGGGAGCCATCATCGACGCGATCGCCCAGCTCGTCGAGGTCGATGCGGCGGAACTCCGCGCCGAACTCCTCCCCCGGGTCCGCGCACTGCTGGACGACGGCATCCTCCTGCCGAGCTCCTGAGGTGTTCCGGGTCCCCGGCCCTACTCGTAGTGGAAGCGCGCCTGGGCGATGAGGACGCCGTCGTCCGTGAGGCGGTAGACCAGCCGATGCTCGTCGGTGATCCGTCGTGACCAGAATCCCTGGAAGCCGTGCTTGAGCGCCTCAGGTTTGCCGATGCCCTCGTTGCCGTTCCGGATGATGTCCTTCAGGAGGAGATTGATCCGTTTGACGATGCGCCGATCCTGTTGCTGCCAGTGGCAGTAGTCCTCCCAGGCGGCGTCGGACCAGATGAGCCGCACGCCGACTACTCGACCAGGTCGTGCTCGGTGCCCGTGCCGGCCTCGAGGTCGTCGATGGCCTGGAGGAGCCGACGTGCGTTCGACGGCGTCCGCAGCAGATACGCCGATTCCTTCAAGGACTCGTAGTCGTCGAGCGCGACGATCACGACCGGGTCGCGCCCCGCTCTGGTGATGATCACCTCCTCGCGGTCGTCGAGGACCGAATCGAGGGTGGCCGCGTAGTTCGCGCGGGATTCCGAATAACTGAGGGTACGCATCAACATCCTCCAAGTACAACAAACTGTACGTTGGCTCGCTGGAGTTGTCCACAGCGCCGACCGGGTGCCGGTTCGGGCGGTCTTCCAGGTGATGGCGATAGTCTGCCGTGTCGGACCGACCGACGCCGCCGACGAAAGCGACCACCCTCCATGCCGGAGAGCCCACTCTCAGCCAGCCCCTACGAGGTGCTCGGCGTGAGCACGACGGCGACGCAGGACGAGCTCCGGAGGGCCTACCGACGGCTCATGCGCGAGACCCACCCCGACCTCGGCGGAAGCGCGCGGCTGTTCAACGCCGTCCAGCTCGCCTGGGAGCGCGTCGGAACCGAGCAGGACCGGGCCGCCTACGACCGCGGGTGCAACGTGCCGTCCTCCGACGCGGGCGATGACGACGCTCCGACCTGGTCGGCGTCGAGCACTGGTCGGTCGGGTACGCAGCGCGCCGACTCGCGACCCCGCGCTCGCGCCTACGGGCACCCCGGCGGAGACTCGCGCGAGGCCTATCTCGGGCTCATCCGCGAGTGGGTCGGCCGTGGTGTCCCGCTCGACGACCCCTACGACCCGAAGCTCGTCCGTTCGGCTCCGCGCGAGATCCGGCACCAGTTGGCCAACGCGCTCGCCGAGGAGCAGACGGCGCGCACCGTGGCGACGCTCGGCATCGGATACACGGTCTGGCACGACGTCCTGGCGCCGGGCGAAGCGAAGCTCGACCATGTCGTCCTCGGTCCGACCGGCCTATTCGCGGTCAAGTCGGAGGACTGGGGTGGGCCGGTCCGGGTGCACCGTGGAGAGGTCGTCGGGGAGACGCTCGATCCTCGCGAGGAGCCCGTCCGGTCGATCGTGCGCTCGGCCCGGACCGTCGCGAAGGCGGCTCGGGTGAAGTTCACGGCTTCCGTCATCGTCGTGCCGGACGGCGCGACCCCGGAGTCGGTGGAGTTCATCGGTCGCAAGCATCCGGTGACGGTGCTCGTCGAGCGCTCCCGCCTGGCCGACCTCCTCCGCACCGGTCTCCCGGGCGTCGACCGTATGGGTGGCAACCAGCTGTTCGACATCCGCACGCGCCTGCAACAGACCATCCGCTTCGTCGGACTCTGACGAGCGGCCCGACACGGCGGGGGAGGAATCCCCTCCCGCCCCACTCGGGGACCTTGTGCCGTCCTGCTCCAGGCCCCAGCATCAGGGCATGACTTCTCCCGCAGGCTGGTATCCCGATCCTGAGCAGCCCGGCCAGCAACGATGGTGGACCGGAGTCGGCTGGGGTGGGCAACGCGTGCCGGCGGCCGTGCCCGCTCCCCCGGCCGCCGTCCCTGCTGCTGCTGTGGCGACCCGGACGCGCCACCTCGGTCCGCTCCACATCGTCCTGCTCAGCCTGGTCGGAGCACTGTTGCTCGTCAGCGCCGTCGGTGGCGCGTTCTGGGCGATGCTCGCACTCGTCGCCCTGGTGGCCATGGTGATCGGTGCGGTCGCGCTCGTCCGTGGTCGCGTCTCCTCCCTCGGGATCCGCAACCGCGGGATGGCGGCCGCGGTGATCGGTGCCGCCCTGTGCCTGGTCGTCGTGGGTGGTGGCGCCAACGCGGCCATCCACCCGGTCGCGCCCCGGCCGGCGGCGCTGTTGTCGGCTCCGGAGGGGACGTCCGCCGCCGAACCGAGTGCCACGCCGACCCCCACCCCGACCGACGTCGTCACCGAGGTGACCGAGGTGGTGGAGATCCCGTTCGCGGTGACCGAGGTCCAGGACCCGGACATCGACGTCGGTCAGGTCGTCGTGACGACGGCGGGCGTCCCCGGGCAGCAGACGAACACCTACCGCGTCACCACGCGAGCCGGGGTCGAGATCGCTCGAGAGCTCGTCGCGCAGCTCGTGTCGGTCCAACCGATCGCGCAGGTGACGTCCGTCGGGACGCGGCAACCCGCTCCGCCGCCTCCTGCGCCGGTCGCCGAGCCGGCCGGTGGAGGGTGCGACCCGAACTACGAGGGGCAGTGCGTTCCGATCGCCAGCGACGTCGACTGCGCCGGCGGGAGCGGCAACGGCCCGGCGTACACGCCCGGCCCGGTGTATGTCGTCGGGAGCGACGTCTACGACCTCGATCGGGACGGTGACGGCATCGCCTGCGACGCCTGAGCAACCCCGTTCGCGCTCGGCGGAAGCCCGGGTCCGAGCGGTGGGGCCGAGCGTATCGTCGCTGGCGAGGCGCCGGACGGTGTCTCGACGCTGACGGATTGGAGCGACGATGAGCGCAGAACTCAACGGCAAGCAGGTGGCCTTCCTGCTCACGGACGGCTACGAGGACAGTGAACTGACGAGCCCCTGGGAGGCGGTCACTGGAGCCGGAGCGACCGCCCGACTGGTGTCGCCCGCCACCCAGGATGTGACCGGGAAGAACGGACACGTCCAGCCCGTCGACGTCGCGGTCGCCGAGGCCTCCTCCGACGACTACCACGCACTGGTGCTGCCCGGCGGTGTCGTCAATGCGGACGACCTCCGCGTGGACGAGGCCTCGGTCGCCTTCGCGAAGGCCTTCTTCAAGCAGGGCAAGCCGGTCGGGGTGATCTGCCACGGCGCCTGGATCCTCATCGAGGCGGACGTCGTCCGCGGTCGCGAACTCACGAGCTACCCGAGCCTGAAGACGGATCTGCGCAACGCGGGTGCATCCTGGGTGGACGAGGAGGTCGTCGTCGACCAGGGACTCGTGTCGAGCCGCACGCCCGATGACCTCCCGGCCTTCAATGCGAAGCTCGTCGAGGAGATCGGCGAAGGCGAGCACGAGGGCCAGCACGCCTGACTCCGGTCGCAGCGTGACGCACGAACGCCCGGTCCTGGTGGACCGGGCGTTCGTGCGTGCGGGTCAGACCCAGCCGCAGATCGCGCGGAGCAGCTCGAGCAGCTTCCGGTAGAAGTCCATGAGACCCCCTCCTCTCATATCAGATGCTGATATCGGACATCAGACATTCTGACAGGACTCGGGACGCCACACAGTCCCCGAAACGGCGGACACCGAGCTGCCGGCGACGACCTCCGCACGCACGGACGCCCGGCCCCCTGGAGGGGCCGGGCGTCCGAGTGCTGTGTGGAGGCGCTTACGCCTTCTTGTTGCGGGTCAGTGCACCGTAGATGAGGAGCACGACGATGGAACCGCCGATGGCGAGGAGCCACGTCTGCAGCGAGAAGAACTCCTGCAGGTTCGCGCCGAAGAGGATGCCGCCGAGCCATCCGCCGAGCAGTGCGCCGACGACGCCGAGCAGCAGCGTGATCAACCAACCGCCACCCTGACGGCCCGGAAGGATTGCTTTGGCGATGGCGCCGGCGATGAGGCCGAGCAGCAGGAAGCCGAGAAAACTCATGATGTCTCCAAATGTGATCGCTGGATCGAACGGGGTGCCGGTCGACCGTGTTACCGCCCCCGCCGGTGGGCGGGGGCAGCCACTGTACCGCGAGGACTAGTGCTTGAACGCGTCCTTGACATTCTCGCCGGCCTTCTTGGCGTCGGCCTTCGTCTGGTCGGCCTTGCCCTCTGCGACCTTGCTGTCGTCGCCGGTGACCTTGCCCAGGGCTTCCTTCGCCTTGCCCGCGAGGTCCTCAGCGGCGTTCTGGATCTTGTCCGATGCACTCATGGCGTTCTCCTTCGTCTGCGTTGGAAACCGGTGATGATGTCCGGTCATCGGATAAGACGCAGCTCAGTGGGCATTCGTCATGAAATCCGTCGAAAAACTTCCGGGGCGCAGTGGGTGTCCGATCGAATGCGAGACTGGACGTTCGTGTTCCGCCAGGCAGCGCCGCCGTCCAGACCCGCCAGGAGGTGAATCGCTTGAGGACAGCACCCCCTCGCTCGGGCTTCGCGCGCTTCCTCCGTGTCGTCCGCAACACGATGTTCTGGATCATCGGCGTGATCCTCGCCATCGCGCTGGTGGTCTTCGTCTGGTTGCAGCTGACCCCGTGGCCCGGCTCGATGGTCATCCGCATGGCCTTCGACGAGCGGGCGAAGGTCGTGCAATCGGACCTCGTGAAGTACGTCCCCGACGGTGTCGACGTCCGACAGGACATCCCGTACCGCTCCGGCGACGCGGACGCGCTGCTCGACGTCTACACGCCCGATGGCGTCCGCGGGAGTGGCGCGGCCCTCCCGACGATCGTGTGGGTGCACGGCGGAGCCTGGATCTCCGGCAGCAAGGAACTCATCTCCAACTACATGCGCGTGCTGGCCGGAGAGGGGTACACGGCGGTCGCGGTCGAGTACACGATCGCGCCGGAGGGCCAGTACCCGTTGCCCATCGAGCAGGTCGCCGACTCGCTCGGCTACCTCGACGCCAACGCACGCGCGCTCAACGTGGATTCGTCCAAGCTCATCCTCGCCGGCGACTCCGCCGGTGCCCAGATCGCCGCTCAGGTCGCGAACGTGGTCACGAGCTCCGAGTACGCCAGCTCCATCAAGGTCGAATCGCCGATCGAGCCGGAGCAGCTCGCCGGGGTGGTCCTCGCGTGCGGGGCGTACGACCTCAGCCTGGTCAACGCCGAGGGCAGCTTCGGGTGGTTCCTCGACACGGTGCTCTGGTCGTATTTCGGTGCGCGCGACTACAAGACCCGACCGGAGGTGGCGTCCGCGTCCGTCGTCGACTACCTGACCGCGAAGTATCCGCCGACGTACATCACGGTCGGCAACTGGGATCCGCTCTACCCGCAGTCGGTCGAGTTCAAGGCGAGGCTCCAGGGCCTCGGTGTGGATGTGCAATCGATGATCTTCAACCCGGACTTCCGGCCAGGGCTCGAGCACGAGTACCAGTTCCTGCTCAACGACCAGGGTCGGTTCAACCTTCAGCGCATGGACGCCTTCATCGACGGCGTCACCGACACGAGCCTGCCGTTCGGCCAGCAGGGTCCGCCCGTCCGCTGAACGACCTGTGTCAGGGGAGGCGGATGCGTTCGCCGTCCTCGATGAGACGACCGTGGAGCACCGCCTGGGCGAGTGTCAGGTCGAGCCAGCGTCGAGCGGTCTCACCGAGGCGACCGTAGCCGAGCACGGACGCCGCCTGCATCGGCAGCTGCTCGCGGTCGACCTCGTGATCGGGGCTCGCGGTGATCACGAGCTCCATGGCGTTGCAGATCTCCGCGGGACTGATGTCGGTGACCGCGCGGTGGTCGCGATGCACGACCCGGCGGACGCCTCGCCACGTGACGACGTCGAGTCCGGTGGGCCAGGCGAAGCCGTTCTGGACGACGAACGCGTCCGTCACCAGCGCTGACAGCTCGGTGCGGGACTCCTCGGACGGTCGGTCGACGCCGAAGCGCCGAGCCACGATGGTCACGAGGCGAGGGACGGCGATCGGGCCCTCGGTCGTGAGGATCGCCGATGCGACCCGGGTCACGGCGGCCTTCGTGAGTTCGAGGTTGTCGAGGACGGATGCCGGGCCGATGACGGAGTCGTCGGCGAGCTCGAAATCGGTGATGGCGACGCTCAGCGGGACGACCGGGGCTGACGCGGTGACGGGGAGGGCGACCGGGTCCACCAGGCGGGTCGTGGACCGCGCGTCTCCTGAGGTCGCCTCGTCGACGTCCGTGCCGGCGACGGGCGTCCGGGGTGCGTGCGCGTCACCGCCGTCCAGTGGCGCCGAGTCGTCGGGCTGCAGCGCCTCGGGCGTCGGCGTCGGCCGAGGCGTGGGATCCGGCGTGCGCCGTGGCGAGTGGTCGGCTACGGACTCGGCGTCGTTCGTGTCCGGTGCGACCGGCGCCGCGGGGGTCTCCGCCAGCGCGCGTTCAGCGCGTTCGCGCCAGGACTTCGGGAGCCACGTCGACTTCGCGACGAAGCCGTTCCACCCACGACTCACGGTGCCACGCTCCGCTCGGGGCGCGGGCTGGCAGAGCGACGACGCCCTGCGGGGTGGGTCGACGAGGTCAGAGGTGGCACCTCCACAGGATAGACCGCGGCGGACGTCCGCTCAGCTCGTCGTCTGCCGACGCGCCTCGCGTCGGCGCTCGCGTTCGAGGTCGGCGGCTGCAGCCTCGGCAGGCGTCGGAGCCGTCCCACCCAGAGCGCGAGGTTGCCACCACGCCCCGGTGCCGTCGACGGGATAGTCGCGTTGCAGCTCGTCGATCATGCCCTGGAGGCGGTCGCGGAGCTGCTCGGTGCTCGCGCCCACATCGGCGCCGGGCGCGACGGTGATCGGCTCGCCGAACGAGAAGTGCACGGGGACCCCGAACCGTTCGCGGAAGCCGACCCGGTGGTTCTTCGTCAGGAGGCGATGACCACCCCAGACCGCGACGGGGATGATCGGCACGCCGGCCTCCTGTGCGAGGCGGACCGCGCCCGACTTGAGCTCGCGGACGGTGAACGAGGCGCTGACGCCGGCCTCGGGGAAGACCCCGACCAGCTCGCCGCTGCGGAGCGCTGCGACGGCGTCGGCATAGGCGGCCGCACCGGCACGCATGTCGACGGCGATGTGCCGCATGCTCCGGAGGAGACGGCCCACGATGGGCTGGTCGAAGGCGCCCTGCTTGGCCATGAACCGGATGCGGCGGCGGTTGTGGAGCACGGTCGCCCACTCGACGAGTGCGAACTCGAGGTACCCGAAGTGGGTCATCGCGATCACCGCACCACCCTCGTCGGGCAGGTGCTCGATGCCGCTGGTGTGACGGCGCAGGCGCCAGAAGCCGAAGAGGGAGCGACCGACACCGACGGCGGTGTCGTACACGGGCTCGATGCGGCGTCTCATGGCGACACCGTACGACAGGGACCTGGGGAAGTACCGGGCTGGGGGTGCCTCGGGACCCTTCGCCGGCGGACCGCACGCCCGATACGATCGCAGGATGACGGTGACGCAGACGGGCCGCTCCCGCGGCAGCTACGCCAAGACGGCGGCACGACGCCGGGAGATCCTCGAGGCGGGGATGGACGTCTTTGCCGAGCAGGGCTTCCGCAGCGGATCGCTCCGCGAGGTCGCGGAGCGCGTGGGCATGAGCCAGGCCGGCCTCCTCCACCACTTCTCGACCAAGAACGATCTGCTCGCCGCGATCCTCGACTTCCGTGACGACCGGGATCGCGAGGAGTCGGGCATCGAGATCGGGAGCGGCATCGAAGGTATCCGCGGGCTCCTCCGCCTCGTCGAGCACAACATGCGCGTCCCCGGTCTCGTCGAGCTCCACTGCGTCCTGTCCGCCGAGGCGACTTCACCGGACCACCCGGCGCACGAACACTTCGTCCGGCGGTACAGCTGGTTGATCGACGGGATGACCGTCTCCTTCGAGGTGATGGCGCGCGAGGGTCAGCTGGTGGACGGCGTCGAACCCGCGAGTGCAGCGCGCATGCTCATCGCGATGATGGACGGTCTCCAGCTGCAGTGGCTGCTCGATCGTGACTCCGTGGACATGGCCGAGGAGACTCGACGTTCGCTTCGACCTCTGCTGACGGTCGAGCTCTAGCCCGGCGCTCGCCCGTCGTGACCGGGAGTTCTCCACATCCGGCGTCACCCATCGGTCCATCACTCATATCTGATATTAGAGTTGGGCTGGCTGCGGGACAATGCGGAGGGGAAGTCCTTATTTTGACTAATTCAAAACAACTCGGTACGGTGGCTGCATGAACGGATCGGAGGTGGAGTCGGCGACGAACGACTTCCACACGAGGATCCGGGCCGCCGGGCTGCGGGTGACCACGGGACGTCTCGCCGTCCTCGAGATCCTCGCCCGGACACCGCACGCCGACGTGGAGCAGGTCGTCGCTTCCCTGAAGCCGCGAGCACCGCAGACCTCCCCACAGGCCGTGTACAGCGTGCTCAACGCCTTCGTCGCAGCCGGCCTCGTGCGCAGGATCGAACCGGACGGCCATCCCGGCCGGTACGAGCTGCGCGTCGACGACAACCACCATCATCTGGTGTGCAGCTCGTGCGGCGCCGTGGTCGACGTCGACTGTACGCAGGGCGCGGCGCCATGCATGCACCCGGACGACGCGGCGGGGTACCTGATCGATGCGGCCGAGATCACGTTCTGGGGAGTATGCCCCGCGTGCCAGGCGGATGCCGCCTGACACCGTTCCACAGACCACTCGACGGCACCTCCATGCCGATCGTCAGCTGTCACCGCAAGGGTGGCAGTGCTGAATCCATCCGACCGTCCGACCAGCCCCACCCTCGAGGAGAGACATGTCCGAGACCAGCTACACCACCACCAACAGCGGAGCACCCGTCGCGAGCGACGAGCACTCCCAGAGCGTCGGCGCAGACGGAGCGATCGCGCTCCACGACCACTACCTGGTCGAGAAGCTCGCGCAGTTCAACCGCGAACGGGTACCGGAGCGTGTCGTCCACGCCAAGGGCGGTGGTGCGTTCGGACGGTTCGTCACGACCGGCGACGTCTCCCGGTTCACGCGTGCCGCACTGTTCCAGCCGGGCGTCGAGACCGAGATGCTCGCACGCTTCTCCACCGTCGCCGGTGAGCAGGGCAGCCCCGACACCTGGCGCGACCCCCGCGGCTTCGCGCTGAAGTTCTACACGAGCGAGGGCAACTACGACCTGGTCGGCAACAACACGCCGGTGTTCTTCATCCGCGACGGCATCAAGTTCCCCGACTTCATCCGCTCGCAGAAGCGACTCCCGGGCTCGCACCTGCGCGACCACGACATGCAGTGGGACTTCTGGACGCTCTCCCCCGAGAGCGCACACCAGGTCACCTGGCTCATGGGCGACCGCGGTCTTCCGGGCTCCTGGCGGCACATGGACGGGTTCGGGTCGCACACCTACCAGTGGGTCAACGCCGCAGGCGAGCGCTTCTGGGTGAAGTACCACTTCAAGACCGACCAGGGCATCGAGATCCTCACGCAGGACCAGGCCGACCAGATCGCCGGCGAGGACGCCGACTTCCACATCCGCGACCTCTCCGAGGCGATCACCCGCGGCGAGCACCCGAGCTGGACGCTCTCCGTGCAGGTCATGCCGTACGCCGACGCCGCGGGCTACCGCTTCAACCCGTTCGACCTCACCAAGGTCTGGCCGCACAGCGACTACCCGCTCATCGAGGTCGGCAAGATGACCCTCGACCGCAACCCGGAGAACTACTTCGCGCAGATCGAGCAGGCGACCTTCGCGCCGTCGAACTTCGTCCCCGGGATCGCTGCGAGCCCCGACAAGATGCTCCTCGCCCGCATCTTCAGCTACGCGGACGCACACCGCTACCGCGTGGGCACCAACCACGCACAGCTGCCGGTGAACGCCCCGCATGCGCCGGTGCACACGTACTCGAAGGAAGGCGCCATGCGCTACACCTTCAACGACGCGGACGCGCCGGTCTACGCACCGAACTCCGTCGGTGGCGCCCACGCCGACCCTGCGCGTGCCGCTGAGTCCAACGGCTGGCAGTCCGACGGCGAGCTCGTGCGGGCAGCCGCGACGCTGCACGCCGAGGACGACGACTTCGGTCAGGCCGGGACCCTCGTGCGCGAGGTGCTCGACGACGCCGCCCGCGACCGTCTCGTCGGCAACATCATCGGGCACGTCTCGAAGGTGACGCGAGCGGATCTCCGCGAGCGTGTCATCGCCTACTGGACCGCCGTCGACGGCACGCTGGGCGCTCGCGTCGCAGCAGGCCTCCCGCCGCTCGTCTAGAGTTCACCGCCGAACGTGCGGAACGGTCGCCATCCCTCGCGGGGGGGGCGACCGTTCCTGTGCGTTCGCGGGGTCAGAACCCCATCGGGCCACCGCCACGACGGGGCACGCCGCCGGTGCCCTCCGCGAGGCCCCTCGCGCGTTCGCGCTCGACCTCCGCGTCGTTGTCGTGCGAATGGTGTTCGTCGGCCGAACGCGCGGCGTGGTCTCGCCGTGACACGTACCAGACGGCCGCGACCGCCAGGAGGACGAGCGCGGCGAGGATGGCGATGGTGCCGATGTCCATGTGATGCTCCTCTCCTCGTCCATCGACCCTAACGAGGCCTCAGATGCACGCAACCCCCTCGCCCGACGGGCGAGGGGGTTGCGAAAGGGGCGTGTGATCAGCCGGCGACCTGTTTGGCGCGGGCGAAGACCTTCTCGATCTCCTCGCGACGACCCGGCTGCTTCAGCGACAATGGCGAGGGGTGCGGAGCGTTGAAGGCGCTGTACGTGTTGCCGAGCAGTGGCTCGACGTGCTTCCACCAACCGTCCTGAGCGTGGGGTCCGCAGAGGACGACGACGCGCAGGTTCTTGAGGAGCGGCAGGAGGGCGCGCAGTTCCATCGCGCCCTGGGCGACCTCGGGCGCGTTCGGCTTCTTCCGCCCGGCGCTCAGGTACCACGGGACGATGTTCCACACCATGACGTCGTCGAAGCCGATGTCGTTGCGCAGATTCCAGAGGCTCTCGGCGATCGGGTCGTCGTTGTCGACCGAGGCGAACCCGGATCCCGGAGCGTCGAGGCTGTCGGGGGCGAGGGTCCCCGGGGCGTCGAGGAGGATCAGTGTCTTCGCGTTGACGGCCGCATCGGCCGGGTCGACGAGCGGGAGGACGAGGTCCGCCTGCCGCCGTCCTCGGCGGGTCATCATCGCGTCCGACCAGTCGCGCAGCGGCGCGAGTGCCGGCGACTCGGCCAGCATGCGGTGTCGTTCGGCCAGTTCGTCGGGGTCCTGCAGCCCGCGAGGGGCATCCATATGCATCTTCCGAGCGTAGCCCGTGACGGCTGCCCCGTCATCGTCTGCGCCGGTTCTGAGCCCGAAGATGCTGCACAGGACGGTGGATCCGCGCCCGTCAAGCCGGGGCGGACCGGGTTGACGCGGGCCTAGGCTGGCCAGGATGACTGACGAGCGAACCGCCCCCGACGACCGGACGAAATGGCGCGCGTTCGCCATCTGCGTGTCGGTCGCCGCCCTCACGATCCTCGACCTCTCGAAGGTCAACGTCGGACTGCCGTCGATCGAGCAGGCGCTCGACGCCGGCCCGACCGCCCTGCAGCTGATCGTCGCCGGGTACGCCCTGGCGTTCGGTCTGATCCTCGTGCCCGCCGGGCGCTACGGCGACCTGCACTCCCGGCGTCGCATGTTCATGATCGGCCTGAGTGTGTTCGGAGCGGCCAGTCTCGCCTGCGCCGTCGCACCGAACGTCGGGATCCTCATCGGCGGACGGATCCTCCAGGGCATCGCTGCGGGCCTGCTGATGCCGCAGGTCATCGGGCTCATCCAGCAGCTGTTCGTCGGCAAGGAGCGTGGCCGCGCCTTCGGTCTCTTCGGAGCCATCATCGGCCTCTCGACGGCGTTCGGACCGACGCTCGGCGGCCTGCTCATCGCCATCGGCGGCCCGGAGGACGGCTGGCGCCTGCTCTTTTGGATGAACGTCCCGCTCGCGATCATCCTGTTGCCGATCGCCGCGCGACTGCTGCCCAAGCAGCAGCCGCACGAGGCGGGCGCCGGATCGCTCGATCCGGTGGGCATCGTGTTCCTCGGTCTCGCCGTGCTCTCGCTCATGCTGCCCTTCGTCCTGACGACCGGTTCCCCGGGCGACGACCCGGCGCGCTGGTGGCTGCTGGTCGCGTTCGCCGTCTTCGCCGGCCTCTTCGCGTGGTGGGAGGGTCGCTATCAACGCGCCGGGAAGACACCCGTCGTCGACTTCTCCCTGTTCAAGCTCGGCAGCTACCGCAACGGCGTCCTGATCTCCACGACGTACTTCGCGGCGATGCCGGCCACCTTCCTCACGCTCACGCTGTTCGTGCAGCAGGGGCTCGGGCTCGAGCCGGTCTTCGCGGGCATGATCACGATCCCCTTCGCCCTCGCCTCGGCCGTCAGCTCGTGGTTGAGCGGTCGGGTCGTCGACCGACTCGGACGCCCCCTGGTCGTCGGTGGGCTCGTGCTGGTCGTGGTGGGGTTCAGTCTCAACTCATTCCTCGCCTTCATCACGCCCCCGGAGATCACGCCGTACGCGATGGGTGCCGCGATGCTCCTCGCCGGCATCGGCGGTGGCGCGGTCATCTCCCCCAACCAGACACTGATGCTCGCGGACATCCCCGTGGCCTCCGGTGGTGTCGCCGGATCGATCGGCCAGCTCGGCCAGCGCATCGGGACCGCGGTGGGACTCGCCGCCGCGACGGCGACGTTCTACGCGACGGTGTACTCCGAGAACGACGGCGGCGCCTCCGGTGCGTCGCTCGACGTCTATCACGACGCGTATCGCAACAGCACCCTCGTCACGATCGGCTTCGTGGTCGTGGCGCTCGTGTTCGCGTCACTCGACGCCCGTTCCCGGAAGGTCGCCGCTGC
This sequence comes from Plantibacter sp. lyk4-40-MEA-4, assembly GCF_030209415.1. Taxonomy (NCBI): domain Bacteria; kingdom Bacillati; phylum Actinomycetota; class Actinomycetes; order Micrococcales; family Microbacteriaceae; genus Plantibacter; species Plantibacter sp. lyk4-40-MEA-4. Next base: position 113,198 of record NZ_JARVSA010000011.1, read on the forward strand.
CGAACCCGACTCCTCCAAGTAAGGGTGACCTGAGTTAGGGTAGCCTCAGTCGCGGCTGTCGGAGCCGCCTGAGGAAGGGGCTCGAGTGGCTCGCACGAATGCCGAGACGGCGCGCATCAAACCCGAGGCGGCGACCCTCCTCACGCTGCGGGTCGTCCGCCGCTCGCGCGTCTCACCGAACATCGCCAGGGTCACCCTCGGTGGCGGTGACATCGCCGACTTCACCTTCCTCGGGTACGACCAGTGGTTCCGGTTCTTCATACCGGTCTCCGAGGGCGGTCTCGAGCGGCTGCCGACCAAGCTCGACATGCTGGCCTACGCCAAGTACCTCGCGATCTCCAAGTCCGTGCGACCGGTGCTCAGGAACTACACGGTGCGGGATTTCCGTCGCGACGGCCCCGACGGGCCGGAGTTGGACATCGACTTCGTCATCCACGGGTCGGCCGCCGAGGGGACTGCGGGGCCCGCGGCGAGCTGGGCCCAGTCGTGCGAGGTGGGCGATGTGGTGGGGCTGCTGGACGAGGGGCGCATGTTCAACCTCCCGGCCGACGTGGATCGAGTGCTGTTGGTCGCCGACGAGACCGGGCTCCCCGCCGTCGCCGGCATCCTGACCTCGCTTCCGGCGTCGACCGTCGGGACGGCGATCGTCGAGATCCCCTCCGCGGAGGACGCGCAGGACATGCGTGTCCCGGACGGGGTCGAGCTGCGGTGGGTGGTCCGAGAGGATCCGCACGACGTCCCCGGACGAGCGGCGCTGGCCGCCGCGACGGCCCTCGGGGTGCCGCCCGCCCCGTGCTACGGGTGGGTCGTCGGAGAGCAGTCCCTGGCGGCGAACGTGCGTCGGCTCTGGGTCCGTGGTGGCATGCCCAGGGACCGTGTCATGTTCTGCGGCTACTGGAAGGTCGGCAAGGCGCGCTGATCGGCTGACGGTGTCGGCGTTCGGCTCGGCTGTGCGGCGAATTGGGTCGATCACCCGAATTCGGGGTGTCACCGACGTGCTGCGCTGACGGCTCCACTAACCTCACGACATGCCCTCTTCCGCCGGTGCGTCCGGAAACACGATCGGTGCGCTGCCGACCGGTGTCGCGACGGGTCTGGTCCGGACGGTGACCGGCGGATCGGCCGACCGGGCGTTCGAGGTCGATGTCCCCGAAACGGCCTCGAGCGGTGTGGACACGTCATCGGACTCGCACGACGCCCTCCGCAGCTGGGACGTCGTCCGCTCCTCCTTCCGACCGGGCGAGGCCCTGACCTTCGACGAGCGCTACCGGTACGCCCAGCTCCCCCTGATCGACGCCGACCACCCGCTCGCGCTCGCCGCGAGTCCTGACGGCGTCTACCGTGGCGGGCGGTACGCCGAGGCGCGCCTGGCGGTCGTCGTCCCCGTCCCGGTCGAACGGCTGTTCGTCGATCCGATCTTCCTGAGCTACGAGGCCGACCTCGCCTCGGCACCCTTCGCACCCAAGCTCGCCCGAGGCATCGAGCTCCGACGCGCACACCGGTTGCACGCGACGCTCTCCTCCATCGACGCGGACTCCGGGTTCCTCGACGCGCTGCGGACGAGCGTCGGCGAGTTCACACCCTTCCGGGTCAGGCTGGCGGGCCCCGTCATCGGCGGGTTCAACCGGGGGCGCTGTTACCTCCCCGCCACCGCGGACGCCTTCGCCCCCATCCAGCGGGCCGTCGGCGGGCGTCCCGCACCGCTCGTCGGGGTGGGCCTGCACCACTTCCGCGATGAGCTCGACGCCGCCGAGACCGCGGCGCTCGCCGCGTTCCTCGAGCGTTGGCGCGACGTCACCCTGTTCGAGTGGACGGTCACCGAGCTGGCGGTCACCTCGACCAACGACGACCTCGTGCTGAGCGGACGCACGCTCGCCCGCATCCCGCTCCACGCGGTCGAGTGACGCCCTGGGGCTCCGGGGTCAGCTCGCGGTGAGTCGCCTGACCATCGGGAGGTCGGGTGTCGCCCAGTCCAGCCCGAGGAGCCGTTCGCGGGTGACCCAGCGCAGTTCGTCGTGGTCCGTGCTGTGGACCGGGGGTGCCCCGCGGAAGGTGACCTCGTAGCAGGCGAGGTCGATCACGAGCTCGCCCACGGTGACGGTGGAGCGGTCCAGCAGCGCCCCCACAGCGACGTCGGCGTCGAGCTCCTCGCGCAGCTCGCGTGCTAGCGCGTCCTGCGGCCGCTCGTCGGCCTCGACTTTGCCGCCGGGGAACTCCCACAGGCCACCGGACGCCCGCCCGGGTGCCCGCCGGCACGCGAGCACGGTGTCGTCCTGCGTGGCGACACCCGCGACGACCTGGATCGTGGTGGTCATGATGCACTCCCGTCCCATGGCGTCGTGGTCCGTCTCCAGGCTAGGGGACGCGGGATCGAGCGCGCCCGACGCCGCTCCACAGACGGCTCCCGCTCGGCTGGCGTCACCCTGCGTCCCGCGGCGGCGCTGCGGTCGGTGGTGCGTGCCAGACTGACAGCGATCGGAGGCGGACCAGCCCCCGGCAGTCGTCTCGAAAGGCACCCACCGCACCGATGTTCCTCCTCGACGGTTCCGCCATCACGAGCGCCAGCGACCTCTCCAACGCCTCCCACTGCGAGTTCGCGTTCCTGCGCACGGTCGACGCGAAGCTCGGTCGGATCGAACCGATCGTCGAGCCGGAGGACGAGATGCTCATGCGGACCTCCAAGCTCGGCGACCAGCACGAGCTGCGGGTCCTCGAGTCGTACCGCGCCGAGTTCGGCACCGGCGTCGTCGAGCTCGACCGCCCCGACGTCCGAGACACGGTGGCGCTCGCCGCAGCCGTCGATTCGACGATCACGGCGTTCCGCGACGGAGCCCCGGTCGTCTTCCAGGCCGCGTTCTTCGACGGATCGTTCATCGGCTTCGCCGACTTCATCGTGCGCCGGCCCGACGGCCGGTATCGCGTGCAGGACACCAAACTCGCGCGCTCGCCGAAGGTCACCGCCCTCCTCCAGCTCGCCGCCTACGTGGAGCAGCTGGAGACGGCCGGGATCCCGGTCGACGACGACGTCGACCTCATCCTGGGAGACGGCACCGTCAGCACCCACGCGGTGGCCGACATCCTGCCGGTGTACCGTCGCCGTCGTGCGCGCCTGCTGCGGATCGTCGCCGAACGGCTCGAAGCCGACGCCCCGGTGGCCTGGGGCGACCAGCGCTACAGCGTCTGCGGACGATGCGCGTGGTGCGACGCCGAGATCACGGCCTCACGTGACGTCCTGCTGGTGGCCGGGCTCCGGTTGACGCAGCGCGACCGCCTGCTGGCGGCCGGCATCGCCACGATCGACAATCTGGCGTCGCTCACGCTCACCGGATCGACCGAGCGACCAGGGCCGCACGGGCTGTCGGGTGGCGCCGGCGGGACGGTCGACGGCATCGCCGAGAGCACGCTCGCAGCGCTGCGCGAGCAGGCGCATCTGCAGCTCGAGCCGTCACCAGCCGCCGGCGTGCCGGCGTTCCGTGTGCACGACGCCACGGCACTCGGGCTCCTGCCGCAACCCGATCCCGGCGACGTCTTCTTCGACTTCGAGGGCGACCCGTTGTACACCGAGGGCGAGCCGGGTGACGCCCGCCGGGGCGTCCGCACGAGGTGGGGCATCGACTACCTGTTCGGCCTGGTCGACACCGACGGCCGGTTCCGATCCTGGTGGGCGCACGACTTCCATGAGGAGCGGACGGCGCTGATCGACTTCCTCGCCTACCTCACCGCCCGCCGTGCCGAGTTCCCGGGCATGCACGTGTATCACTACGCCGCCTACGAGCGGACGCACCTGCTCTCGCTGGCCGCCCGGCACGGGGTCGGGGAGGACACGATCGACGACCTCCTCCGCGAGGCCGTGCTGTTCGACCTCTACCCGTTCGTCCGCAAGACGGTGCGTGTCGGATCGCGGTCGTACTCGATCAAGAAGCTCGAGCCGCTCTACATGGGTGAGGAGCACCGCGACAGCGACGTCACCGACGCCGCGGCATCCATCACGGCCTACGCGGAGGCGCGCGAGCTGAGTCGGAGCGACGACCCAGAGCTCGTCGCCGAAGGCGAACGGAAGCTCTCGGAGATCGCCGAGTACAACGCGTACGACTGCGAGTCGACCCGTCGGCTGCGGAACTGGTTGCTCGACCTCGGTGCGGAACGGGGCGTGCTGCCGGGCACCTTCGTCACCGACGCACCCGAGCCCCTGGTGGACGAACCGACGCCGCTCCACGACGCGCTGACGGCGTTGGCCGGAGACCCCCTCGACCCCGAACGCTCCGACGACGCCACCGCGTATGCGCTCGCGGCGGCCGCCATCGACTACCACCGGCGTGAGCACAAGTCGTTCTGGCAGGAGCACTTCTCCCGACTCATCGCCGCGCGCGACGAATGGGAGGACACCCGGAACGTCTTCACCGTCACCTCGGGAGTCGTCGAGCGCGACTGGTTCCGCGAGGGACGGCAGCGCAGCGACCGCCGTCACATGCGACTCCGCGGCCGATGGGCCCCCGGCAGCAGTGTGAAGGTCGGCGCCGACCCGTTCGCGGTCTACGACCACCCGGGACCGTACACGCTCCCCCGCGCCGAGCCCGGCTCCCGACCGGCCGGACAGATCACGGTCCTCGAGGTCGACGACGACTCCCTGCTCATCCAGGAGACGCTCAAGACGGATCGTGAGCCCTACACGGAGCTGCCGGTCGCGCTCACGCCGTCTCCTCCCCCGCGACCCGGAACACAGGTCGATGCGATCGCCGAGTGGGGGCGAGCGGTCCTCGACGCCGCTCCAGGGTGGCCGGACGACGGCGTCGTCGACATCCTGCGGCGACGACCGCCCCGCACGAGCTCGGGTGAGCCGCTCCCCCACCGCGGAGACGGGCGCACGATCGAGGACGTGACCGCCGCGTTGCTCGACCTCGACGACTCGGCGCTCGCCGTCCAGGGGCCGCCTGGAACCGGCAAGACCTACGTCGCCTCGCACGTCATCACGGCCCTCGTGCAGCAGCACGGCTGGCGGATCGGGGTCGTGGCGCAGTCGCACGACGTCGTCGAGAACCTCCTCGAGCGTGTGGTGAAGGCGGGGCTCTCCCCCGCGCTCGTGGCGAAGACCCTGCGATCCGGTGCCGACCCGGATGCTGAGCGCGGCTACACCGTCCTCCCGGCCAATGGTCATGGCGCGTTCATGGCCGAGCAGACCGGCGGCTTCGTCATCGGCGGGACGGCCTGGGACTTCAGTAATCCCAACCGGTTCGACCGGAGGTCGCTCGACCTGCTCGTCGTCGACGAGGCCGGTCAGTTCTCGCTCGCCTACACGATCGCGGCGAGCGTAGCCGCGCGGAACCTCCTGCTCCTGGGCGACCCGCAGCAGCTGCCGCAGGTGAGCCAGGGGACGCATCCCGAACCGATCGACACCTCGGCCCTCGGATTCGTGGCCGACGGTCGCGACGTCCTTCCTCCGGAACTCGGCTACTTCCTCCACGAGACCTGGCGGATGGACGCCGCGGTCACCGAGCCGGTCTCGCGCTTGTCATACGGTGGCGAGCTGCGCTCAGCGGCGGCCACGACGAAGCGTCGTCTGGAGGGTCGTGCGCCGGGGCTGCACGTCGTCCCGGTCCATCACGTCGGAAACGCGACGAGTTCGCAGGAGGAGGCCGACCGCGTCGCGGAGCTCGTCCGGTCGACCATCGGGCTCCGCTGGACCGATCCGGATGCCGGCCGCATCGACGACCCGGTGAGCGAGGCCGACATCATCGTCGTCTGTCCCTACAACGCCCACGTCGCCGTCGTCCGAGCGACGCTCGACGCGGCCGGGTTCGAGGCGGTGCGCGTCGGGACCGTCGACAAGTTCCAGGGTCAGGAGGCCGTCATCGCGATCGTCTCGCTGGCCGCGTCCTCACCCGCCGACGTCCCGAGGGGCATGTCGTTCCTGTTGATGAAGAACCGACTGAACGTCGGTATCTCCCGCGCCCAGTGGGCGGCGTACCTCGTGCACTCCCCCGCACTCACCGAGTACCTGCCGGTCACGCCGGAGGGCGTCGCCGAGCTCAGTGCCTTCATCCGGTTGGTCGACGGCCACTGACCAGTTCTGCGGCCGCAGCGGAGGAACGAGAACTCCGTCGCGCCGCGTCGGCACGACCGTTCTGTGCCGCCTTCGCGAGCCACCGCCGACGCTGCTCCACGGTCGAATCCTTCACCCGACCGAACCGGTTCACGGCGACGGGCTTGACCCCGCAGAACCTGAGGGTGGTGGTGCGGAGTTGCTTCACCGTCGTGTCGCCGACGAGCGGGAGGTACCACCACGGCGAGTCGGTCGTGACCATCACCCGCCCCGAGCGGCCGGCGAGCAGTCCCTCGGGGAGACCGTTGTCCTTGGTCCGGTAGGCGCGACGGGGAAGCAGCAGGCGATCGAAGAACCCCTTGAGCAGCGCCGGCACCGATCCCCACCAGACCGGCGCCACGATCACGAGGTGGTCCGCGGCGAGGATCTGCTCCCACGCTCGTTCGAGGTCGGGCTCCAGGTCTTGACGCCGGGTGTACCCGAGGCGGAGGTTCGGGTCGAACGCGAGGTCGCGCACGGCGAGGACGGTCGCGTCGCCGTGCGCCTCCGCGTAGTTCGCGGCGAGGGCGGCGCACAGAGACCCGGGGTTCGGGTGTCCGTCGATGACGAGGGTGGGCATCAGTTCTCCATCAGTTGTAGGTCTGGACAGTGCCAAGAATCTGGACACTGTCCACTTCTGGTCGGAACCGACGGTACGGGTACGATGTTGCTTGTGTCAAGATCGACGACGGCGTACCACCACGGCAACCTCGGGCCGGCGCTCGAGGACGCTGCGCTCGAACTCATGCGGACGCACGGCCATGCCACGCTGAGCCTGCGAGAGGTCGCACGTCGCGCCGGAGTCAGTCACAACGCGCCGTACCACCACTTCGGCGACCGGACCGCGCTCCTGAAACGGTTGAGCGAACGCGGCATGGCCGAGCTCTTGGACGCCATGCGCGAGGAGCGGGAGGCGACGACGGGTCGAGACCCACAGGAGACGGCCGTCCGGATCGGTTCGACGTATGTGCACTACGCGGCGCAGCATCCGGAGCGGTTCCGCCTGATCTACGACCCCGAAGTCTGTGTCCCCGGCTCACCCAGCGAGGCTATGGCGCCACTCATCGGTGGCGTCGAGGCGCTGCTCGCCGAGACGACGGCGTCGCTGGCCCCCGGTGCCGAGCCGCAGGTCATCGCCGCCCTGACCACGGCGGTCTGGGCCGCGGTCCACGGGCTCGCGGAACTCGTCGTCGCCGGACACATCTCCGAGGCTGAGGCCCGACCCGCGCTGGAGGCGTTGCTCACGCGACCCTGAGGTGGTGTCGGGCATGGAGCCTGTACACGATCGTCATCCGGGAAACGGTCGGGAAGCTCAAAGGTCGTTCATGGTCGAACCAGACGATTCACTCGGATTGCGGGAGTCAGATGATCTCAGCACCCCCGCCGAGAGGAATCCCCGTGAACACCACCCCAGACCCCGAACGCCCTGAACCGCGTCCAACGGACGGCGCCCGACCGGCGGAGACGCCGCAGTCGTCCCCCGCTCCCGATCCGTACCAGCCGCCCACCGGCTCGTACCAGCCCCAGCCGGGTGTGGACGTCACTCCCCCGGCCGGCTACCCCGGCAACACGGCCGCGGGTGGTCCGCGACGCGAGCCCACGACGCCCTTCGGTTACGCGACGGCTCCCCACGCGACGAGCGGTCACGCGTGGCCCGGTCATCACCAGGGCCCACAGGGTCAGTACGGTCCGTACGCCGCCGGCCAGGGCCAGTACGCCCCCTCCGGCACCTGGCAGCCCCGACCGTACGGACAGCAGACGATCCCCCAGCCGCCGTCGACCACCGGCACCCCGGCGAAGAAGCAGCCCATCGGGTGGATCATCGCCGCCGCGACGGCCGCCACGGTCGTGTCCCTCGTGACCGGTGGCCTCGGTCTCGCTTCGCTGGCGGCCGGCGCGTTCCAGAGTGTCGCCGCCTCCTCGCAGGTGACGGAGACGGTGCCGGACGAGGGCGGTCAGAGCTTCCGAGCTCCCGGTGGGCAGCCTGGGCCACAGCAGGCGACGCCGGATGCCGCGACGGCGAACACCCGGAGCGCCACCGCCGCGGAGTCCGTGGGTGTCGTCGACATCGACACCGAGCTGGCCTATCAGGGGGCCGCCGCCGCGGGAACCGGGATGATCCTCACCGCGGACGGCCAGATCCTGACCAACAACCACGTCGTCGCGGGAGCGACGAGCATCGTCGTCACCGTCGTGGCGACCGGGGAGCAGTACGACGCACGCGTCGTCGGGACGGATGCCACGAACGACGTCGCGCTCCTGCAGCTCGACGGCGCCTCAGGGCTGGACACCGTCACGATCGACGACGACGGCGGCGCAGCCGTCGGTGACGCCGTCACCGGGGTCGGAAACGCCGGCGGCACGGGTGGGACCCCCAGCGCTGCGGACGGGTCCGTGACCGCCCTCGAGCAGGACATCACGGTCCAGGATGAGACGACCGGGGCGGGCAAGCAGCTGACCGGATTGATCCAGACGGACGCGGACATCCAGTCCGGCGACTCCGGCGGGCCGCTCTACGACTCGGAGGGCGAGGTCGTCGGCGTCGACACCGCTGCCTCCTCCGGCGGGACCGACATCGACGGATTCGCCATCCCGATCGACGACGCGTTGTCCATCGTCGACCAGATCCGTACCGGCGTCGAGACCGACACCGTCTCGATCGGCTACCCGGCCTTCATCGGGATCGGTCTGGCCGCGTCCGGCGCAGCCCAGACCGTGCCGGGTGCCGTGGTCGGTTCGGTGATCGAGAACACGCCCGCGGCGTCGATCGGCCTCGCAGCCGGCGACGTCATCACCGGCATCAACGGTGCCGCCATCGACTCCGCTCAGACCCTGACGGCGACCATGGCCACGCTCGAGCCCGGCCAGACGGTCTCCGTCACCTGGACCACGGCGAGTGGGACCTCCCAGACCGCTGACGTGACGCTGATCGAGGGCCCGGTCGGCTGATCGAGCGCTCGGGACGCTCGACGGCTCCTCACCTCCGGCCCGCCGCCGGATCCGAGGAGTCGTCGACGTCTGCCCAGTAGGCTCGGGAGGCGGTGCCTCGCCGCCTGCACCGGAAGGAACCGCTCGTGACCCGCTTCCTCGGAGTCGACCTCGCCTGGGGCGAGGGGACCGGCTCCCGCGCGGCGAACGAGTCGGGACTGGTGTGCATCGACGAGACCGGGACGGTCATCGAGGCCGGGTGGGCCGTGGGGATCGACGCCGTCGTCGCCTGGATCGTCGCCACCGCCTCACCGGGCTCCGTGATCGCGGTCGACGCCCCTCTGCTCGTCCAGAACGAGACCGGCATGCGTCTCTGTGAACGTGAGGTCGGGCAGCGGTACGGGCGCTGGCAGGTCTCGGCCTACCCGTCGAACCTCGGCCTGCCCGCGCTCGGTGGTGTCGCGCTCTTCACGGCGCTGGAGGCGGCGGGGTTCCAGTACTTCGACGGACTGAGCACGCCGGCGGCGGATGCCGTCGTGTTCTTCGAGGCCTATCCCCACACCACGTTGGTGGGTGCCGAGGAGTTCGGTTACCCCGATGCGCGGCCCCGGTACAAACGCCTCGACCCCGGTCTCCCCGCCGCCGAGCGACGGCGACGGCGCGCGGAGGTCTGTGACGACCTCGTCTCGCGCCTGCAGGCGCTGACCTCGGCGACGCCGCCACTCGACCTCGACACCCACCCGGTGACGGCGCTCCTCGCCGCGGAACCCTCGCCGCTGAAGGAATCGGCGCACAAGCATCGGGAGGACCTCATCGACGCGGCCATCTGTGCGTGGACGGCATCCGCCTGGTCCCGTTGGGGGCTGGAACGGTTCCAGGTCCTCGGTGCCTCGGACGTTCCGGACGACCGTGGGCGTGTCCCCACGCTCGTCGCCATGGCGCGACCCGAACAGCGTTCCAAGCAGAACATGCCTATATCGGCATATATCAAATCGGCTCCAACTCTGGCATCCGCGCCGCCGTCGGAGCCCATCGCCCGACAAGCCACAGCAGTCCACGACCTCGATGAAGGACATATGAAGAAGAAGGCATACGCTCAGGACGACACTCCGGCGGAATCGAACACGATCGAGTTCGTCCCCGGCGGAGCGGCGAACGCCGAAGTCCCACCCGCGGCCTCGACGCGAGCGCCCTCCCCCGCTCCGACCACCGTCGAACTCCTGCGCAGTGCCACCTGGCACCTCGAGCATGCCCGGGTGGTGGGCCACCCCGACGACGTCGAGTTCGAAGCGGCGAGGTCGGCGTTGGCCGAGGCCGTCTTCGACCTCGAACACGTCCAGTACGGGGAGACGACTCGCGGCTAGGGCGCTGGTCAGGCGGGTCCTGAGTCCGATCGGCGCCGTGTCTCCCGGTCCGCGCGTGCGCGTCGTTCGAGGATGTCGTTGCGAACCCAGCGGATCACCAGCGACATGGCGAGCGACAGGAACAGGAACGCCGCCGCGCCCAGGGCGTAGGAGATGAAGTCCGTCGGGATGAACGTCGTGCCCAGCACGAGCGCCGAGGGCGGCCACTGGTCCGCGAGTGCGGCCGGCACGCCCGTGGCCTGGAAGCACTCGATCGCCGCCGAGAAGCCGAACGCGCCGAGGGCGATCTGCCACAGCGGACGCCGTGGGGCGGCGAAGGCCAGCAGGAGCGCGACGAGGACCGTGTAGAGCGCGTTAGTCACGGGGTTCGCCCAGGCCGCTGCCACCGACCAGTGCACCGTCAGCCCGGCGACGATCGTGATGATGGCTGCGCCGAGGAGCAGCGCGCGCTTGAGCGAGGTGGCGGGGCGTGGCCCCTCGTCCGTCTGGTCGGGTGCGTCGGTCATGCTTTCGTCCTCCGGGTGCGTCGTTGTCGCCCACGGGCCCAGTCACGGGCCTCGGTTCCGGAGAGGGCGAGGATGATGGAACAGTCGACCGCGAAGCCGATCAGGTTGGTCTGCAGCGTCAATCCGCCGGCGCCGGCGACATAGCTCGCGGCGAGGGTGGCGATGGACGTCGAGCTGAAGGTCATGGCGAGCAGGCGCGCGAGGTTGCCTCCCCGATGGACCCGCCAGGCGAGGACGAGGTAGCAGAGCGTCACCACCGCCGACAGGGCCAGCACGGCCCCGACCACCCACGGGATGAGGACGACGTCGTCAGCCGTCGCGGCCGTCGCACGGGCCTCCGAGATGACCTGCTTCCAATCGGAGACGAGGAGGACGCCGGAGAGCACGGTCGACAGTGCCGCGACGACCATCAGGACCACGCCGACGGTGGTGTCGAGGGGCCGCGGGTCGCCGGCCCGGATGAGGGAGCGCGTCGGGGGAGCGTCGGCGGCCGGCAGGGTCGCCGCCGGCGGGACGACCACCGCGCTGAGATCGATGATCGGCAGGTCGCCGTCGGTGACGATCGCGTCGCCTCCGCCGTTCCGTGAGTGGTAGCCGGTGGAGAACTTCTCGATCACGGACGTCGTCGCTCCGACCTCCGCCGCCGCGATCGACGCGACGATGTGATCGCGCTCGTCGTCGACGTCGTCGGCGATCCGGTGGGTCACCTGCAGCGTGAAGATGCTGATCCCGACCGATCGGTCGTACGTCCCGGCGGCCAACCAATCCGCCTGGTATCCGCCCGGGAGCAGCCAGCCCGCTGGTGTCGGCCAGAACCGGACGTGGTGCCGCTTCCCCGGACTGCCGTCGACCTCCTGCTGGTAGCAGAACGCCTGGCGGCGACCGAACAGGTAGAGCGACGAGACGGGCGCCTCCGAGTAGCTGCGCCTGGTCAGCGTCGAGGTCACGATCCGCAGGTTCGCGCGCAGCCCGAGGTCGTCGGCGAGCGTCCAGCCCGCCGAGAGCATCGCCATGTGGATCTGCTCCTCCCGACCCCGGAGGCCGAGGTTCACCGAATCACCGAGGATGCCCTCGCGCGTGCGAGTGCGTCCGATGAAGTAGTCGGGCAGGTAGACGCGCGACAGCACGGTGTGCAGGCGGGGGAGGATCAGGTAGGCGATGACGAGGTAGATGACGAGGATGAACCAGGCTTGGGCCCAACCGCGGGCGAACGCCTCGGTGAGCAGCACGTAGGCCAGGAAGACGGCCGCAGCCGTGCCGAAGGCGAAGAACCAACCGTCGACGATGCGTGCGATCCGTCCGCGACGATCCTCGGACAGGCCGCTTGCGGGACCGATGAGGTCGCTGCGGGTCTTCGTCACCCGTCCAGGGTAGGGCCTGGTGCATCCACGTGCCGGGTGCGTGGGTGGTGGGAGGATGGTGGGATGGACTCCGTCGCCCACATCACCGACCTCGCCGACTTCATCGTCGCCTCGCCCACCTCGTATCACGCGGTCGCGGAGAGCGCTCGGCGCCTCACGGCGGCCGGCTTCACCCGGCGGCTCGAGACCGAGCCCTGGGACGGTGGCGCCGGCCGGTTCTTCGTCGAACGCGAGGGTGCGGTGATCGCCTGGGTGCAGCCCGAGCAGGCGCACGCCACGACGCCGTTCCGCATCCTCGGCTCGCACACGGACTCGCCGAGCTTCAAGCTCAAGCCGAAGCCGACGACCGGCGCCCACGGGTGGCTGCAGGCCGGGGTGGAGGTCTACGGCGGACCGCTCCTCAACTCCTGGCTCGACCGCGAGCTCGAACTCGCCGGACGCCTGGTGACGCTCGACGGGACCGTGCACCTCGTCCGGACCGGCCCGTTCCTGCGCATCCCGCAGCTCGCCGTGCACCTCGACCGAAGCGCCAACGACGGCCTCGTCCTCGATCGCCAGCGTCACCTGCAGCCGGTGTACGGGGTCGGTGACCTCGCCCACGCCGACGTGCTCGCGCACCTGGCGGTGATCGCAGGCATCGATCCCACCGCGATCGCCGGGTACGACGTGCTCGTGGCCGACACCCAGGAGCCGCGGCGATTCGGTCTCGACGGTCAGCTGTTCGCCGCCGGACGCATGGACAACCTGACCTCGGTCCACGCCGGACTCGCGGCGTTGCTGGCCGCGAGTGACGGGGGAGCGACCGACCACGCCGGACACATCACGGTCTTCGCCGCCTTCGACCACGAGGAGCTCGGTTCGGCCTCGACCTCCGGTGCCAGCGGTCCGTTCCTCGACGACGTCCTCACCCGCATCGGTGCGTCGCTGGGGGCGACGGTGTCCGAACGGCTCCAGGCCTATGCGGCCTCCTGGTGCCTGTCAGCGGACGCCGGCCACGCGGTCCACCCGAACTACCCGGAACGCCACGACCCGGCCAACCGGCCGATCGCCGGTGGCGGTCCGCTCCTCAAGATCAATGCGAACCAGCGCTACGCGACCGACGCCCTCGGGGCCGCGCTGTGGGCCCGGAGCTGCGCCGCCGCAGGTGTGCCGTCGCAGGACTTCGTGTCGAACAACACGGTGCCGTGCGGCTCGACCATCGGCCCGCTCACCGCGACGCGACTCGGCATCCGGACGGTCGACGTCGGGACGCCGCTGCTGTCGATGCACTCCGCCCGCGAGTTGTGCCACATCGACGATCCGACCGCTCTGAGTGCGGCGGTCCAGGCGTTCTTCCGGGGCGCCTGAGCACCGCCGCAGCAGGAGAACCGCGCGGGAGCAGGACGCCCGAAGGCGGACGGTCCTGCTGCGAGGCTGATCTCCTGCCGCGGGGTCGGGCTCAACCCAGTTCGCGCAGCCGCAGCCGTCGTCCATCGGGGCTCGCGTCCGGGTTCACCTCGACGAGGTCCGAGCGCGAGTTGATGAAGTCGCTGAACGAGCGGTAGCCGAGCGGCTTCTCCTTGAACGCCGGATCCATGCGGATCATCTGGTTCTTCACCTCGGCGTTCAGCAGCCAGTCCTCGTCGTCGTTCTTGGCGTGCACGAGGCGGAGTGCGCGCACCAGGAGCTTCGTCGCCGCGCGCTGTGCGTCGGGACCGGAGGGGTCCGCGGTCTCGTCGTCGGAGTCGTCCAGGTCGTCGGCGTCGCGGTGGCTGAAGACCGGCTCGGTGAAGAGGCCGCCGATCCGCGGAGGTGTCTGGGCGACCGGTGCTTCGGCCGTCGGCGCGGACCCGGACGAGGCGCGACGACGCCCTCCGGACTTGGGTGCGGACTTCGGTGTCTCAGAGGACACCTCCGCCGTGCTCTCGACGGCGGCAGGGGTGCGGGGCGTGCGCGTGACGACCGGGCGGACGATCCCGGGGATGTCGTCGTAGTCGGAGAACTCGTCGCACGCCGCCATGAGCGCACGACTCGTCGCACCGGCGACACCGATCCCGATCACGTGGCGTCCGAGGCGTCGGCAGCGCTGCGCGAGGGAGATGTAGTCCGAGTCGCCGGCGACGATCACGATGTGCGTGAGGTCGGGGAGGCGGAAGAGGTCCTCGACGACGTCGACGGCGAGGCGGATGTCGGCACCGTTCTTCATCGCCTTCGTCGTGGGGAACATCTGCGTCAGGTCGACCGCGCGGTCCACGAGGTCCTTCTGGTACGCGGAGTTGACCGGCTCGGACCAGTCGGCGTAGGAACGGCTGATGACGATGTTCCCGAACGACGAGGTGTAGTCGAGGATGGCGCCGACGTCGACGCGAGCGGCCTGCAGGCGCTCGGAGATCTCGTCGCCTTCGGGTGCGGCGGAGGGCACGTGGGACCGCGCACGATCCCGGCTGAACGCCGCCTTCCCGTAGAGCTGGTTGTAGCGCGAGATGACGATGTTGTCGAAGTCGATGTAGACCGCGACTCTGGGCGTTCCGGTTTCTGCCATGACTCCATCATCCTCTGGTGGCCTGCGAATCGGCGACTTCAGTCCTCCACAGCTCGGCTTGCGAAGCTCCTCTCCACCGCTGCTGCGCCGGCCAGGCCGCGACCGACCTGGGCTGCGTACCGTGGGCCCGCCGCGGTGACATCCGATGGGTCGATCTCGGCCCTCGCGAGCGGGGGAGTGCGCCCGCCGGTCGGCGCCCGGTCGTCGTCGTCCAACAAGACGCCTACACGCGGAGCGCACTCCGGACCGTGATCGTCGCGGTCGTCACGTCGAACACGGCGCTCGCCGAGCTCCCGGGCAACGTGTTCCTCCCTGCTGCGGCTTCCGGCCTGCCGAAGGATTCGGTCGTGAACACCACGCAGCTGCTCACCCTCGATGAGGACGACCTCGGTCCGGCCGCCGGAAGGGTGCCCGTCACCCTGTCACTGGATCTGGACGCGGGGCTCCGGCGAGTGCTGCACCTCTGAGGTGGTGCCGGAGCGATCGGCTCAGAGGTGGCCGGTGAGCTTCCCGTGGAAGGCCGAGCTGCGTTCGTCGAGTCCGGTGAACACGACCTGCTTGCCGTGTGCGGCGTACTTCTCCTGCACGGCGTCGAGGACGGCGACGCTCGAGGCGTCCCAGATCTGCGAGGCGGTGAAGTCGACGACGACGTCCGCAGGGTCGGCCGCGTAGTCGAACTGCTCGACCAGGTCGTTGCTGCTGCCGAAGAACAGGGGGCCGATGACGCTGTACCGGACGGAGGTGGCGTCGTCCGCGAGGACCCGGCGGACGCGGATGACGTGGGCCACGCGTCGCGCGAAGAGCACCATGGCGAGGACCGCTCCTGCGGCGACGCCGATCGCGAGGTTGTGGGTGACGACGACCACCGCGACGGTCACCACCATCACGACCGTCTCCGGGATCGGCATCCGTCGCAGGGTCGCCGGGCGCACGCTGTGCCAATCGACGGTCTTGATGGCGACGATCATCATCACGGCGGCCAACGCGACCATCGGGATCTGCGCCATCACCGGGCTGAGCGCGGTCACGAGCAGCAGGAGGAAGACGCCGGCGACGAAGGTGGAGATCCTCGTCCGAGCGCGGCCCAGTTTGACGTTGACGACCGTCTGACCGATCATCGCGCAGCCGGCGATACCGCCGTACCAACCGGCCAGGATGTTGGCGACGCCGAGGGCCCACGATTCGCGCCCCTTCGACGACGTCGTGTCGGTGATGTCGTCGACGAGTTTCGCCGTGAGGAGGGTCTCCATGAGTCCCACGAACGCGACGCTCAGCGCGGTCGGCCAGATGATGCCGAGCGTCTCGAGGTTCAGCGGCACGAGCAGCGCGGTCAACCCGGGGAGGCCACCGGAGACGTCGCCCTGGTCGCCGACGGTCGGCACGGAGGCGTGCGCGATCATCGTGATCGCGGTGACGACGACGATGGCGACGAGCGGCGCCGGCACCGCGGTGGTGAGCTTGGGGAGCAGGAGGACGATCAGGACCGTGATGACGAACAGCGGGTAGACGAGCCACGGGACGCCGAGCAGGTGGGGGACCTGGGCGACGAAGATGAGGATGCCGAGCGCGTTGACGAAGCCGATCATCACCGAGCGGGGGATGAACCGCATGAGTCGGGAGAGACCGGTGACGCCGAACACGATCTGGATGAGGCCCGCGAGGATCACCGCGGGGAGCAGGTACTCCACGCCGTGTTCCTTGACGAGCGGCGCGACGACCAGGGCGACGGCGCCCGCGGCGGCCGTGATCATCGCCGGACGCCCGCCGAGGATCGACATCGAGATCGCGAGGACCACGGAGGCGATGAGGCTGACCTTGGGGTCGACGCCGGCGATGATCGAGAAGGAGATGACCTCGGGGATGAGCGCCAGCGTCGTGACGATTCCAGCGAGGATCTCGACGCTGAAGGCCCTGGGGTTCCGCAGGGTCGCGAGGACGCCGGGGCTCGGGCGGACGGCGGTGCGCATGGGGGCGTCGGGCTGACTCACCGTGCAAGCCTAGGCTCGTTCGCAACGCAGGACGCACCGGGCGAGTCGCTGGCAGCACCGAACGGAAGGGCCGCGACACGCGGTGACCGTCCTGCGTTGCGAACCGTCGGTCAGCTCCGCAACCAGGCCTCGAGACCGTCCGCGCTGATCGGGAGTGCCGCGGAGAGGACCTCGTGTCCGGTGGCGGTCACGAGCAGGTCGTCCTCGATGCGGACGCCGATGCCGCGCAGCTCCGGCGGCACGGTGAGGTCGTTCGCGTGGAAGTAGAGACCTGGTTCGACCGTCAGGACGGCGCCCTGCTGCAGCGGCTCGTCGAGGTACCGCTCGTCCCCGATGCGGGCGCAGTCGTGCACGTCGAGTCCGAGGTGGTGGCCGGTGCCGCTCGGCAGGTAGCGGCGGTGCTGCTGGCCGTTCGGCGACATCGCCTCGTCGACCGACACCTGCAGGATGCCGAGGTCGCGAAGGCTCGTGGCGATCTGCTCGTACGCCGTGTTCCGCATGTCGATGAACGAGCGGCCGGGGCCGACCTGCGACATCGCGGCACGGTGGGCCCGCTCGACGTGGTCGTGGACCTCGCGCTGGGCCGCGGAATACGACCCGCTCGCCGGGAAGGTCCTCGTGACGTCGGCGGTGTACAGCGAGCGGGCTTCGACGCCGGCGTCCATGAGGATGAGGTGCTCGGGGAGGACCGGACCGTCGCAGCGCGTCCAGTGCAGCGTGGGAGCGTGTGGCCCGCTGCCGATGATGGTCGAGTACCCGACACCGTTGCCGAACGTGCGGGCGTGGCGCTCGAAGGTCGACTGCAACCAGCGCTCTCCGCCGAACTCGATGGCGGCGGGCAGTTCGCGCACGACCGAGCGGAACCCGCCGACCGTCGCGTCCACGGCGGCGCGGAGCTGCGCGATCTCCCAGTCGTCCTTGACGAGCTTCGCGGCGGACAGGGCGATGAGGAGCGCTCGCGACGCCGCGAATCGACCGTCGACCCGGGGCTCCGGGGCGCCTGCGCGGAGTGCGTCGGCGGGCACGAGCGCGAGGGACTCGTCCAACACCTCGAGGGAGCGGACCTCGATGCCGAGCGCCTCCGCCCACTGGGGGAGTCCGGCGGACGGGCCGATCCAGAGCTCGCCGCGCATGGCGTCGGCGTAGAACGCCTCCTCACCGGGACCGACGGGCTCGGCGAGGTACAGCGTCGCGTCGTGCCCACCGGCGGTCGGCCGCATCACCAGGACCGCGCCCTCCGCCTGACAGGAGGTGAGCCACACGAAGTCGCTGTCCGGACGGAACGGGAACTCGGTGTCGTTCGCGCGCGTCACGGCGCGTCCCGCGGTGACCACGAGCCAGTGGCCGGGGAACTGCGCGCTGATGGCGTCGCGGTGACGTCCGGCGGCTGCGCCGGCACCCTCGGCGAGGTCCACTGAGCGGTCCACCGCACCCCAGCCCGTCGCGAGGTACTCGCGGAACGCGTCGTCCCGGGGGAGTGGCTGGGTGCGGGGGTCGCGGAACTGCAGGCTGTCTGGACACATGGACATCAGTAAGCCACCCGCGGTGGACGCCGTCAAGCTGCGACCTCCGGAGCCAGCGGAACATCTCGTCCGTACCGTCTGATCCGTCGTTTCGTCCTGTCCGACCGGCTCAGGTGATGGACGGGATGGACGGATCGTCGGCAGGTTGACACCTGTTCGGACGCCTCCGCAGAATGACGGCATGACAGGAACCGCCGACACCGGCACCAGCGCCACGCTCGACTTCAACCTCGACGCGAGGGTGTTCGACATGGTTTCGTCGTCCGCGAGTGTCGTCGACGCCGACGCGCCCACGCGATTCGTCTACCACGAGACGCACGGCGTGCTGTGGGGCGAATACGTCGGTGACACCGTCTCCGTCGGACGGTTCTGCGGGGTGCGCACCGGCGAACGCATCGACATCTCGTTCGTGCACCGCAACCGTGCCGGCGACCTGACGACGCGCGGCGAAGCGAGCTCGATCATCTCCCGCGCCGAGGACGGCTCGTTCATCCTCACCGAGGACTTCATCGGTCCGGACGGACAGGCTCATGTCAGCATCTGTCGGGAGATCGTCGCCGCCTGAACCGGTCGGGTCGGCACGCCACCGCCGACGGGTCAGCGTCCGCGTCGCTCCGGCACCCGCTGGGCGCGCTCGTCGCTCGTCCGGACGAATCGGGTCATGCCGAAGCGCTCGCCGGAGTCCTCGACGCTCGTGCGCTCGGACCTCGTCATGCGGAGCGACACGTTCGACCGCTCCTCGTCCATGAGGAACACGGTCGTCGTCGCCTTGATGGACGGCCACTGTGCGAGCCGGGTGGCGACCAGTTCGTGGATCGCCGCCACGTCGGGGGCCCGGATCAGCATCATCGCGTCGTGCTCGCCGGTCGTGACGGCGAAGTACTCCAGCTCGGGGACCGAAGACAGCCGCGCGCGGAAGTCGGCCCACTGGCTCTGGCGCAGCGTGATGAAGACCATCGCCGCGACGCCGAGTCCGACCGTCGCCGGCTCGATCTCCGCGTGGACCCCCTTCAGGACGCCGGCGCGGAGCATGGCCTCATACCGCGAGTAGGCGTTCGAACGGGAGATCCCGAGCTCTTCGGCGAGTGCGGCGACCGAAGCCCGCCCGTCCTCCCGGAGCAGCTCCAACATGCGGATGTGGGTGTCGTCGAGTTGCATCGATTGCTCCAAACGTCCAGATTCGGCGGTGGTCCTGGCGGTCGATTGAGAGGATATGGCAGATTCACCGCGAAATCGAGACAATTCTTCTTTGGTAACGGCTTGTGGATTGACGAATGATCGCGTATCGCACTACTTTCAGCTCATCCCTCCAACCAGATAAGGAGCTCCACCTTGTCACGATCCTTCAGCCGCACGAGCCGGCGCGGCATGGCGGCCCTCGGCCTCGCCCTCGCCGCCGGCCTCGCGCTCAGCGCCTGTTCCCCCTCAGGCGGCTCCGATGACAGCGCGGGCAAGTCGCTCGTCGTCGACGCGTCCTTCGACCTCAAGACCGCCGACCCGAACCGCGAGTACGAGACCACCGGCTCGATCGTCGCGAAGGCGCTCTACGAGACCCTCCTCACCTTCAAGGACGACGACGTCACCGCCCCCGTCGACGGCCTCGCGAGCTACGAGATGAACGCCGACAACACGGTGATGACCCTCACGATGAAGGACGGCAAGAAGTTCTCCGACGGCTCCGACGTGACCGTCGACGACGCGGTGTTCTCGCTGCAGCGCGTCCAGGGCGTGAAGGGCAACCCGTCCTTCCTGCTCGACGGCGTCACGATCGAGAAGACCTCGGACACGACCCTCACGCTCACCTCGGCGACGCCGAACCCCGCCCTCCCGTTCATCCTTCCGAACCCGGCCCTCGGTGTCGTGAACAAGAAGGTCGTCGAGGAGAACGGTGGCAGCGCGACCGCCGACGACGCGGCCGAGTCGTTCCTCAACACCACGTCCGCGGGCTCCGGCCCGTACAAGCTCGAGTCCTTCGACGCCGCCTCGCAGGTCGTCTTCACGGCGAACCCCGAGTACACGGGGACCAAGCCCGCGTACGAGCGCGTCGTCCTCCGCAACGTGCAGGGCCCGACGCAGAAGCTCAACGTCGAGGCCGGTGACTCGCAGGTCGCCCTCGATCTGAACCCCGACCAGGTCTCCGAGCTCGACGACTCGAAGGTGAAGATCATCGCGAACCCCTCGCGCTACATGATCTTCCTCATGCTCAACCAGGACCCCGCGATCAGCGACATCACGAGCAACCCGAAGTTCCTCGAGGCCGTCAAGCTCGGCATCGACTACGACAAGATCGTCGACCTCGCGGGCGACGGTTCCGTCCGTCCCGGTGGCTTCATCCCCTCGATCTTCAACGGGGCGCTCGACGCCGCCGACGGCAACCAGTTCGACGCCGATGCGGCGAAGGCTGCGCTCAAGGAGTCCGGGTACGCCGGCGAAGCCGTCACGCTGAACTTCCCGAACGACATCACGGTGCAGGGGCTGTCGCTCCAGAGCATCGCTGAATCGGTCCAGGCGCAGCTGAAGTCGGTCGGCATCACCATCACGCTGGCCCCGGCTCCGGTCGCCACCGAACTGGACGCCTACCGCGACGGCAAGGAGACCGTGGGTCTCTGGTACTGGGGCCCGGACTTCCCGGACCCGTCGAACTACCTCGCGTTCACGCCGGGTGAGCTCGTCGGCCTCCGCGCGGGCTGGCCGGCAGGCGCCGACCCGACCGTGACCGACCTCGCGAACGCGGCGCTCGCCGCGACCGACACGGACGCCCGTGCCGCCGCGTACCAGGACCTCCAGAAGGCGCAGAACGCGAGCGGACCGTTCATCCCGCTCCTGCAGCCGGCGCAGAACGTGGTCACCGCGACCACGATCACCGAGGTTCCGCTGAACCCGACGTGGACCGTCGACCTTGCCGGAATCAAGTAGCGTCGCACCGACGACGTCCAGCGCGCGAGCGGGTCTCCACCCGCTCGCGCGCTACCTCGGCATCCGGCTCGGACTCACGGTCCTCCTGATGTTCGGGGTGACGCTCGTCACCTTCACGCTGACCAACCTCGTCCCCGCCGACCCCGTGCAGGCGGCGCTCGGTGAGCAGGCCGCAGCGGACCCGACGATCGTCGCGCAGTTCCGCGAGAACGCCGGCCTCGACAAGCCATTGCCCGTCCAGTACGTCACCTACGTCGCGAACCTGTTCCAGGGTGACCTCGGGACCTCGCAGCAGACCCGGGGCGCCGTCGCGGACGAACTCGGTCGCGCCTTCCCGGCAACGGCCGAACTGGCCCTCACCGCCATCGTCATCTCGATCGTCATCGGCGTCGGCCTCGGCATGTGGGCCGCGCTGCGCCGGAAGACGATCACCGACCAGGTCATCCGGGTCGTGAGCCTCATCGGCATCTCGGTACCGTCGTTCTGGCTCGCACTCGTCGTCTACTTCGTGTTCTTCTCCCAGCTGCACTGGTTCCCGGGCTCCGGGCGACTCTCACCCGCGGCGATCCCGCCGCCGAAGGTCACCGGGATGTACACGATCGACGCGTTGCTCGCCGGCCAGTGGTCCACCTTCGGCGACGCCATCGCCCACCTGATCCTGCCCGCCTCCGTCCTGGCGCTCTACACGATCGGCCTGCTCACCCGGTTCGCGCGGTCGGCGATCCTGGAGGTGCTCGACCTCGACTACGTGCGGGCAGCGCGGGCGAAAGGCCTTCCCGGCCACGTCGTCGTGACCCGGTACGTGCTCCGCGGTGCGCTCGTCCCCATCATCACCGTGCTCGGCGTCGCCTTCGGATCGCTGCTGTCCGGAACGGTCCTCGTCGAGAAGGTGTACTCGTGGCACGGCCTCGGCGAGTACGCGTACTCCGCGGCGACCAAACTCGACCTGCCCGCGATCATGGGCGTCGGGCTCATCGTCGGCTTCGTGTACATCGGCCTGAACTTCCTGGTCGACGTGCTGTACGGCTTCATCGACCCGAGAGTGAGGGTGGCATGACCGACGTCCTCGCCGTCCAGACCAAGCGCAAGGGCCGCCTCCGCATCTCGAAGCAGCTGCGCACCCCGCTCGCCGTCGCGGGTGGCGTCATCGTGCTCTTCTGGCTGCTCGTCGCGGTGCTCGCGCCGTGGATCCGGCCGTTCGACCCGCTCGCCCAGGACTTCGACCGGCTGCAGGCCCCGAGTGCCGCGCACTGGTTCGGCACCGACCAGGTGGGCCGCGACGTCCTGTCCCGGGTCGTCAGCGGCGCGCAGGTCTCGATCCCGCTCGCCCTCATGCTCGTGATCTTCGCGATGCTCATCGGTTCGCTCCTCGGGGCGATCGCCGGCTACTTCGGCAAGGCCCTCGACGAGACCATCATGCGGATCGCCGACCTCGTGTTCGCGTTCCCGACGATCATCCTCGCGATGGTCATCGCCGCTGCGCTCGGCCCGAGCCTCACGAACGCCGTCATCGCGATGCTCATCGTGTCGTGGCCGGCCTATGCCCGCGTGACGCGTTCGCTCGTCATCGGGGCACGAGGCGCTGAGTACGTCATCGCCGGTCGTCTGCTCGGCAACGGGCCGTTCACCTCGCTCGGCAAGGACATCCTGCCGAACGTCGTGTCGCCGGTCGTCGTGCTCGCCACACTCGACGTCGGTACGGCCATCCTGCTGCTGTCGGGTCTCTCGTTCCTCGGTCTCGGTGCCGTCCCGCCGACGCCGGACTGGGGTGCGATGGTGTCCGACGGGGTGCAGAACTTCTCGTCCTGGTGGATCGCGGTCTTCCCGGGACTCGCCATCCTCACGGTGGTGCTCGCCTTCAACTTCCTCGGCGACGCCCTCCGCGACGCCCTCGACCCCCGGTCGCAGGAAGCCGTGCAGGGGCGCGCACTGTGAGCGGCGCACGCGGTGCGGGCGACCCGAAAGGACGCGACATGACGCAGGCAGCAGGCGGTGGCGGCGGGATCGTCATCGAGGGGCTCACGCTCGGCTTCGGTCGCGGCGCCGCCACCAAACAGATCCTCCGCGGCATCGACCTCGAGGTCCCCGCCGGTCGCATCACCGGACTGGCCGGTGAGTCGGGGTCAGGCAAGACCATGACCGGGCTCGCGATCTGCGGGCTCCTGCCGGCCGGAGCGGACCTCGGCGGCAGCATCCGCTTCGACGGCACCGAGCTGGTGGGCCTCAAGCAGCGCACCATGAACCGGTACCGCGGCACGGAGATCGCGATGATCTTCCAGGACCCGACCGCGAGCCTGCACCCCATGCTCACGGTCGAGGCCCAACTCGTCGACCACTACCGGCACCACACGGGAGCCTCGAAGGCGGCCGCCCACGCGCGGGCGCTCGAGATGCTCGGCCTCGTCGCCGTCCCGAACCCGGAGGCGGCGCTGCGCAAGTACCCGCACCAGTTCTCGGGGGGACAGCTGCAGCGCATCGCGATCGCCTCGGCGCTCATGTGCGAGCCGTCCGTGCTCATCGCCGACGAACCGACCACGGCTCTCGACGTCACGGTTCAGGCCGGCATCCTCCGCCTGCTGCGGAAGCTGTGCGACGAGCTCGGGATCGCGATCATCCTCGTCACCCACGACCTCGGGGTGATGTCGGCGCTCGCCGACACGATCGCGGTCATGCGGCTCGGCGAGATCGTCGAGCACGGCAGCCGGTACCAGGTCATCACCGCTCCGCAGCACGAGTACACCAAGGCGCTCATCGACGCGCTGCCCGACACGGGAACGGAGGCGGCGTCATGACGCTGCTGCACCTCGACGACGTCCATGTGACGTACAAGCTGCCCGGTCGCGGCACGCTGAACGCGGTCGACGGCGTGAGTTTCGACCTCGAGCCGCGACAGGTGCTCGGCCTGGTGGGGGAGTCGGGCTGCGGCAAGTCGACCCTCGCACGAGCGGTCTGCGGGCTGGAACCGACCTCGGGTGGCGCGATCACGTTCAAAGGGACGCCCATCGGCAAGCTGGGTCTCCGGAAGCGCGCACCCGAGCTGCTGCGGATCCAGATGGTCTTCCAGAACCCGTACGCCTCGCTGAACCCGCGCCGCACGGTCGGGAGTCAGATCGAGGACGGCCTCCGGGTCAACCCGGTGCGCGACGCGTGGGATGTCGGTCAGCTGCTCGAGCACGTCGAGCTCGACGCAGCCAGCCGCACCCGCTATCCGCACCAGTTCTCGGGCGGCCAGCGGCAGCGCATCGCGATCGCCCGGGCGATCGCGGCGGGTCCCGAGCTGCTCATCGGTGACGAGCCGATCGCGTCGCTCGACGCCTCCCTGCAGGCACGGGTGGCGAAGCTCATGCGGAAGCTCGCGGTCGAGACGGGTGCGGCGCTCCTCTTCATCAGCCACGACCTGTCCGTCGTGCGGGTCATCGCGGACGACGTGGCGGTCATGAGCGCCGGTCGCATCGTCGAACACGGTCCGGTCGACCGCGTCTGGTCCGACCCGCAGGACGCCTACACGCAGCGGCTGCTCGCGGCGATCCCGGTCGTCGACGGACTCGGCACCCTCCCCGGCGCCTGACCGGACCCCTGCTCCGTCCCTGTCTCAGGAGCGTCTCGGCGTGTCGGGTCCCCCGCGTTCGACACGCCGAGGCGTTCCTGAGACAGGGAACCGGTCAGCGGAGGGTCGGCGGGCCGACGGGGCCGGGGGAGTCGTCGATGAACGGGCGGTCGATGGTCTCCCGCACGAGGAGTTCGATGAGGCGGAACGCCCCGACCGCCGCGAGCTGGACGAGGAGGAGGGGACCGAGGAGCGCACCGGCGTACGGCAGCCAGACGAGGAGTCTCCGTTCCTCCCGCCAGCACACGGCGAGGACCGCGGGTGCCATCGCGAGGCCGAGCCACCCGGGCGTCGGAGCGCCGAGCACGGGCGTGACGAGTCCGATCGTCGCGACCCAGACGGCCAGGACCCCGAGGACCGACTGCCCGATCAGCACGGCGGCGACGCCTGGAGCGTGCCTGACGTACCGCTCGACCGACACGACGGCCCACATGAGCCAGGCCCGGAGGAGCGGCACCCGCTGCTGGCGGAGTCCGACGCGGAACTGTCGGTCGTCCTCGAACCGCTGCTCGAGTGCCTGGTCCGCCGGGAGCCCCAGTGCGAGGAGCGCGCGGTGGTCGTGCACGACGGCCGGCGCGGACTGTCGGCCGTAGCTGCCGATGAAGCTCCACAGGACGCCCGGGACGGACGCGAGGTCGGTCCAGCCCTCCGCCCGGTCAC
This sequence comes from Plantibacter sp. lyk4-40-MEA-4, assembly GCF_030209415.1. NCBI lineage: Bacteria > Bacillati > Actinomycetota > Actinomycetes > Micrococcales > Microbacteriaceae > Plantibacter > Plantibacter sp. lyk4-40-MEA-4. Next base: position 138,651 of record NZ_JARVSA010000011.1, read on the forward strand.
CGTCGCGGCCCTCGTCGGACGCCGGTGCCCACACGACGGGACCGTCAGGGGCGTGCTCCTGGAACCCGATCCGCCGCTCGAGCCGGAACCGGCGTCCGGTCGGGGGGATCTGCGCCAGATCGATCCGCTCCAGCGGCTGCTCGTCGTCGTCGAGGTAGGGCATGCGGACATCCTCTCGCAGCCCACCGTCAGGTGTGAGTCCCCTGGATGTCGGCTTCTGACCTTGCTCACGAGTTTCCTGCGTCGTAGCGTGGCGTTCCGTTGCCGTTCAACCGAGTCTGGTCAGATGGTCAAACAGCTGCGATGCGGTTCGGAGAGCATCGCTCGAACGAGAGTTGTCACGTGAGTCTTCGCACGGCCGAGTACCCGAGGCCCGATCACTTCCTGCTCCATGTGAGCGACACGCACCTCCTGGCCGGCGGGGGGAGCCTCTACGACAGTGTCGACAGCGAGACGCACCTGCGTCGACTGTTCGCCGAGTTCGAGGCGTCCGGCGGTCGGCCTGAAGCGATCGTCTTCACGGGCGACCTCGCCGACAAGGGCGAACCCGACGCGTACGACCGCATCCGCTCCATCGTCGAGCCGGTCGCCGAGCGCCTCGGATCGCAGATCATCTGGGTGATGGGCAACCACGACGACCGCCAGGCGTTCCGGGCCGGGCTGTTCGGTGAGGTGCCGACCACCCGACCGGTCGACCGCGTCTACGACGTCAACGGCCTCCGCGTCATCACCCTCGACTCGAGCGTCCCCGGGCACCACCACGGTGAGGTGTCGGACGAGCAGCTCGACTGGCTCGCAGAGGAACTCTCGACGAAGGCGCCCCACGGCACGATCCTCGCGATGCACCACCCGCCCGTCCCGAGCGTGCTCGACCTCGCCGTGAGCGTCGAGCTGCGCGACCAGGCGAAGCTCGCCGAAGTGCTCGAGGGGACCGACGTCCGGAGCATCATCGCCGGGCACCTGCACTACTCGTCGACCGCGACCTTCGCGGGTATCCCGGTGTCGGTCGCCTCGGCCACCTGCTACACGCAGGACCTCAACGTGCCGGTCGGCGGGACGCGTGGTCGCGACGGCGCGCGGGCGTTCAACCTCGTCCACGTCTACGGCAAGACGGTCCTGCACTCGGTGGTGCCGCTGGGGGAGACCCCGCCGCTGCACTACATCGACGCCGAGGAGAGTGCACGTCTGCTCGCTCGCGACGGCATCGAGCTGCCCGTGTCGGACACGGTGCCGGTGCAGCCGGAGCCGCCGCTGACGATGCCGATCGGCGTCCTCGTCTGACGACGACCGGTCCCTGAGCTCGCCTCCGGTCCCTGAGCTTCCCCTCCGGTCCCTGAGCTTGTCGAAGGGCCGCACCGCGGCAGGGTACCGCAACCCGGCGGGTCCGCCGTTCCGGGAGCCTCCCCGGTCGGACGCGCCTATCGTGGACGGATGACCTCCCCAGAAGCACTCCGTACCGCACTCGTCGTCGGCGCCAGCGGCATCACCGGTTCCGCGATCGTGTCGCAGCTCCTCGAGGACGGTGGCTGGCGGATCCTCGCCCTCTCTCGCCGCGCGCCGGCGGCCCACCCGCAGGTCGAACACGTCGCGGCCGACCTCCGGGACGCGGACGACCTCGCACGCGCCCTCGGCGGCACCGGCGTCACCCACGTCTTCTTCACCGCCTGGTCGCGTCAGGACACCGAGGCCGAGAACATCCGGGTCAACGGCGGCATGGTCCGCGACCTGCTGGCCGCCCTCTCCGCCGAGCCCGTTCAGCACGTCGCCCTGGTCACCGGCCTCAAGCACTACCTCGGCCCGTTCGAGGCCTATGCGGCGGGCGAGATGCCCGACACGCCGTTCCACGAGGACGAGGACCGACTCGACACGCCCAACTTCTACTACGAGCAGGAGGACGAGCTCTTCGCCGCGGCTGAGCGAGCCGGGTTCACCTGGTCGGTGCACCGTTCCCACACCGTGATCGGACATGCGGTGGGCAACGCGATGAACATGGCATCCACGCTCGCGGTGCAGGCGGCGCTCTGCAAGCGACTCGACCGGCCGTTCGTGTTCCCCGGTTCCGAGACCCAGTGGAACGGCCTCACCGACATGACCGACGCCGGACTTCTCGCCGAGCAGATGCTCTGGGCGGCGACCTCACCGGCCGGTGCGGACGAGGCATTCAACATCGTCAACGGCGACGTCTTCCGCTGGCGCTGGATGTGGCCGCGACTGGCGGCGCACCTCGGCGTCGAGCCGGAGGGTTTCGACACCGCGCCGCGTCCGCTCGAGCAGCAGATGGCGGGCGTGGAGGGCACCTGGGCCGAGGTGGTGGCCGAACACGGTCTCGTCGAGGCAGACCTCTCCCGCGTGGCGTCGTGGTGGCACACCGACGGTGACCTCGGCCGGGACATCGAGGTCGTCACCGACATGAGCAAGAGTCGACTCGCCGGCTTCACCGGCTACCGGCGGACGCTGGACGCCTTCACCGCGATCTTCGACCGACTCCGCGCAGAGCGCATCGTCCCGTAGCGGTCCCTGAGTTCAACTCCGGTCCCTGAGCGCCCCTCCGGTCCCTGAGCCTGTCGAAGGGCGGTGACCGTCGCCGGTCCCTGAGCCTGTCGAAGGGCGGTCAGCTGAGCTTGGCGGGCTCGATCTCGAGCGCGTTCGGCACGGCCGCTTCGCGCTCCCACGGCGCTGGGAACGGGAAGTACCGCTCGAGGAAGTCGATCACGGCGGTGGTGCGCTGCTCCACCGAGATCTCCGGCCGGCTGCCGTCGTTCAGGCAGAACATGTCCTGGTCGCGTCGCTTGAGGAGTCGCTCCATCTGCCCGAGCGACTGCTTGAGCGTCGTCTCGATGTAGCGGACCTTCGCCTGGGTCTGCTGGACCGCGCGACCCGTCATGAGGCCGTAGTAGTGGTAGAACGAGTTGGTCACCGAGATGTTGTCGGCCGCGCGGAAGGCGCTGTGGGCGGTCGCGCGGAACTCCTCGGCGAACTCCCGCTCCATCTCCGCCATGATGCTCCTGCGGAGGGGGGCGGCGCAGTGCTCGAGGTGGCGGGTGGTGACGCGTCCGAAGCGCTCGTGCAGGAGCCGACGGTTCACGCGGGCCGCGTTCTCGAAGCCGCTGCGCGATGGGTCGTTCGCCCCGAGGCCGATGCGGGTGGTCGCCTCCACGAACTTGCTGATGCCGCCCGGTGAGAAGAACAGTTCGGGACTGATCGGTCGGCCGAGGAACATGTCGTCGTTGGAGTAGAGGAAGTGCTCCGACAGCCCCTCGATGCGGTGGAGCTGGCTCTCGACGGCCATGGAGTTGTGCGTCGGCAGGGCGTCGAGGTCGCGGAAGAACTCCTCACTGCGCACGATGGTGACCTTCGGGTGCTCCGCCAGCCATTCGGGCGCGGGGGAGTCGGTCGCGATGAAGATGCGTCGGATCCACGGGGCGAAGGTGTGCACGCTGCGGAGGGCGTACTTGAGCTCGTTGATCTGGCGGAAACGGGCGTCGGAGTCGTCGCCGTCGCCGACGACGTAGCTCTGCATCCGCTTGGCGCGGGCGCGCTGGAACTCCTCGGAGGAGCCGTCCACCCACGAGAAGACGAGGTCGATGTCGAAGGTGACGTCGCTCGCGAGCGCGCCGAACATGTGCTCGAGCGTCCGCCAGCTGCGGCCGTAGCGTTCGACGGTCGTCTCGACGGCCTCCGTCCGCGGCATGTACGTCCGCATGAGGACGTTCTCCACGGGCGCGGTGATCTCCTCGTCACCGAAGCGCCAGAGTTCGAGCTGCAGGGCGGTCTCCATGCCGTAGCGGAGGCGACCGAGCGGTTCGATGCGCGGCCGGTACAGCCGGAACACCTCAGCCTTGCGGGCGCCGGTGAGCAGGCCGTCGGAGAGGAGGTGCGGATCGCCGGCCGGCTTCACCGTCGACATGCGTGCTTTGAGCGGCACGCTGTAGAAGGGCTCGTCGGCGAACGCCTCCGCGAGTGCGATCTGCAGGCGCTTGCGCAGGGAGCGGTCGACGACGATGACGGGGCGGTCGTGCTCGCCTCGGATGAGCAGGTACTCGATCTCGGCCGCGTCGAGCACGTCGGCGACGGCGAGCAGGTCCTCCACCATCGACTGCTGTGGGGTCAGGTGGCCGTTGATGAGGGTGTAGACGCCCTTGCGCTGCACGACGTCCGGTCGGTCGAAGCGCTGGGACCGTGAACTTCCGGTCACGAGGACGAGTTCAGGGGCGGTGGTGAACGGGAGTTCCGGCGGAATCGGGTCCTTCACGGTACTGGTGAAGGCCGTCGGTGCCTGAGTGCCGACGGTTGGCCGCTGGTCGTCGAGTTCGTTCGTGATCGTGTCCGCCTCTGGTCTGCTGGGGAGTGGGTTCCTCGTTATTGTACGGCCGTCGCCCAGGAGCGCTCGCTGCTTGACGGCGACGGGGTCGCGGGCGGCGTCCGGGTACGATTGACCGCATGGTGAGCGTGGCGGAATCCTTGGTGCGCCTGCAGGACCTGGCCTCGTCGCCCGTGGTCGCTCGGGTGGCGTCGGCGTTCGCCGAAGCCGGGTACGAACTGGCCCTCGTCGGCGGACCGGTCCGCGATGCGATGCTCGGCCGCACGGTGAGCGACCTCGACTTCACGTCGAACGCCTCGCCCGACCAGATCCTCGCGGTCCTCAAGCCGATGGCGAGCGCCTGGTGGGACGTCGGCCGCGACTTCGGGACGATCGGCGCGAAGGTCACCGTCACCGACGACGACGGCGTCGAGCACGCCGACACGGTCGAGATCACCACCTATCGGGCCGATGCCTACGACGGCGTGACCCGCAAGCCGGTCGTCGCGTTCGGCGACACCCTCGAAGACGACCTGCGTCGGCGCGACTTCACGGTCAACTCGATGGCGCTCCGCATCCCCGAGATCACCCTCGTCGACCCGTCCGGCGGCGTCGAGGACCTCGTCGCCCACCTGCTGCGGACGCCGAGCTCGCCCGAGGTGTCCTTCGGTGACGACCCGTTGCGCATGCTCCGGGCCGCGCGGTTCGCTTCGCAACTCGGCTTCCGGCCGACCGACGACGTGATCGAGGCGATGGAGGAGCGTCGCGAGACCATCTCGATCGTGAGCCCCGAGCGCGTCCAGGCCGAGCTCGGCAAACTGCTCGCGACCGACCACCCGCGCGCGGGCCTCGAGCTGCTCGTCGACACCGGCATCGCCGACCTGGTGCTGCCCGAGCTGCCGGCACTCCGGCTGGAGCCCGACGAGCACCATCACCACAAGGACGTCTACCAGCACTCGCTCACGGTGCTCGAGCAGGCGATCGGCTACGAGCACTCGCGGCACCCCGGTGAGGCGCCCGACCTCGTCCTGCGCTGGGCCGCGCTGCTGCACGACATCGGCAAGCCGGCGACGAAGAAGACCGGCCCCGGCGCAGCCGTCACCTTCTACCACCACGACCTCGTGGGTGCGAAGCTGGCCAAGAAGCGCCTCACCGCGCTCCGGTACGACGGCGACACGATCAAGAGCGTCGCGCGGCTCGTCGAACTGCACATGCGGTTCTTCGGCTACTCGGAGGGCGTGTGGGCCGACTCCGCGGTGCGGCGCTACGTCCGCGACGCCGGTCCGCTGCTCGAGCGACTGCACATGCTCGTCCGTGCCGATGTCACGACCCGCAACCGGCGCAAGGCCGACCGCCTCGGCTTCGCCTACGACGACCTCGAGCAGCGCATCGTCGAGCTCCAGGAGCAGGAGGAGCTCGAGTCCGTCCGGCCCGACCTCGACGGCAACCGCATCCAGGAGGTGCTGGGCATCGCACCCGGTCGCGAGGTCGGCGAGGCGTACCGCTGGCTGCTGGAACTGCGTCTCGACGAGGGCCCGCTCGGCGAGGAGGAGGCGACGCGTCGCCTCCTCGACTGGTGGTCCTCCCGGTGACGCCCCCACCTGCCCGCGAACTGTCACGAACGCACAGTCCGACGGCGTCACACTGACCGTTTCTGACAGCTCGCGGGCGTTCAGACTGAACTGCTAGCCTCCCTGAGGTTCACGGAACGAAGGATTCTCATGCTCAAGAGACACGCCGCCCTCGCGATCGCGGCCGCCTCCGCCCTGATGCTGAGCGGTTGCGCCGCCGGATCCACCGAGCGCACGACGGTCACCGTGCGCGTTTGGGATTCCGCCGTCGCCGACGCCTATGAGACCTCGTTCGCCGCCTTCGAGCGCGAGAACCCCGACATCCGCGTCCGCGTCGACGTCGTCGAATGGGCCGACTACTGGACGAAGCTCCGCACCGACGTCGCGGCGGACAGCGCTCCAGACGTCTTCTGGTTGAACAACTCCTACCTCGCCGGGTACGCGGACAGCGGGAGCGTGCTCGACGTCGGGCAGACGCTCGGCAAGGACGCCTCGAAGGACTGGGCACCGAGCGTGGTCAGCCAGTTCACCCGGAACGACAAGCTCTGGGCCGTTCCGCAGCTGTCCGACGCCGGTATCGCGGTCTACTACAACGCCGACCTCCTCGACGCGGCCGGCGTGAAGCCCGCCGAGCTCGGGGAGGCGACCTGGTCGCCCGATGCGACGAAGGACACGTTCCTGCCCCTGGCGAAGAAGCTGACGAAGGACGCGGCCGGGGTCTCGGCCGACCAGCCCGGCTTCAACCCCGCGGCCCCCGCGACCTACGGCACCGGCCTCGGGTACGACCTGCAGGCCGTGCTGCTGCCGTTCATCGGCTCGAACGGCGGGAAGTACCAGGACGGCGACGACTTCGCGTTCAACGACCCGAAGACGAGCGAGTCGGTGAGCTACCTCGTGAACGCGATCAACGGCGCCAAGGTCGCCCCGCCGGCCGCCTCCACGAACGCCGACGGTGACTTCGCCCGCGACGCCTTCATCCAGGGCAAGGTCGCGATGTTCCAGTCGGGGCTCTACAGCCTGAAGGCCGTGCACGACGGCGCCGACTTCCGCTGGGGTGTCGCCGAGCTCCCGGCCGGCCCCGCGGGCAAGGTCAGCGTCACGAACGGGATCGCCGCAGCGGGCAACGCGGCCACCAAGCACCCCGACCAGGTGAAGAAGGTGCTCGCCTGGCTGGGCAGTTCCGAGGGCAACGCGCCCGTCGGTGCCTCCGGCTCGGCGGTCCCGGCCGTCACCGCCGCTCAGAAGCAGTACTTCGACTACTGGAAGGGCCAGGACGTCGACGTTCAGCCCTTCTTCGACGTGATCGCCGACGACGCGAAGACCATCGCACCGCCGACGGGTGCCGGGTATGCGAAGGGACTCGCCGCCTACGACCCGATCTTCAAGGAGATCTTCGCCGGCACGACGCCCGTCGCCGACGGCCTCAAGAAGGCGCAGGAGGCGGCCAACGCCGCCATCAACGACTGAGGGGGCACCCGGCCGGGTGCACGTCGAGCGCTTCCGAGTCCTGCCGGGTCACCGCGCCCGAGGGCTCACACCGGTTCGACGAGCGCTCCGTCGCTTGCAGCAGCGCGGGCGTCTCCGGCCAGTCGTTCGCTGACCCGCCCGTACCCGGAACCGATGTGCCGCTCGATGGTCTCGTCGATCGCACCCGAACGCCGTTCGACGAGCAGGTCGAGGAGTTCGGTGTGCTCCTGCACGATGATGCTGTGGTAGTCGTCCACCTTGACACGCCGGGTGAGCAGGAAGAGCGCGACCTGCCACTTGATGGCCTGCCAGGCGGTGTAGAGCCGTGAGTGGTCGGCCAGGAGGAACACCTGGTCGTGGAAGTCGATGTCGAGTCGGACGAGCTTCGCCTTCTGGTCCGTCTCCACGGCGACACGCATCTCCTCGATGATCGCGCGCATGGCCGCGACCTCGTCGTCGCCGGTGCGTTCGATCGCACGCGACCAGGCGAGCCGTTCGAGGGCGGTGCGGAGCGTGGACAGCTCGAGGAAGTCCTGTGGTGACAGCGTGACGACCGACGCTCCCTTGTACGGGAGAGACACGACGAGCCCCTCCTGCTCGAGGTGGAGGAGGGCTTCTCGCACCGGGGCGCGGCTGACGCCGAGGGTGGTCGACAGATTGACCTCGCTGAGGCGTTCACCTTGGACGAGGCGACCCTCGAGGATCGCCTCCCGCAGCTCGTTGACCGCGGCTCCTGTCAACCCGGTTCGTTCGAGAGTTTCCATGCCCGAATCCTAGCCCAAACGAATCGGTGTTGTCGATTGTCGACAGTGTGCAGTCTGTGATATCGTCCACCAACAGCACACGAACGTTCCGTCGGCGGCTCGCTTCCTCAGGAGGTCCGGCACAACCCTGACAGGAGAACTCAGTGAAGAAATCACTGCGAGGCGCGCTGCTGGGAGCAGCGCTCGCGGTCGCTCTGACGGCGTGCAGCGCTGGCGGTGCCGGCGGCGGTAGCACCTCCGCCACTGGTGGCGACCCCAAGTACGGCGGCACGATCACCACCGCCGCGGCGTCCGACCCCGAGACCTTCGACCCGGCCGTCTGCACGGGAGCGACGTGTTGGAACATGATGCGGATGATGTTCGACCGCATGTACGACTACGACCGCGACACCAGCGAGCTGAAGCTCCAGGCGGCCGAGTCGTTCCCGGAGGTCAGCGACGACGGGCTCACCTACACGATGAAGCTCAAGGAGGGACTCACCTTCAGCGACGGCGACCCGCTCACGGCCAAGGACGTCGCCTACTCCTACGCCCGGGTCCTCGACCCCGCGACGAAGGCGGGTCTCGCCGAGTTCTGGCGCGGTATCGCCGGCGCCGAGGAGTACGCGGCGAACCCGACCGGACTCCCGAGCGGCATCGAGGTCGTCGACGATCAGACCCTGAAGATCACGCTGACGACGCCCAACTCCTCGTTCAAGTACATCCTCGCCATGCCCGCGGGCTCGATCATCCCCGAGGGCAGCGGCGGCACCGTCGCGACCGAGCCCGTCGGCTCCGGGCCGTTCACGCTGAACACCTTCAGTGCGGGCAAGGAGATCACGCTCGACCGCAACCCCGACTACTGGGATTCCCCGCGTCCGTACGTCGACCACATCCGCATGATCCTCGGCGTCGACCCCGACAACCAGGTGCTCATGCTGCAGAAGGGCGACATCGACCTGATGGGCAGCCCGATCCCGCCCGCAAAGTTCATCCAGGTGACCTCGGATCCGAAGCTCAAGGATCAGCTCGTCGAGATCGAGAAGCCGAGCACCTACTACCTCACGATGAACGTCAACACCGCCCCCTTCGACAACCCGAAGGTGCGTGAGGCCGTCTCCCTCGCCTTCGACCGGAAGGCGCTGCTCAAGCTCGTCAACGGCCAGGGCTCTGCGGCGACCGAGTTCATCCCGCCGAAGGTCCTCGGCTACACGGGCGACGAGATGACCCACGAACAGGACGTCGAGAAGGCCAAGCAGCTGCTGGCGGAGGCCGGGTTCGCGGACGGCATCACGACCGACATGTACGCCTGGAACGTCCCGCCCTTCTCGGCCCTGGCGCCGCAGATGCAGCAGGACCTCAAGGCCATCGGCATCGACGTCAACCTCCAGACGCTGGCTCCGAACACCTTCAGCGAGTTGGCGGGAGCCGGCAAGGCGCCGCTCGCCCTCACCTTCTGGGTGGCCGACTACCCCGAGGGCTCGGACTTCCTGCAGGCGCTCATGTCGTGCGCCTCGGCGGTCCCGCAGGGCCACAACTACGCGTACTACTGCAACCCGGAGATGGACGACCTCGTCGCCCAGGCGCTCGCCGAGACCGACCCGGATGCGGCGACCGCGAAGTACGAGGAGGCGTCGAAGCTCATGCTCGCCGACAACCCGATCGTGCCGCTGTACTTCGGTACCAAGACCGAGCTCCACAGCACCGGCATCGAGGGGTACTTCCCGCAGCCGATCTGGGGCTGGGACATGGCCGAGTACTGGAAGTCCGACGGCACCGCCAAGCGGTAGCCACCGGATACGCATCACCCGGCGCACCGGCGCGCCACCCGCATCACCGCACCACGGAACCCGAACCGCGGGTGGTCCTTCGACGGACCACCCGCGGCGCCCCCACCGAAAGGACGCGACATGAGTGCGCTGCTCGACGTCTCCAACCTCGTGGTCGACTTCCCGACCTCCTCGGGGGACCCCTTCCACGCCGTCGACGGCGTCTCGTTCCAGGTGTCCGCGGGTGAGCGCGTCGGCATCGTGGGGGAGTCGGGTTCCGGCAAATCCCTGACGTCGCAGGCCGTGATGCGGCTCGTGTCGGACCCCGGTGTGATCGCCGGCGGATCGGTGCGGTTCGGCGGGGAGGACGTCCTCGCCTACTCCGACCGGGCGCTGCAGCAGTGGCGCGGTTCGCAGGTCGCGATGGTCTTCCAGGACCCGATGTCGAGCCTCAACCCGCTCATGCGGGTCGGCCGGCAGATCACGGAGTCACTCGAGACGCACCTGGGCATGGGCCGCGTCGCCGCTCGCGCCCGCGCCGTCGACCTGCTGCGCCGCGTCGGGATCCCCGACGCGGAGGCGCGCATGAACGACTTCCCCGGGGCGTTCTCCGGCGGGATGCGGCAGCGCGTCTGCATCGCCATCGCGACCGCCTGCTCACCGAAGCTGCTGATCGCGGACGAGCCGACCACGGCGCTCGACGTGACCGTGCAGGCCCAGGTGCTCGACCTGCTCGACGACATGGTCTCCGAGCAGGACACGGGCGTCATCCTCATCAGCCACGACCTCGGTGTCATCTCCAGCTTCTGCGACCGCATCCTCGTCATGTACGCGGGGCGCATCGTGGAGGAGGGCACGGCCGAGCAGATCGTCGGCGACCCGCAGCACCCGTACACGCACGCGCTGCTCGGCTCCATCCTCAAGTTGTCCGAGCCGATCCCGCCGCGGCTCCGCACCATCTCCGGGGCGCCACCGACAGCCGGTCGTCGCCCGAGCGGTTGCGCGTTCGCGCCGCGTTGCCCGGCGGCCGTCGACGCGTGTCTGACGAACGACCCGGCGCTCGTCCAGGCACCGCTCGGCGGTGTCGGGCAGCGGGTCGCGTGCGGCGTCGTCGCACCGGAGGCCTTCGCGGTCGAGCAGGAGTCGGCCGCATGAGCCGGCTCGACGGTTCGGACCTCGTCAACGGTCCCAGCAGCCGCTCGCGGGCCGGCGAGGCGCTGCTCGACGTGCGGGACCTCGAGGTCACGTTCCGCCGCTCCGGTGGTATCGGCCGACGGGCGTCCCGCGTCCCCGCCGTGCAGGGCGTCAGTTTCCAGCTCCGTGCCGGCGAGACCCTCGGCATCGCCGGCGAGTCGGGCTCCGGGAAGAGCACCATCGCCAGGACGCTCATGGGCATCAACCAGGCCTCCGCCGGCAGCATGCGGCTGAACGGTGAGAACGTGGGAGCGCTGCGAGGACGTCGGCTCGCGGAGTACCGCCGCACGATGCAGATGATCTTCCAAGACCCCTACGACTCGCTCGACCCGAGGATGAAGGTGGGGGAGACCCTGCTCGAGGCGATCTCGCTCCGGACCACCAAGCCGACCGACCCGAAGCGGGCGGTGGAGGGCATCCTCGACCAGGTGGGCCTGTCGCGGAGCTTCATCGAACGGCGTCCGCGCGAGCTGTCCGGCGGACAGCGGCAACGCGTGTCGATCGCTCGCGCGCTCTGCGTCGACCCGCGCCTGATCCTCTGCGACGAGGCCGTCTCCGCGCTCGACGTCTCGGTCCGGGCGCAGGTGCTCAATCTGCTCAAGGACCTGCAGGAGGAGCTCGGTCTCGCGTACCTCTTCATCTCGCACGATCTGTCCACCCTCCGGTTCATGGCGGACCACGTCGGCATCATGTACCTCGGACGTCTGGTCGAGATCGGGACGCGCGACGAGATCTTCGAGAACCCGCAGCATCCGTACACGAGAGCCCTGCTGTCGGCGGTGCCGGAACCGATCGTCCGCGATCGCTCGACCCGCCTGCCGCGCGTCCGTCTCACGGGCGAACCGCCGAGCGCCGCGAACCCGCCGAGCGGGTGCAGCTTCCACCCGCGGTGTCCGATGGCCCAGGAGGTCTGCCGGACCGTCGCCCCGCCGCTGCGGACCACGACATCGGGGCAGGACGCGGCGTGCCACTTCGCGGATCCCGTCCTGGTCCCGGAACCCGCACGGATCGGAGCCGACGCATGAGTGAAGCACTGCCTCCCGTCATCGGCCAGGGTGTCGACCTGGCGGCGACCGACGATGACCGACCGATGCGCGCCCGCGAGGTGCTGCGCAGTCTCCGACGCGACCCTGCGGCGTTCGTGTCGCTCATCGTGCTGCTCCTCATCGCGCTCATCGCGGTGCTGGCTCCGCTCATCACGCCCCACGACCCGTTGCAGACCTACAACGACATCGGACTCGGGCCGCAGGGACAGCCGCTCCCGCCCGGGACGCCCGGGTTCCTCCTGGGGACCGATGCGCTCGGTCGCGACGTGCTCTCGCGGCTCATCTCAGGCACGCAGGTGTCACTCGTGATCGGGATCGTGGCCAACGGACTCGCGACGATCGTCGGGGTGACGGTCGGGGTGATCGCCGGCTACTTCGGCGGCATCGTCGAGGCGGTGCTCATGCGCATCACCGACGTCGTCATCTCCTTCCCGATCCTGCTGCTCTGCACCGCCCTCATCGCGGTCACGACCCGGAGCACCACGAACGTCATCATCGTCATCGCCCTCATCTACTGGACGACGCTCGCCCGCATCATCCGCGGCATGGTGATCTCCCTGAAGCACCGCGAGTTCGTCGTCGCGACCAGGACGCTCGGTGTCGGGCACCTCCGCATCATGTGGAAGCACATCATCCCGCACCTGCTGCCGGCGATCATCGTGTACGCCACGCTCGGCGTCGCCTCGTCGATCCTCATCGAGAGCGCCCTGTCGTTCCTCGGCATCGGTGTCCCGATCCCACAGGCCTCGTGGGGGCAGATGATCTCCGACGGGAGCACCTACTTCCAGATCGCCCCCTGGATGCTCTTCATCCCCGGCATCTGCCTGATCGTGACGGTGATGGCGTTCAACCTCGTCGGCGACTGGTTGTCCGAGATGCTCGACTCAGCTGCACCGATGGCGAGGTAGACCGTGTTCTGGTGGCTTGCACGACGACTCGGCCAGATGGCCCTCGTCCTCTTCGGGGTGGTCAGCCTCGCGTTCCTCCTCGTCTACGCCGTCCCCGCGGACCCGGCGGCGACCCTCGCCGGGCCGAACGCGAGTGCCGAGACGATCGCATCCATCCGCGCACAGCTCGGCCTCGACGCCCCGCTGTGGGAGCAGTACCTCGGGTTCATCGGCCGGCTCCTGAGCGGCGATCTCGGCACCTCGTACGTCCTGCGGGAGACGAGTGTGTTCGAGCGGATCGTCTCCGCTCTGCCGACGACGGTCCTCGTGGCGATCGGCGGGCTCGTCTGGCAGATCATCCTCGGTGTCCCGGCCGGCATCTACGCCGCCTACCGTCGCGGTGGTTGGGTCGACCGCACGGTGACCTTCGTCTCGCTGATCGGACTGTCGGCGCCGTCGTTCTGGCTCGGCCTGCTCCTCATCTACTACTTCGCGTTCAGTTGGGGACTGTTCCCGCTCAACGGGCTCGGTGACCCGATCATCTGGTACCTCGTGCTCCCGACCTTCACGCTCGGGTCGGGCGGCGGTGCCTGGTACGCCCGCATGACGCGGACGAACATGATCGAGACGCTCGACTCGCCGTTCGTCCGGATGGCAAGGGCGAAGGGCATGCCCGAGCGGACCATCCTCTGGCGTCACTGCTTCCGGCACGTCGCGATCCCGCTCGTCACGATGATCGGACTCGACTTCGGATACTTCCTCGGAGGCGTCGTGATCGTCGAGACCGTGTTCGGACTGAACGGCATCGGCCGGCTCGCCTTCGACGCGATCTCCAACCTCGACACCCCGATGATCGTCGGCACCGTGCTCTTCTCGGCCCTCTTCATCGTGGTCGTCAACTTCATCGTCGACCTCCTCTACTCCGTCATCGACCCACGCGTCCGCCTGCAGCGCGCGTGACCTGAACCTCCGACCGATCCCACCACCGTCCGCGCATCGCACGATGCCGGCACCCGCAGAAGGAGAACCACCATGTCCGAGTCCGATCGCAAGCTCCGAGTCGCCGTCGTCGGTGCCGGCCGCTGGGCCGTCCGCTCCCACATCCCCGGCTGGCAGCGCGACCCGCGTGTCGAGGTCGTCGCGCTCGCCGAGATCGACGAGGAGGCGCTCGCGTCGGCGGCCGCGGAGTTCGGTGTCGAGCGTGCCGTGACCGACTACCGCGAACTGATCGACGACCCCGACATCGACGTCATCGACGTCGCGACCGGCAACGCCATGCACTTCGAGATCTCCATGGCGGCCATCGCGGCGGGCAAGCACGTCCTCTGCGAGAAGCCCGTCAACAGCGACTACACCGAGACCCGGCGTGCCGCGGCGCTCGCCGCCGAGCGTGGCGTCAAGACGAAGCTGGGCTTCACCTTCCGCTTCGCCCCGGCCATCCAGTACGCGAAGCACCTCATCGACCAGGGCTTCATCGGCGAGCCGTACATCTTCAACGGGTACGAGCAGAACAGCCAGTGGATCGACCCGAAGACGCCGCTGCGTCAGGTGGACCCGGACGCGGACCCCGAGGTGATCGCCGTCTCCTCCATCGAGGGCTACGGCGCGCCGATCATCGACATCATGCACTGGTGGCTCGACGCCCCCATGACGAGCGTGGTCGGGACGATGCGCAACTTCGTCCCGGAGCGGATGGTCCGCGACACGGGCGCGATGCAGCGGATGAACATCGACGACGGTGACATGTGGATCGCCGAGTTCGAGCAGGGCCGTCTGGCGTCGATCCAGTCGTCCTACGTCACCGTCGGCAACTTCCCCGGCATCGAGGCCCGCATCTACGGCTCGGAGGGCGCGATCATCGTCCGCCTCGTCGAGGAGGCGGGTATCTGCCAGACGATCAAGGTCGCGAAGAAGGACCAGGTCGAGTTCGAGGAGCTCGAGATCCCGCAGGAGTTCTTCCCCGAGGGTGGGGCGTCCACCGAGCCATGGCCGTTCCTCTTCTACTCGAACCTCTGTAAGGACTTCGCCACCGAGATCCTCTCCGGTGAGGACTTCAACCAGGGCAACTTCGACCAGGGCGCGCTCGTCCAGGAGACGATCAACGCGTTCGAGCTGTCCTTCCGCACGCGCGCCTGGTGCGACTTCCCGCTCGCGCTCGCCCCCTCGGACGCGAGCGACGCCGAGGCGGCCCGCGCGTGACGAGCGCCGACACGGTCGCGCCGCTCGCCGCGGTGGACGCGGCGGCCCACGCCTGGGGTGAACTCGCGGACGATCAGGCCGCGGCGGCCATGCTCAGCAGGGTGCTCGCCGCGGTGGATGTCCCAGGCGTGAGCTACGCCGACGCCCGCCTGATCGAGGCCGAGGAGGTGCGCCTCTACTCGACGCTCGAGTCCGGACTGGACGAGCGGATCGAGCACAACCTCGGCGTCGGCGTGCGGGTGCTCTTCAACGGCAGCTGGGGCTTCGCCTCCGTGCCAATCGACGACGCGGACGACCTCACCCTCGCCGCGCACCGGGCGCTCGCCAACGCGCGGAACGCCGACCGGGTGTCCGGCGCGTACCGGACCGAGCTGCCGCCGATGCCCGCCGTGAGCGGTCGGTACGCGACCGACGTCGTCCTCGACCCGTTCGCGGTCTCGGCGTCGACGCGTCAGGCGCTGCTCGGCGACATCCTGGGCGCCGCGAGCGCCCCGGTCGAGGTGGTGATGGCGCAGGCCGGCCTGAATGCGAAACGGCAGCATCGGCACTTCGCCAACACCGAGGGCTCGATGCAGCACCAGCACCTCATCGAGAGCGGGGCTATGGCGCTCGTGAACGCGGTCGGCAACGGCACGATGCAGCGTCGATCCTTCCCGAACTCGTTCCACGGCAACACCGCGCAGGCGGGTTGGGAGTACGTCGAGGGGCTCCGGATGGTCGAGGAGGCCGACCGGATCGGCCGGGAGGCCGTCGAACTGCTGACGGCCCCGCTCGCACCGCAGGGCACGGCCGACGTCATCATCGGGCCCGCGCAGATGGCGCTGCAGATCCACGAGTCCACGGGTCACGCCCTCGAGCTCGACCGCATCCTCGGCGACGAGGCGAACTACGCCGGCACCTCCTTCATCGGGCCCGACGCGGTCGGCTCGCTCCGATACGGCTCCGAGGCGGTGAACATCACCTCCGACCCGACCGTGCCCGGCACCCGAGGCTCCTTCGCCTTCGACGACGAGGGCGTGCCGGCGTCCCGCCAGCCGCTCATCTCGGAGGGGATCATCCGCAACTTCCTCTCCACGCGCGACTCGGCCGCCCGGATCGGGGTGCCGTCGATCGGCGCCGCCCGCTCCGACGGCTGGGGGTACACACCCGTGTGCTTCGCGACGAACGTGTTCCTCGAACCCGGCAGCGGGTCGACCGAGGAACTCCAGGAGCGGCTCGGTGACGGCTACTACATCGACGACAACCGGAGCTGGTCGATCGACGAGCGGCGACACAACTTCCAGTTCGGCACCGAGGTGGCGTACGAGGTGAAGAACGGCCGGCGCGGTCGCCTGCTGCGTGGCTTCTCCTACGGCGGCACGACGCCCGAGTTCTGGCAGTCCGTCGAGGCGGTCGCGGGACCGGAGGAGTTCAAGGCCTTCGGCATGCCCTGCGGCAAGGGCGAACCCAAGCAATGGGGCTTCCTCGGGCACGGCGCCTCGCCGACGCTCGTGCGGAACCTCCGGATCGGAGTGGACCGATGAGCGACACCGACAGCACGACCACCACCGCCTTCGGGCCCGTCGTCGGCGGCGAGCGAGCCGCCGAGGCGCTCGAGGCCGCCCTGCGCGACGCCCCCGCGGACCGGATCGAGGCGTTCCTCACCGGTCGACGAGGGGACTTCACCCGATTCGCCGGTCGTCGGGTGCACCAGAGCCAGGCCATCGACGAGGTGCAGATCATGGTCCGCGCCGAGGTGGACGGGCGGGCGTCGCTCGCCGCCGCCAGTTCGATCGCCGGGCTCGGCCGGGCGGTCGCGAACGCGAGTGCCGCCGCGCGTGAGCAGGCCGAGCGAGGGCTCCCAGCCGCACCGCCACGAGCCGAGCCCGGCCCGGTCGACGAACCGGTCGTGGCGGGACGCACGGCGTCCGGCGCCCTGCTCTGGGGCGAGGACACGGCGGCCTGGGACGTCGGCGAACACGTCGCCCTCGCCGATCGTGCGATGACGGAGGCCGACCGTGCCGGTGGAGTGGCTGCGGGCATGTTCGGCCGCGCGGTCACGGAGGTCGCCTTCCACGACCGCGAGCGCGGCACGTCCCGCTATGCGGCGGCGACCGAGGCGCAGGGGTCCCTGACGGTCCGCATCGACGACGGGTCCTCGCACTGGAAGGACCTCTCCCGTTCCTCGGACCGCCTGCTCGCGGCGGAGTCCGTCGAGCGGACCCTCTCCGAGGCGTCCGCCACCCGGGGTCGCTCCCCGCTCGCCCCAGGCGAGTACGACGTGGTCCTCGGGGCGCTCGCCGCCGGTGAGTTCCTCGACTTCTTCGGTGCCTTCGGATTCACCGGTGGGGCCTTGGCATCCGGCTTCGGCACGGCCGCGACCCGAGCCGGGGAGCAGGCTGCCTCATCGCTCGTCTCGGTGCACGACGATGCGACGGCCGACCTCGGACTGCCGTTCCCGTTCGACTTCCAGGGCACCACGAAGCGCGACGTCCCGTTCCTCGACCGCGGACGGGTCGCGGAGGTCGTCACCGACCGGGAGACCGCCTTCGCGCTCGGGACCGCCTCGAGCGGCAACTTCCACATCGCCCGTGAGGAGGCACCGCACGCCATCCCGATGAACGTCATCCTCCGCGCGGCCGACACCACCGAGCTCGACCTCATCGCGGGCGTCGAACGCGGGGTCTACCTGCAGCGCTTCTGGTACACGCGCACGGTCGATCCGGTGCGTTCCACGATCACGGGGGTCACGCGCGACGCATGCTTCCTCATCGAGAACGGCCGGATCACGCGGCCGGTCGAGTCGCAACGGTTCACGGTGAGCGTGCTCGACAGTCTCGCGCGGGTCGACGGCGTCGGATCGGTGTCGCTGAGCCAGCCGCTCATGAACGTGTTCAACGGTGCCGCGACCGCGCCACCGCTCCGCATCCGCGGCTTCGCCCTCGGCACCGCACCGGCCCCGAAGGGAGCGACGGCATGAGTCTCAGGACCAACGAGGACCGCTTGGTCACGCAGATCCTGACCGGAGAGGTCTGGCCGCCCCAGGCCGACCGTCACGGCTACCGGGTGGATCCCGACGGCCACCCCTTCATCCTGCCCGGCATGGGTGGGGTCACGATGGGCGCGCACGTCGGTGAGGCCGCCACGGGGCACGCGAGCGACCATCTCGAACCCGGGCTGTCGATCCGGCACGCGGGCGCCGAGGCCAACGCCGCGCTGCAGTTCCTCAGCTGCGTGGGCAACATCGTGACGGTTCGCTCCGGTCCTGCCACCGGCGCCGAGGGGGTCGTCATCGGTCAGCACGCCTACGTCCTCGCGGACTTCGCGGACGGCGCACTCCGCCAGGTGACGACCGGCGACGCCGTGAGCGTCGAGGCCCGCGGTCAGGGGCTGCGCCTCCTCGACCACCCGGACGTCCGGGTGAAGAACCTCGACCCGCGGCTCCTGCCGCACCTGCCGTTCTCGACGGCCGCAGACGGCACGCTCGAGGTCGGCGTGGCCATGCGCGTCCCGGCCGAGGCGGCCGGCGCCGGTGGCGGCATGCTCTCCGAGTTCGCCAACACCGACCTCATGGGCGCCTACCCGGGCCTCAGCGAGGACCTCTCGCTCGGCCTCGAGTCCCTCCGCATCGGCGACATCGTCGTCCTCGAGGACCAGGACCACTCCTACGGACGCGGCTACCGGCCCGGCTGGATCACGATCGGGGTCATCTCCACCGGCGAGTGCCGCCTCTTCGGGCACGGACCAGGGCCCTCGACCCTGCTGTCGGGACCCGCGTCGGCGTTCACCGTCCTCGACGATCCTGCGGCGAACCTCGCCACCGCGCTCACCGCGATGGGCCGGGCGACGACCACCTCCACCCCCACGACCGCGACGGAGACGACCGTATGAGCTCGATCATCGCCAACAACCTGCTCGGCTTCGTCGAGCACGCCGGCCTCACCCCGATGGTGTCGTACCGGATCGACCGCGACGGACACCCCTATTTGCCCATCGGGGACGGTGGGGTGGTGCTCGGCGTGCACCTCGGAGACTCCGTCTTCGCGACCGACGCCGACCACGCGGCGCCCGGCGTCACCCTCGTGCACCCTGACCCGGGCTCGCGCTTCGGCCTGACGTCCTTCGCGTGCGTCGGCAATCGCGCCACGGTCCGATCCGGGGCGGCTATGGGCGCGACCGGTTCCGTCGTCGGCAAACGCGGCGAGGCCGGCAGGGTCATCGTGTCGTTCGACGACGAGACCATGGCGGCGCTCCTGCCCGGAGACCGGATCGCCGTGCACGCGATGGGTCAGGGACTCGAACGGGACGATCTGCCCGAGGAGATCGTGCTCCTGAACATCGACCCGGCGCTCCTCGCCGCCCTCCCGCTCACGGTCGAGGCGGGCGTCGCGACCGTCGACGTGGTCGGCGTCCTCCCGGGCAAGGTCGCGGGCAACGGGATCGGCCGGCCCGCCCACCAGTGGGACGTCGACCTCGCGGTCACGCCGGACTCCCCGGAGCTCGCCGGGATCGACATGCGTCTCGGCGACCTCTTCGCCGTCGAGCACCTCGACGTCCGACACAACATGGGGTTCCGCCGTGACTGGATCACCGTCGGGATCATCGTCCACGGAGGCTCGCCCATGCCAGGCCACGGTCCCGGGTTCCTGCCGATCGCCTGCGGGCCGCGCCGCGTCCTGCAGCCCCGTGCCACTCCCGGGGAGTCGGCCGCCGAGCGGCCCGCGCTGACGTCCGAACGGCTCGCGGCGGTCGCGCCCTGGCCGACCGCCTGACCGACCGACGCCGCGTCCCGACCCGTGCACCGCCGCGCCCGCGGCAGGATGGACCATCATGCAGATCCTCATCACCAGCTATCTCGAACCGGAGCACGTCGAGGCGATCCGCGCCTCCCACCCCGACGTCGAGGTGCTCTACGACCCGTCGCTCATCGGTGTCCCGCAGTACGTGGCCGACCACCACGGTCCGGTGCCGCAGCTGTCCGCCGCCGACCAGCAGCGCTGGGAGGACCTGCTCGCGCGGGCCGAGGTCGCGTTCGACTTCGACTGGCAGGATCCGGCGGCACTGCCGCAGCGCGCTCCGAAGCTGCAGTGGGTCCAGGCGACGAGCGCCGGCATCGGTGCGTTCATGCGCCGCACCGGGCTCGACCACAGCGGGATCATCGCGACGACCGCGGGCGGTGTGCACGCCGTGCCGCTCGCCGAGTTCGCCCTCACCGGCGCGCTCTTCGTCGTGAAGGGACTGCCGTACCTGCAGCGGCAGCAGCGCGAGCATCGGTTCGAGCGGTACACCACGCGGCAGCTGGCCGGCATGAGGGTCACCGTCGTCGGCGTCGGCGGCATGGGCTCGAACGTGGTCCGGACCTTCGACGCGATCGGCGCCCGCGTGACCGCGGTTGGTCGTGTGGGCGGACGCTACGAGCTGCCGCAGGGTGTCGAGCTGAGCGATGTCGACCGGCTCGATGAGGTGCTGCCGACGACCGACGTACTGGTGCTGTGCACGGCACTCACCCCCGAGACCGAGAACCTCATCAGCGCCGACCGCATCGCGATGCTCCCGACGCACGCGGCCGTGGTCAACATCTCACGCGGTCAGGTGGTCGACGAGGACGCGCTCATCGACGCCCTCCGCGCGGGTCGACTCGGCGGTGCGGCCCTCGACGTGTTCCGGGAGGAGCCGCTGCCCGCCGACTCGCCGCTGTGGGATCTCGAGAACGTGCTCATCTCGCCGCACTCCGCGTCCACGGTGGAGAGCGAGAACGCGACCCTCACGGCGCTGTTCATCGAGAACCTCGCCCGGTACCGCGCGGGGGAACCGCTCCTCAACCGCTTCGACGCCGAGCGGGGCTACTGAGCCGTCGACCCACGGTCACCGCTCGCGGATCGCCCGCCAGTCGTGCCGCGCGGCGAAGCGGCCGTCGATGAACACGTCGATGTAGCGTGCGCCACCGTCGATCGGTTCCTGGATGATCACCCGAACCGACACCATGTGTCGTTCCTGCACCCCGACCTCGACGTCGAAGACGTTCGGCATGATGCGCCCCAGATTGCCCCCGCTGTCGGCCGCCAGCCACCCGTCGACCTCGATCGTCACCCGGTTCCGGATGCCGGCGACCCGCACCGTGACGTGATGGGGCTCGCGGACTCCGACGGTGAAACTGAACGAGACGGCCATCCCACCATCAGACCACAGGCGTCGTGCGACGGGCGCTGATCAGGTGCTCGTCCGGTCGGCGCATCGGGCGATGAGCTGGATCTCGACGGGCGCGTCGCCCGGCAGTGCGGCGACTCCCAGCGCAGCACGGACGGGGAGCTCGGCGTCCGGGAACCGTTCGACGACCACGGCGCTCGCCGCATCGGCGATCTCACTCAGCCGGACGAAGCCGTCGGTCACGGCGAGGTAGACCGTCAGGGAGACCACCTCGGTGAGGGCTGCCCCCGCGGGGACGGCGCTCGCGGCGGCGGCGAGGGCCCGTTCGGTCGCGATCCGGGTGGCGGCCAGCGCCTGGGCGTCGTCGAGCTCGCGACCGATCCGTCCGGTCGCCACGAGTGCGCCGTCGACCCGTGGGGTCATGCCCGCGGTGTGCACCAGCTCGCCGACGAGGCGTGCGACGGAGTATGCGCCGGCCGGCCGGAGCCCCGCGTCGCGAGGCGCGCCGTCGGTCACGCGTCGATACCGGCTGCGGTCGCGAGGCCGGTCAGGCACGCCACCATCCGCTCGAGCGCCGCAGCCCACTCCGTCTCGTCGCGGGCGTAGCAGATCCGGAAGTGCCCGCTGCCGGAGGGGCCGAACTGGTACCCGGGCGAGACGACGACCTGCGCCTCGCGCTGCAGGGCTCCGGCGACCTCGACGTCCGACACCCCGAACGCCGAGACGTCGAGGAACAGGTAGGCGGTCCCGTCCTGCGGCGTCATGCGCAGGCCGGGGACCCGCGACAGGCTCTCGACGGTGGTGCGCTTGATCGCCTCCAGGTCGGCGATGCGTTCGCGGAGGAAGTCGTCGTCGTCGACGAGCCACCGGGCCAGCATGCGCTGCGCGTAGGCGGGGGCGCGGAGGGAGGTCATCGCGAGCGTCTGCTCGACCGACGCGATGACGTCCTCCGGGGCGACCACGACGCCGATCCGGAAGCCGCTCATGGACTCGGTCTTCGACGGGCCGAGCAGGGTGATGGTGCGGTCGGCCATGCCGGGCTCGGAGCGGAGGTGCGGGAACGGGGTGTCCGTGTAGAGCAGGCGACTGTACAGCTCGTCGACCAGGACGCGGAAGCCGCTGGCGACGGCGAGCTCGGCGACGCGGGAGATCATCTCCGCGGGATAGACGGCGCCGGTCGGGTTGTTCGGGTGCGAGAACATGAGCAGCTTCGGCTGCTCGGGCAGGAACCGTTCGACCACGTCGAGGTCGAGGCCGGGGTGCTCGCCGTCGAGGATGAGCGGGATGCGCTCGACCCGTGCTCCGAGGAACGCGAGGATCCGCTCGCAGAACAGGTAGTCCGGGTCGGCGAGGAGGACGAGGTCGCCCTCGTCGACGATCGAGGACAGCGTCGTGAACAGGGCGCCCTGCGTCCCGGGGGTCAGGGCGAGGTTGCCGGGACCCACCGGGCTGCCGAGGAAGCCGCTGATCGCCGAGGCGAGGTCGGAAAGCACACCGGGGTCGCCTCGGTACGGGGTGTACGCCCATTCGCCGTTGGTGACGGCCTCGCGGATGGCCTGGTCGGCCCAGGCCGGTGGCGGGAAGCGGACGGTGTCGAAGTGCGTCGTGTCGAGGAGCCCGTGACCGCCGCCGTCGAGTCTGAGCGACAGGTCCGCTTCACGGACGGAGAGCCCGGGAGCCGCCTCCCGATAGGTGAGGTGCGTGCGCGCCACGCGAGCGCTCTGCGCCGGGCGCAACTCGGGAGCGGCGGGCGTGTCGCCGCCCAGCTGGGCGGTGGTGGCCGCAGGCGGGTGCACAGACATACGAGCTCCTCAGAGTCTTGAGGTCCGCCTCATCCGGACCTGTCATCTGTAGACTGTATACTATCGACAACCGGTGATCCATGATCGGTGCGAGATGGCGAGTTCCACGGACTGCGGGCCAAACGCGCGGTCCTTGCGCGACAGCTGCCGCATGCGCACGTTTCGTGCTCGTAACGAATCAGCACCGGAAGCCTTCTGGGTTTGAGGGATTTGTTCGGAGCGTGCTGTAATCCTCTACAAGCACGTGCGAAGAACCTGCACACAGCCGTGCCGTCTCTCACACACAGAAAACGAGGTCGACATCAATGTCATCCCCACGTAGCGGATTCCGGAAGAGCGCCGTCGCGCTCGCGGGTCTCTCCATCACCGCCCTCGCCCTCGCCGGCTGCGCCGCCGGCGGCGGGAGCGGCTCCAGCAGCGGCGCCAGTGGCACGATCGTCATCGGCACGACCGACAAGGTCACGACGCTCGACCCGGCCGGATCGTACGACAACGGCTCCTTCGCCGTCATGAACCAGGTCTTCCCGTTCCTCCTGAACACGCCGTACAACAGCCCGGACGTCGAGCCCGACATCGCCGAGTCGGCCGAGTTCACCTCGCCCACCGAGTACACGGTGAAGCTCAAGAAGGGCCTCAAGTGGGCCAACGGCAACGACCTCACCTCGTCCGACGTGAAGTTCAGCTTCGACCGTCAACTCGCCATCGCGGACGACAACGGACCGTCCTCGCTCCTCGGCAACCTCGAGAAGACCGACGCGCCCGACGACCTCACCGTCGTCTTCACGCTGAAGACCGAGAACGACCAGACCTTCCCGCAGGTGCTCTCGAGCCCCGTCGGCCCGATCGTCGACGAGGACGTCTTCTCCGCCACCGAGATCACGCCCGACGCGGACATCGTCAAGGGCAAGGCCTTCGCCGGCCAGTACACGATCGACAGCTACAAGTTCAACGAGCTCATCTCGTACAAGAAGTACGCCGACTACCAGGGCCTCCTCGGCGAGGCGAAGAACGACACCGTCAACGTGAAGTACTACACCGACGAGTCCAACCTGAAGCTCGACGTCAAGCAGGGCAACATCGACGTCGCATCGCGCAGCCTCTCGGCGACCGACATCGAAGACCTGAAGAAGGACAAGAACGTCAAGGTCGTCGACGGCCCCGGTGGCGAGATCCGCTACTTCGTCTTCAACTTCGACACGATGCCCTACGGTGCCACCACTGCTGACGCCGACCCGGCGAAGGCGCTCGCCGTCCGCCAGGCCGCTGCCGACCTGATCGACCGCGCTGCGATCGCGAAGGACGTCTACAAGGACACCTACACGCCCCTCTACTCCTACGTGCCCGCCGGCCTGACCGGTGCCACCGAGTCCCTCAAGGGTCTCTACGGCGACGGCGACGGCGGCCCCGACGCCGCGAAGGCCAAGGAGACGCTCGAGGCCGCCGGTGTGACCGTCCCGGTCGCGCTGAACCTCCAGTACAACGGTGACCACTACGGCTCCGGGTCCGGCGACGAGTACGCGCTCATCAAGGACCAGCTGGAGGCCGACGGCCTGTTCACCGTGAACCTGCAGCAGACCGAGTGGGTGCAGTACTCGAAGGACCGCACGACGGACGTCTACCCGGCCTACCAGCTGGGTTGGTTCCCGGACTACTCCGACGCGGACAACTACCTGACGCCGTTCTTCGCCACGGACAACTTCCTCGCGAACCACTACGACAACCCGGCCGTCAACGACCTGATCAACGAGCAGCGCTCCACGACGGACGCGGACGCACGGACGAAGCTCATCGAGCAGATCCAGGACGCGGAGGCGGCCGACCTGTCGACCATCCCGCTGCTCCAGGGCGCGCAGGTCGCGGTCGTCGGCAAGGACATCTCCGGTACCGTCCTCGACGCGTCGTTCAAGTTCCGCTACGCACCCATCACCAAGGGCTGAGTAGCCTGACCAACTGATATCCGACTACAGTGAGTCGGACGTCGCGATCGGGGTGGCTCCACAGAGCCGCCCCGATCGTCTGTCCGGGCTCTACCGAGTCGGTGATCGAGGAGGATCCACTGCAATGACGGCAGCTGTCGCAACCCCACCCCCCAAGGCGGCCAGACGTTCCGGAGGTGGCGGACTCTGGCGGTACCTCGTCGTCCGCTTCCTGCTGATCATCCCGACGGTGTTCATCCTCGTCACCATGGTCTTCTTCCTGATGCGCCTGACCGGCGACCCGATCACGGCGGCGCTCGGAGGCCGGCTCCCGGCCGATCAGCTCGCCGAACGCATCAGCGCCGCCGGCTACGACCGGCCGCTCTTCGTCCAGTACGTCGAGTTCCTCGGACAGATCGCGGTCGGCAACTTCGGCACGACGATCTCCGACAACCGGCCGGTCATCGAGGTCCTCCTCACGTACGGCTCCGCGACGCTCGAGCTCGCGATCTACGCGCTCATCGTCGCGTTCATCGTCGGCATCCCGCTCGGCATGCTCGCCGCCGCCCGCCGTGACCGCTGGCAGGACGCGGGCCTCCGCGTCTTCGCGATCCTCAGCTACGCCACCCCGGTGTTCTTCGCCGGCCTGCTGCTCAAGCTCATCTTCTCCGTCTGGCTCGGGATCCTCCCGGTCGCCGGGCGAGCGAGCACCGGCACCGAGCTGACGCTCCAGACCATCTCGAGCCCGTCCGGCATCTACCTGATCGACGCGATCCGCCTCGGCGATCCGACGGCGATCAGTGACGTCCTCGCCCACGCGGTGCTCCCGGCGATCGCCCTCGGCCTGTTGACGGCCGGCGTCTTCCTGCGGCTGGTCCGCACCAACGTCATCGGTACGCTCGGTTCCGGCTACGTCGATGCGGCCCGGTCGCGCGGCGTCAGTGAGTTCCGGCTCGTGACGAAGCACGCCTACCGTCCGGCGCTCATCCCGATCATCACGGTCATCGGCCTCCAGATCGCGCTCCTCCTCGCGGGCGCGGTACTCACCGAGACGACGTTCGAATGGAAGGGTCTCGGCTTCATGCTGAGCGAGTACCTCAAGGCGCGTGACTTCGTCGCCGTCCAGGGGATCGTCGCGCTGCTGGCCGTCATCGTCGCCCTGACCAACTTCATCGTCGACATCATCGCGGCGATCATCGACCCGAGGGTGAGGTACTGAGCATGAGTGCTCCGACAGCCACCACCGCCATTCAGACCGCGCCGGCGAAGCGACCGTTGCGGGAACGTCTCCCCGTCGTCAAGCAGTTCCGACAGTCGGTCGGGCTGCAGCGGGCGATGCTCGTCATCGGTCTCGTCGTCACGGGCGTGTTCGTGCTCATCGCGATCCTCGCGCCGCTCGTCGCGCCCTACCGGTTCAACCAGCTGCGCGGCGACGACGGTTCGTTCGGCACGCAGCAGGCGCCGAACGCGACGAACCTCCTCGGCACGACCGTCGGCGGGTACGACGTCCTGTCCCGGGTGCTCTGGGGAGCCCAGACCGCGCTCTTCGTCATCGTGGCCGCGATCATCCTGTCGATCTTCATCGGCGTCCTGCTCGGGCTCGTCGCCGGGTACTTCGGCGGCTGGCTCGACCGCGTGCTCGTGGTCGTCTGCGACGCGGTGTACGCCTTCCCGTCGCTGCTGCTCGCGATCGTGATGTCGATCGTCATCAGCCGCGGCCAGTCGAGCCTCTGGGGCGGCATCCTCGCCGCCGCGATATCGATCACCGTGGTCTTCATCCCGCAGTACTTCCGGGTCATCCGCTCCGAGGTCGTGCGCATCAAGAGCGAGGCGTTCGTCGAGTCGGCGAAGGTCATCGGTGCGTCGAGCTCCCGCATCATGTTCCGCCACGTGCTGCGGAACGCGACCCGGACGCTGCCGCTCATCATCACCCTCAACGCCTCCGAGGCCATCCTCACGCTCGCGGGTCTCGGCTTCCTCGGGTTCGGCATCGAGCCGACCGCGGCCGCCGAGTGGGGCTACGACCTCAACCGGTCCGTCTCCGACGTCACGAGCGGGATCTGGTGGACCGCGCTGTTCCCCGGCCTCGCGATCGTGCTCGTCGTGCTCGGCATCACCCTCGTCGGTGAGAGCCTCAACGACCTGTCCGACCCGCGTCTGCGCAGCCGTCGTCGTGTCGGTGCGTCGAGTGGATCGGTCGCTGCGACGTCGAGCATCACGACCACCGGTGGCACGCCCGACAGCCCCGGTGGCGCCGGGATGATGGACGCCGAGTCGCTGGGAGCCGTGAGCGACGCCGCGGCGGACAGCGATCTGGAGAACCGACGAGAGGACGAGCGCTCATGAGCCAGTCGACGCCGACCACCGGTCCACGCGACCTCGGCACCAAGGACATCGTCAGCATCCGCGACCTCGGGGTCTCGTTCTCGACCGACGCCGGCGCGGTGAAGGCGATCAACGACATCTCACTGTCGGTCGCACCGCGCGAGATCGTCGCGATCGTCGGCGAGTCCGGCTCGGGCAAGACGGTCACGGCCAAGACCATCCTCGGCCTGCTCCCGGAGACGGCGACGGCGTCCGGCGCGGTCGTGCTGCGCTCCCGCGACGGTTCGACCGAGCAGGACGTCGTCACGGCGTCGGCTGAGCAGCTGCGGTCCATCCGCGGCAGCGACGCGGCGATGGTGTTCCAGGAACCGTCGACCGCGCTCAACCCCGTCTACAAGGTGGGCTGGCAGATCGCCGAAGGTCTCCGCGCGCACGGTTCGTACACGAAGGCCGAGGCACGGGCCAAGGCCATCGACATCCTGCGTCGCGTCGGCATCCCGGAGCCGGAGGAGCGGGTCGACTACTTCCCGCACCAGTTCTCCGGCGGGCAGAAGCAGCGCATCGTCATCGCGATGGCGCTCGTGCTCGACCCCGGCCTGATCGTGGCCGACGAGCCGACGACCGCGCTCGACGTCACGGTGCAGGCGGAGATCCTGGACCTCCTGCGTCGGTGCCGCGACGAGTTCGGCACGGCCATCGTCCTCATCACGCACAACATGGGCGTCGTCGCCGACCTCGCCGACCGCGTCGTGGTCATGTACCAGGGCGACATCGTCGAGGAGGCTCCCGTCCAGGAGCTGTTCTCCTCACCGAAGGCCGAGTACACGAAGAAGCTCCTGTCGTCGGTGCCGCACGTCGGGCGCGGCAAGAGCTCCGCGCCGGCCGAGGTCGAGCGTGGGAAGCAGTTGCAGCTCGGTGAACCGGTGGTGGTCGCGAAGGGACTCGAGATCGAGTACCCGGGTCGCTTCGGCCGTGCCGGCTTCCGCGCGGTCAACGGCGTCGACTTCACGATCCATGCCGGCGAGGTCCTCGGCCTGGTGGGGGAGTCGGGGTCCGGCAAGACCACGATCGGCCGCGCGATCGCCGGACTCACCAAGGTGACCGGCGGTTCGCTGTCGGTGCTCGGCGTGGAGATGAACCGGGTGAAGGAGCGCGAGTTCGCTCCGAAGCGCCGCGAGATCGGGTTCGTGTTCCAGGACCCGGCGACGAGCTTCAACCCGCTGCTCACGATCGCCGAGTGCGTGGCGGAGCCGCTCATCGTGCACGGTCGATTCGGCGACACACGGGCGGCCCGACGCCGGGTGGACGAGCTCCTCGAAGCGGTCCAGCTGCCGAAGGCGTTCGGCGACCGGTTCCCGCACGAGCTCTCCGGCGGGCAACGGCAGCGCGCTTCGCTCGCGCGGGCGTTGGCGCTCGAACCGGCGCTGCTGGTGGCCGACGAACCGACCTCGGCACTCGACGTGTCCGTGCAGGCCCGCGTGCTGGAGCTCTTCGCCGAGCTGCAGCGCGAGTTCGGGTTCGCGTCGCTGTTCATCAGCCACGACCTCGCCGTCGTCGACATCCTCGCCGACCGCATCGTCGTGCTGTATCGCGGCGACATCGTGGAGGAGGGGCCCGGCTCAGCGGTGCTCGGTGCGCCGAGCGACGTCTACACGCGCCGACTCCTCGCATCGCTCCCCGTGCCAGACCCGGCCGAGCAGGCCGTGCGTCGCGAGGAGCTCAAGCGCCTCCGCGCCTGACCCTCACCCCCGGTCACTGAGCCTGTCGAAGTGCGCCCTTCGACAGCTCAGGGACCGCGTCGGTTCAGGCCCCGTGCTCAGCCGAGCTTGACGGCGGTGCCGTAGGCGACGACCTCCTGGTAGTTCTGGCCGACCTCGGCCGCGTCGAACCGCATCGCGAGCACCGCGTCGGCACCGAGCGCGGTGGCCGCCTCGATGAGTCGCTGCTTCGCTTCCTCGCGGCTCTCAGCGAGCTGCTTGGTGAGCCCGGAGAGCTCGCCGCCCAGCAGTGCCTTGAAGTTGGCGCCGAGTTGCACGCCCGCGTTGCGTGCACGGACCGTGAGTCCGGTCACCTCGCCCAGCACCTCGGTGACCTGGCGGCCGGGGACGTCGTTCATCGTCGAGATCAGCATGCTCGCAGTCTGGCACCGCTGCGCCCACCCCCATAGGGGGGATGTCCCGGGTTCCGACCGCTTCATGGGAACGATGAAGTCAAATATATTTAACTCGACTTGCATCTCATATTCCTTTATGGTCATGGCAACCTGGAAATTCAAGGAGAACAGGGGTTCAAGATGAGGAAAGTATCCGTGCGTGGCGGCGTTACTGGAGCGGCGGTGGCCGCACTCGTGGTTTTCGGGGCGGTCTTCCCGGCGCATGGCGAGACAATTGAGCCCGCGCAGCTCGCCGCCTCATCGCCGTCGAGCGGCCTCCCAGCAGGGGAAATCGATCAGGATACCGTCGCAGCCGCTGTTGCGAATCTTGAGGTTTCGGACTTCGAACGCGCGACCACCATTGACGGTTCATCAGTCATCACCACATATGACTTGGGATCCGGGATCAAGTTGGCCGTTTCTCAGGACCGATCGCGTCTCGGTGGCGGCTGGGGGCCTTACGGGCTGTATGTGGATCTCAATCGGACCGATCAAGGGATCATCGCTAGCGGCGGTGCCGGTGCTCTGGCGGTTGCGCTGTGCGCATTGCCCGGCGTTGGCATTCCGCTCTGCGCAGTAGCTACCGGGGTCTTCGTTGCAGCGGCAGCCGCTATTGCCGCTCATGGTCTATGCGGCAATGTGCTTCGTATCCACGTTCAGCAGCTCGGATATCCGCAGTGCGTGTGAACTCCCGCCGCGAGCCGCTGCAGATCCGACGCGCTATGACCGCCGGATTAGTGTCCAGCGCGGTTCTGATTGCCGTGGTCGGTCAGAACCTGACGTATACCCCGGCGGAATATGCGGCAGTTGCGGGCGGAGTCGGTGTTCTGCTTCTCGCTTGTTATCTCGTCCTGAGGTTGATCAACGAAACCCGCTCGAGGTGATCGCGGCACACGCATCGTGAACCCGGCTGCCGGACGGAGGGCCTTTCCTTCGTTCGGCCGCTGAGTTGCGTCGGGCGAGGTCGGCGGGTGACGGCAGACTGGGGTGGTGCACATCGTCCTCCAGCAGCTCGACGGCGCCCGTGTGCGCGTCGTGCACCTCGAGGACCGCCCCATTCCGTCCGGCGAACCACCTCCGGTCTCCGAGACCACCATCCCGCGCGCCGACCTCGCGGCCTTCGTCCGGCGTCTTGAAGCCGAGCCGAATCCGCCGCGCTGGGTCTGGGACGACACCACGCTCTGGTACCCGGCGCTCCTCGCCGCGGGTGTCCGGGTCGCCCGCTGCGTCGACCTCCGGCTCTCCCACAACCTCCTCCGCAACGCCGCCTTCACCGCCGACTCCGCCCTCGCGACGGCTCCGGCCGGCCCGTGGGACGAGGTCCTCGACCCGCGCGTCGCCCAGCGTGCGGAGGCGGTCGGGACCCTCTTCGACCTCGACCTCCCGGGCGGCGAACGCGATCCCGTCGCCGAGTTCACGCTCCAGCGTGACGCCGTCGACGGCGCGACACCGCAGGGACGCTCGCAGCTCGGACTCCTCCTCGCCGCCGAGTCCGCCGGTGCCCTCATCGCCACGGAGATGACCTTCGCCGGTCTCCCGTGGGACGCCGAGGCCCACGACCGCATCCTCGCCGACGCCCTCGGCCCCAAGGTGCCGCCCGGTGTCCGTCCGGCGAAGCTGGCCGCGGTCCTCGAGGAGGTCAAGGCCGCCCTCGGGGTGCAAGAGCTCAGCCCCGAGTCACCGGGCGAGCTCCTCAAGGCCCTGCAGCGTGCCGGCATCAACGCGACCTCCACTCGGCAGTGGGAGCTGCAGGAGATCGAGCACCCCGTCATCGAGCCGCTGCTCCGGTACAAGAAGCTGTCCCGTCTCCTCACCGCGAACGGTTGGACGTGGGTCGAGACCTGGGTGAAGGACGGACGCTTCCGCCCCACCTACGTGCCCGGCGGGGTCGTCACCGGCCGCTGGGCGTCCGACGGTGGCGGTGCCCTCCAGCTGCCGCACCAGGTCCGCGGTGCCGTCCTCGCGGACGACGGCTGGCGGTTCGTCGTCGCCGACGCCGCGCAACTCGAGCCACGCATCCTCACGGCGATGTCCGGCGACCGCGCGATGGCCGATGCCGGACGCGGCGTCGACCTCTACCAGGGCATGGTCGACGTCGGCGCGGTCGACACCCGACCACACGCGAAGATCGCGATGCTCGGTGCCATGTACGGCGCGACGACGGGGGAGAGCGGGCGCCTCCTGCCGCGGCTCACGAGGGCGTTCCCGCGGGCGATCGAGTTCGTCGAGGCCGCCGCCCGTGCTGGGGAGCGCGGGGAACGGGTCAGCACCCGGCTCGGACGCACCTCACCGCTGCCCGGCGAGACCTGGCGGGAGATCCAGTCGGCCGCGTCGATGGAGGGCGCGAACGCCGCCGCGACCCAGCGCGCCCGCATGGAGGCGCGCAGCTGGGGTCGTTTCACCCGCAACTTCGTCGTGCAGGGCACTGCCGCCGAATGGGCGCTGTGCTGGATGGCCGGCCTCCGGACGCGGCTGCAGGCGCTCGCCGCAGAGTCGGTCGGACCGGCGGCCGCGCTCACCGAGTCGGCCCACCTCGTCTTCTTCCTCCACGACGAGATCGTCGTCCACTGCCCCGAGCACCAGACCGAGCGGGTCGTCGCCCTCGTGCGCGAGGCGGCGGCCGAGGCCGGTCGCCTGATCTTCGGCACCGCGCCGGTCGAGTTCCCGGTCACCACCGCCGTCGTCACCTCCTACGCCGACGCCAAGTAGCCCGCGAACTGTCACTTGATGCGGGTGTGCGCGGCCCGCACTGTTCCGACGTGACAGTTCGCGGGCTGGGATGGGGGGGGGGGGGTTCAGCCGCCGGTGATCGCCCGGACGGCGTCGGTGATGATGAGGTACCAGCCGTAGACGCCGAGGGCCAGACCGATGAGCCACCACCATTCCGTCCGACGGGACAGGCGCCGTCCCTGCCGTGCCACTCCTCGTGGTGGACGGATCAGTGGGAACGAAGCCGCCATCGACGCCGCGTCGACCGGTTCCAGTCGGCGATCCCGCCAGCGCTCCCATTGCGCGACGCGCTCGGTCAGGATGTCGACGACCGACAGCACCCACGTCCACACCTCGGGGTCGAGGGTCGAGAGGTCTTTGGGTGAGTAGAGGAAGAGGTGGTCGTCGACGATCTCGACGTCGAGCTCGGCGACGGTGTCGATGAACCGCGCCATGACGTCGGGCGTGAAGAGGTAGAGGGCGTCCGTCTCGTACCCGCGCGGGCAGTACAGCGCGAAGTGGCGGTCGAAGTCGCCCTCGAGCCGCAGCCGTTGGTCCTTCGTGAACGTGACTGGGAGCCTCGGGTGCAGGAGCGAGTTGTTGCCGACGGCGTCCAGGACGATGTGGGGGAGCGCCACCGGCAGCCGAAGGGCCATGTAACCCCAGCGGTGCACCTTCCGGTTCCGCCCCGAGCCGATGGTCGTCTCCAGGTTCGCGACCGACAGCTGCGACCTGCCGTCGCGCCAGACGAGGTCCCTGGCCACGCTCGTCCCACCCATGGTGAAGATCAGCCCGGGCAGCGCCACGGGAACGGCGATCGGTCGGTAGCCCAGGCCGTTCGCCCGAGCGAATCGGTCCAGCCGGTACTGACGCACGCCGCTGCGTCGTCGGACCGTGCGCACCAGCAGGACGAGCATGCCGACGGGCAGCGCGAGGTAGGGCAGGAGGATCAGGGCCGACCAGTCCAAGGGTTCATCCGGCATCGAGCCGTCTTCGAGCACCAACCACCAGGCGGAGAGGAAGAAGATCGGCAGCACCGCCAGCACGACGGCGGGCCAGATCGCCGCCAGGAGTGGTGGACGGATCTCGCCCGGGAGGCCCCTGCGGTACTCGCGAAGCGCGCGTCGGTCGATCCGTTCCGTGAGCGGTCGCGTGTCCAGCGTCGAGGTTCGTGTCATCGGACCGGTCATCGTACGTGCGGTGTTCCGTGCGGTTCGGGCAGGGGCGTCATCGTCGCGGGCGTCCAACCAGGGCGGTTCGCGGCGACCGTGAGTGCCCGGCCGGCCGCGTGGACCAGGGCCTCGAGCGGACCGCGACGCTTCGTGAGGGCGATGATCCAGCCGAGGAGGAGCGCGCCGGCGACGTGGACGAGCCAGAGCTGCGGGCTCGAGATGAGCCACGCCGTGTCCGCGTACGTCCCGGCGATCGCGGCGATCAAGGCTCCCACCGACGCCATGAAGACATGCGCCGAGTAGACGGTGAGCGGAGCGGCCCCGGCGCCGGTCGCCGGCAGGAGCGCGAGCGACCAGCCGCGGTTCAGGGCGGTGCCGAGCGCCAGGCACAGACCGATGACGACCGCCGCGATCCCGATCGTGAAGACGAGGTCGAGCGTGGTGCCCGAGTGCGGGGCACGGGCGACGAGCCACCAGAAGGACTCCGTGGGGCTCGTGCCGTACATCCCTTCGGCGAGGGCGTCCTCGACGGCGGTGATCGTCGTCGGATCGGGCTCGAG
Source organism: Plantibacter sp. lyk4-40-MEA-4 (assembly GCF_030209415.1). Taxonomy (NCBI): domain Bacteria; kingdom Bacillati; phylum Actinomycetota; class Actinomycetes; order Micrococcales; family Microbacteriaceae; genus Plantibacter; species Plantibacter sp. lyk4-40-MEA-4. The sequence goes on from NZ_JARVSA010000011.1 coordinate 172,589, forward strand.
CCCGCCGGTCCAGGCGCGCGCGATGCCCTGGACGCCGCCGACCGGACCGAGCAGGAGGGCGGCGAGGCGGTCCGCGGCGATCGCGACGACGAGTCCGATCGCCGCGAGCTGCAGTGCGAACCGTCGCAGGGTCCCGTCCGCCCGCGCATCCATGAGCAGCCGGCCGACCGCCATCCCGACGAGGACGTACACGATCCAGGTGAGCGCCGGGTACACCCCGGTGAGCAGCAGGCCTCGGGCGAACCCACCGCCCGAGACGTCGAACCAGGACGCACTGCCGATCTCGGGGGAGTCGACGCCGCTGAGCGGCATGCGGAGCGCCTGCGAGCAGATCGGCCAGACCACCGCCCAGCCGGCCGCGACGATCAACAGCGTGCGCGGACGCCACGTGACGGCCGGAATCGCGAGCCAGAAGGTCACGCCGTAGTAGGCGATGATCACGTAGATACCGCCTGGCAGGACGCCGAGGGTGAGGCCGAGGACGAGCAGGGCGAAGCCGCGTCCGAAGAGGTTGAGTTGCGCCGCGGCGGGGGAGCCGGCGGCGAGGCCTCGGCGGCTCGTGAGGACGATCCCGATGCCGGCCAGCACGGCGAACAGTGCAGCGGCCTTGCCCGACAACACCTCCGTGATCGGCGTGTGTCCGCCAGTGGCGATGTCGAACGCCCACACGTGCGTGGCCATCATGCCGATGAGGGCGAGGAAGCGCGCAAGGTCGAGACCGATCAGTCGGTCGGCGCGCTGTCGGCTGGCTGGGCTGCTCATCGGGTCCAGCATCCCACGCGTGGCGGCTCCGCGACAGGCCCGCGGTGGCGGTACGGGCTCCCGTCCGGTACGCTGTGAAGGTTGCCCGGGTGCGTCCGCTCTGTTCTCGCCCGATCGCAACGATGCTTACACCCTCCTGCCACAGAAAGTCTGTGGCCGTTCGAGTCCGAAGGAGGTGGGTTAGTGACGCATCAGTACGAACTCATGGTCATCCTCGACCCCGAGATTGACGAGCGCACGGTTGCACCGAGCCTCGACAAGTTCCTCAACGTCATCCGCAACGATGGTGGAACCATCGACAAGGTCGACATCTGGGGCCGTCGTCGTCTCGCTTACGAGATCAACAAGAAGACCGAAGGCATCTACGCCGTCGTGGACTTCACTGCGACGAGCACTGCCACGCAGGAGCTCGACCGTCAGCTGAAGCTCTCCGAGGCCGTCATGCGCACCAAGGTGCTGCGTGCCGAAGAGGCCATCGCTCAGGTCGCCACCGAGACGAAGCGCAGCGAAGAGAAGGCCGCCCGCAAGGCTGCCGCCAAGCCCGCTGCTGCTGTCGCCGCGGCTCCCAAGGCAGACGCGGCTCCGGCTGCGGCTGAGACCAAGGAAGCCTAGGGCTCATGGCCGGCGAGACCGTCATCACCGTGGTGGGCAACCTGACCAGCGATCCGGAACTGCGTTTCACGCAGAACGGCCTGGCTGTCGCCAACTTCACCATCGCTTCCACGCCGCGCAACTTCGATCGCGCGACGAACGAATGGAAGGATGGCGAAGCGCTGTTCCTGCGCGCGAGCGTTTGGCGTGAATTCGCCGAGCACGTGGCCGGATCGCTCACCAAGGGAAGCCGCGTCATCGCGACCGGGCGTCTCAAGCAGCGTTCCTACGAGACGAAGGAAGGCGAGAAGCGGACTTCGATGGAACTCGAAGTCGACGAGATCGGCCCTTCGCTCCGGTACGCGACCGCGACCATCAGCCGTGCACCCTCGGGTGGCGGCGGCGGTGGTCAGCAGCGCGGCGGCGGAGCTCCGCAGGTGCAGCAGAACGAGCCCTGGGCTCAGAGCGCACCCGCAGCTTCCGGCGGCAACGGCGGTGCAGATGCCTGGAACACTCCGGGCAGCTACAGCGACGAGACCCCCTTCTAAACAGATTCGATCGGTCCGGTTCTGCCGGTTAGCCGATCACTCCATTCACACGCAAAGGAACAACCATGGCTGGAAAGTCGAGCGGCGACCGCCGCAAGCCTGCCCGCGGTGCCAAGGGCGGCAAGAACGTCGCTCCCGCGAAGGCGATCCGCGTCGGTGTCATCGATTACAAGGATGTCGCCACGCTTCGCAAGTTCATCTCCGAGCGGGGAAAGATCCGTGCTCGTCGTATCACCGGTGTCAACGTCCAGGAGCAGCGACTCATCGCACGTGCGGTCAAGAACGCACGCGAGATGGCGCTCCTGCCCTACGCCGGCTCTGGCCGCTAGGAGGCGCCGCACATGTCGAAAGTTATTCTGACGCACGAGGTCTCCGGCCTCGGCTCCGCTGGTGACGTCATCGACGTCAAGAACGGCTACGCTCGCAACTTCCTCGTGCCCCAGGGTTTCGCGACCCCGTGGACCCGCGGTGGCGAGAAGCAGGTCGAGCAGATCAAGTCGGCCCGCGCTGCGCGCGAGCACGCCACGATCGAAGAGGCCCAGGACCTGAAGGCTCGCCTCCAGGCCACCAAGGTCAAGCTCACGGTCAAGACGGGTGGCGAAGGCCGTCTGTTCGGTTCCGTGAAGCCTGCCGACATCGCGAAGGCCGTGGCGGAAGCCGGGCTGGGCGAGGTCGACAAGCGCAAGATCGAGATCCACACGCCGATCAAGTACGTCGGCGAGCACGAGGCCACCATCAGCCTCCGCGACGAGATCGTCGCCACGATCACCCTTCAGGTGGTCGCGGCCAAGTAGTACCCGCCGTGCGGTGTCGGGCCTTCGGGCCCGGCACCTCGCGCATGTCGTGATGAGCGCGATGGCGGTGGACCGAGAGGTCTGCCGCCATCGCGCTTTTCTGTGCCCAGAACGGGGGTGGAGTGTCGTCTCGGCGTCTGCGTGTTACACCCGTTTCGCCCTCGGAGTCAAGCAAGTTGTACACAGGTGACCCCCGTTCTCCTCAACGTTCGACACAGGATCGAAAGAACTTTCCACACACAGCCTGTGGAATCAGAATCTCCTGGTCAGGACAGTATTGACTGGCGGAAAAACTTCTCTCTCCACAGGGTTTCCCACAGCTTGTGCACACGACACGCGGCGTTTCCCCCGATCTCTCCACAGAGTTATCCACAGGCGGAGTTGGTTGTGGAGACGAGTGGCCCTATCGTGAGTCATCGGCGTCTCGGAACAGCCGAGCGAGCAGGCTGAGCAGCCCTCGTCCGTAGCCCGTGGGCGCCCCGCAGGGCCCGTGCGTGTCGCACGTTCCTGCTACACCTGAGTCGTCTCCACCCGCACCATCTGAGTCCACATCGAGAAGGGATGTCCACTTGTCGATCGCTCACCTCAACCGCTCTGAGAGCGGCGGTTCATACGACGAGCCGCGCGGCAACGAGCGCGTCCCTCCGCACGACCTCCTCGCGGAGCAGAGTGCACTCGGCGGCATGCTGCTGTCGAAGGACGCGGTCGCCGATGTGGTCGAGACGCTCCGTGGTGTGGACTTCTACATCCCCAAGCACGAGGTCATCTACGACGCCCTGCTGACGCTGTACTCGCACGGTGAGCCCACCGACGTCATCACCGTGACCGACGAGCTCGTCAAGACGGGCGAGCTGTCCCGCGCCGGCGGTGCCGATTACCTCCACACGCTCACGAGCCTCGTGCCGACCGCGGCGAACGCCGGGTACTACGCCCGCATCGTCGCGGAGCGCGCGCTGCTGCGTCGTCTCGTCGAGGCGGGCACCCGCATCGTGCAGATGGGGTACGCCGCCGAGGGTGAGGCCGTCGAGCTCGTCAACTCCGCTCAGGCCGAGATCTACGCCGTCTCCGGCAACCAGGAGGTCGAGGACTACGTCCCGCTGACCGATGCGGTGAGCGCGGCGATCGATGAGATCGAGGCCGCCAAGCACACCGACGGTTCCATGACCGGCGTGCCGACAGGCTTCCGCGAGCTCGACGAACTGACGAACGGTCTGCACCCGGGTCAGCTCATCATCGTCGCCGCCCGACCCGCTATCGGTAAGTCCACGCTCGCGCTCGACTTCGCCCGCGCTGCGTCCGTGCACTACAACCAGCCGTCGATCTTCTTCTCGCTCGAGATGGGGCGCAGCGAGATCGCGATGCGTCTCATGAGTGCTGAGGCGTCGGTGCCGCTGCAGCTGATGCGTAAGGGCACCGTCGACTCGCAGGACTGGACGAAGATCGCGCAGGTGCGCGGCCGCATCAACGACGCTCCGCTCTACATCGACGACAGCCCGAACATGACGCTCGTCGAGATCCGTGCGAAGTGCCGTCGACTCAAGCAGCGTGTGGGACTCAAGATGGTCGTCATCGACTACCTGCAGCTGCTGACGTCCGGTAAGCGTGTCGAGAGCCGTCAGCAGGAGGTCTCGGAGTTCTCCCGGGCGCTGAAGCTCATGGCGAAGGAGCTCCAGGTCCCCGTCATCGCGCTGTCGCAGCTGAACCGTGGTGCTGAGCAGCGAGCCGACAAGATGCCGGCACTGTCCGACCTCCGTGAGTCGGGCTCGATCGAGCAGGACGCCGACATGGTGGTGCTCCTGCACCGCGAGTCCGCCTACGAGAAGGACAGCCCGCGAGCAGGCGAGGCCGACCTGATCATCGCCAAGCACCGCAACGGACCGACCCGCACGATCACGGTCGGCTTCCACGGGCACTTCTCGCGCTTCGCCGACATGGCGCCGGGGATGTAGTGTGAACGCACGTCGTAGAGTGTCGCTTTGCAATCTAAATTGTCGCTTTCTGTTCGGAGCGACGTTTTAGATTGCAAAACGTCCTCGCGGCGATGTCTTGTGGCAGTCGCGGCTGCATCCGAGCGGCTCTGAGCGGTCCAGCCGCCGAAGCTATCAAGTGAGCGCCCCGGCGGCGAGGCCGGTGCCTCGGATTGCCGGAGGGTGTGGGTGGCGTTCAGGCCGCGGTGTCAGTAGGTCTCGTTGGTCCAGAAGACATACTCGCGGCCGCCGGTGAATCCGTAGTCGACACCGATCGACCCAAGCCAGGCTCCGGCGATGACGCAGAGTTCACCCACAATCCCTGCGATTTCGTCCGTGCGCATTGGTTCGTCGACGGCGCGCAGGCGCTGATAGGTCGAAGCCGACTCGTCCCAACTGTCTTCGAGGTAGGTCTGCCACCCTTCAGGCACCGGATCAGGCCGATTCGGTCTTCCCTGGTCGTTGCTTCCGAGTTCGGCAGCAAGGTATGCGATGACACGGAACATGTCGTTCGCGGCGCTCATCGTTTGACGGAGCGCTGCATCGATGTCCTCACGCCAACTGCGACGCGCGGCGTTCAGCTCTCTGAGAACGCGGATGCAGATGCCGGAGCTTCGATCTGAGGTCAAGGCGACCCTCGGATGGATCAGGTTACTGATCGTCGGGTTCTACCCATTCGAAGACTCGATCGGGGATGGGCCAGACGAGGTTAACGATGCTGAAGCCCCCAGGCTCGATCGGTTCCGCTTCGTGTAGCGCCGGCGGGGGTATCCGTCGGCATCGGGCAGGATCAAGCCGTCGCTTTGGGCGGTCGGTTCGGCGGGGCGTGGTCGGGAAAGTTTGCCGTCGAACCAGGCGACAGGGTCATCGTCTGGGTGGTGGCAGACATTCTCCCTGCCTCGACGCGATTCGATCACACGGTTTCGGGTTGCGGCGCATTCCGATCGAGAAACGTGCAGTAGTGCTCTCCCGGATCTGTGAGTTCTCATCATCTGCCGCGAAGGCCGCCCGGGCGGGGAAATGCTCCAGGAGATCTAAAGTCCGTATGCAACTCAGCGCTAAGAGCCAACTCGCGTTCGCGGCGCGGAGGCACTTCCACGTCCTCATTACGTAATCAATCCCGAGCTCGTCCACATGCAAAGATGTACCCGTGAGGCCACTGGGCCCTAGGAGAGGTGTACGTGCATGCTGAAGAACTTCTTGTATCTGAATGAGCTAGCGCTGAGCGATTACCTCAGCGCTCTCGAAGGGGGCGAACGTTCCTCGACCAAGGATGGAAATCTGAGATCCGCCGGCAGCTACGACAGTGCTGGGTCGAATTCTGACGCTGCGGGGCGTTACGCACGCACAGAAGAGACCACCGTACGACTAGTCGATACGCCTCCTTCGCAGTTTGAGCGGTTGATGACCCTCGTTGCCGCGGACCCCGAGCTTTCGGGTTGGGCGGCTGTGCATGAGCCCGATGAGGAGTTTCCGCAGCTTCGCGTGGGTGCGCTGATCGACGTCGAGTGTGACATACAGATTCCTTCGGTGATAAAGGCACTGGCTCCTGCGAGTGGGATGGGCGAAGCGTTGAGGGCCCTGAAGGAGGTCGGTTCCACGCTCGGGACTGCTCACATCCCTCAGATTGACGACGCCAAACTCGCAATGCTTGAAACGCTCGGAAACGTCATGGGCGGGGATCTGGTGATCGTGGGCGAAACCGACTCTGACGACTGGAAGGTCGCCGGGAGGCTTCGTGATGACCATCTGCGAGCAGCCGCTGATGAGCTCGATGGCAATGTGCACGTGGTCGGAAAAGTCAGCCGCACACTCGCCGTCGAAGACCAGAAACCTCTTCTTGCCCTGCCCGGTCTAGACATACTTCCGAGAGCGCAGCGGCGCGAACTGGAGGCGAAAGGGCCGAGCGGACCGAGCGATGACAGCTGGTTGCAGGGGCCCGCGCTCATGATCGAAATACTGGCGATCTACCGGTAGCTACTTTTCTCCAGGATAGGCAATCCGGTGCGTCCGACTAGTACCTTGCGCGGCGCATCCTGTTTAATGAGTTCGTGAACAGTAGATGGTCTTGGGTGTTCGGAATTCTCACCGCGGCGGCTTTCGTGTTCGCGCTCGTCTTTTTCGCTGCGACCCAACAGATAACTGGACGGGACTGGGTAGTACTGGGAATCGGTGCTCTCTTCGGTGCAACAGCGGCTTCTTTGATCGCGACCTTCATCTTCCACGCGGACACGCGTGCGACGATGCTCTCGACGGAAGCGTCAATCGCGCAGTTCGCTGCGGACGCCGAGACCGCGCGGCAAGACAAGGTGGCCGCCGCTGAGACTGCTCTCATCGAGAAGCGAACAGCTCTAATCACCGCCCTGCCGACGCGAAGGGAACGGTTGAGCGAGTTGGACGATCAGATCGCGCAGGTCCGTATAAGCATCATCGATGCGGACGGACGGTACAAGGCAGGCGTGTTCCAAGCAGCTGACGCCGCCCAGTACGGCTTCGGCGACATCGCGCACGAGAACCAGTCGGCGGCAAGGGGGTGGGAGGTTGCGAAGACTCGGTTCGAGGGCCAGCTTGCAGACGCCGAAGCTGATCGTGGTCGTTTGGGAGCGATGACAGACGCGGAGTATCTCAATGAGCAAAAGCGTCTTCGAGGGCTGGAGTAATCGGGTAGCGCCAGTAAAGAGTTTCAGCTCGGCATGTCGGCTCCGACTTCCTCTGGCCTGGAGCGGTTGCCTGCGTCGCTCGTGGGCCCTCGCGGCCGGTGTGCGACAGTCCACACAGCGTGTACTCGAGGCGACTGTTATAACGCCCATCGCCGGCACTATCCATCGGAGTCGATACCAACGAAGTTGGGCGGAACCCAGATCATCGCGTTGCCCTTAGCCTATTCCGGTGCGCTGAACCTTCTACGCTGTTGTCGGAGATTGATGTGCGTCAACGCCTACGGTTCCCCCGACCTCTGTATCCCCGCGGCTTTTGTCGCCGCCTCCAATTGGGGGTTGTAGGACCATTCGCCGTCGAGATGTAGGAACATGTCGAACGCGGCGTTGCTGCCCTGCCAGCTTGCAAAGGCAGATAGTGGTCCCATCCGCGATGCGTACTGTCGGAGCGTCGCGTATTGGAGGAACTGGGCCCGCATTGCGGCTTCAGGGATGCCAGGTTTAAAGCTCATTGCGATGAACCCGAAACGCTCCGCGGCAGGGGCCTTGACCTCGACATACATGGAATGGAGCTGGTGATCGTGTCTGGTGGTTGCGCGGAGTTTCCTCGGGGCGCCGCTGAGCTGGGCGCGTTGGGGGAGATCCATCTCGAGGAGGTTGATGCTTGCCTGCAGCCATCCGTGGGGCCGGTGGTCGTTCAGTAGGTCGAGGGTGTCGGCCATGTCGGTGGTGAGTGGCTGGGCGGGCTTTGGTGCGAACGTCGTCTTCTGACCCGACCGGTAGAAGTACCAGGCGTCGAGATCCTCGGTGAGGCTGGACACGAGCTCTGTCGCGTCTTTGTCCTCATCGGTGTAGAGCCCCATGAGGAGGTAGTGCATTACATAGTCAAGTTCGTCAGTTGCCAGGACGGTGTTCTTGCCTGCTGCTTTTCTCCGACGCGAGAGAAAGTGCACGAGTTCGCTGGGGCGTTCCAACAGCTCGGTCGCGATCTCGAGGTCATGCACGTTCACGATCCATGGTGCCGGTGCGCCGGCCGGGATCAGCCCACTCTCCACCAGCTCAGCCGTGACTGTCGCAATGAAGTTGAGGTCTTCAAGCGACAGGGCGACGGTGTACACCTCGGTGATGTTGGTTGTGTCGAGATCCCAGTTCTTTTTCGGGTTGTCTGTGGTGCCATCCGATTGCATCGATGACGAACTGCGGATGTGGAGCGAGGTGCCTTCGTGGATGAGCGCACGGAGTCGATCGGCCTGCGTTGCAGCCTTGGTGATGATTGGTCCAAGCTCGAGCCAGAGGCGATTGGCCGCACCGGAGCGCGCGAGCGGAGTGATGCGGTTGCTCTTCGCCTCTACCACGATTGCCACATTGCCCACGAGAATGAGCCCGTCGGCTTCGAAGCGCTTGTGCTGGCTGTCGGTGTACTCAACATTGATGAGGGCACTGTCGGGATCAAGCGAGTTCACGAGGGCACGCATCCCACGCTGTTCGAGGAGTTCGCCGCGCCGTTTCATGTACTTCTGATCCATTGGCTCAGTGGACAGCTCGATCTCGAACAGCTCACGCATTCCGAAGATGAGCCAGGTTGGCTGCACCAGCAGCCAGACCCTCTCTCCGTTAGCGTTCGTTCCTGTTACGAAGGGCCGGATTCGCATCGGGTTGTTTCCAGCCAGGAAGTCCTTGACAAGCCCGCGGTGTGTTACGTCAAGGTCGATGCTGAGTCGGTCAAGTAGCGCGCGCAGAGATTGTCCATCGAGGTTGGTGCGTGCCCTGATCTCCTCGAATGTCAGTGAGATTGCGGAGCCAAGATCCGAGAAGCCCTGCACGCCAGCGATGTGCTTCTTTGCTTCCTCGATTCCTTCAGGACGACCCTCCAGGTATGCCAGCAGTTCGGGGGATTTGGCAATGCGATCATCGAGGTCGGCCGCGGCGCTACGGATTCGATCAAACGCGGTCTGTGCGACGAACGCGTTGAGGGATTCGTAGACGGCGAACATTTCCTCGGCCCCGAACCCGAGTCTGTCCACCAGCGATTGACGTACCTCTCCCGTGAACAACTCTTTGAGTAGCTGCATCTCCTTGTCGTGGAACCTTGGGAGTCGGAGAAACACCTCTCGGGAAATCGCCGCATGTGTAAGGCGCGGTACGACGCGTCCGGGCTCCGGCGCTCTCTGGGCTATTCGGGTGAGGGAGAACATCGTGCGCATATTGGCCGCGAAAAGTGCACCGGGGATCAGTGAATGCATGGTCGAGAGCGCTCGGGCCCCGCCCGAAGCTCCTGTGATACGTCGCCTAGAACGCTCAGCAAAGACCAGGGCCGCGAACTCCGGTATCGCCATGAGGTGGTCAGTCGCGACTTCTTGATCTGATCGATTTTCCAGCTGAGTCACTGAGAGACTGAAGTTGGCGATGGCGTCGAAGGCATCCAATCGTCGGCTTGCGCGTCGTATGCGTCTGAGCGCCGCTCGTTCGCGCACAGCGGCGATCATACCGAGTACGCCGGGGAATCGCCTCAGCAAGTTCATGTCTCCATGATCTCCCGCCAACGCGCCTCAATCCGCCATGAGCTGAGGGACCTGCGAAACCGTGTCGCGCACGGAGTGCACATTCCAACTCCGGGTGAGGCGACTACCTCTGACACGACTGCCGAAGACGTCGGACGCCATGTACAGGTCAAACGCGAGCACGATTTAGCGCACGGCAAGGGGGACCAAACGGCCTCATCGTTCGTTGAGGACTCGGGTTCCGGTAGCGATTTCCATAGGACTGTTTGAGCGTTGCGTGACCATCGACGATAAGCCAACGCCGCGGGTAGAGTCGGCCCATGGTGCCCTGGATCCTCGACCTCGCTGAATCTACCGTGCTCGACGTAGGCGACGGAGCCTGTTCGATCTATACCGTCCGCTCTGGCGGCGTGATGGTTGTGGATTGCGGAGTCTGGGGCTCCAGCGCTCGTGGACCAGCGTCGCAACTTCATTCCGCGATCGGGCCGGTTGCTACGAGCGGTCTTTCGACTGTCGTGGTGACTCATTTTGACGCCGACCACTGGCGTGGCTTGCTGGAGTACGCGAAACTGCATCCAGGCTGCGAGAGCCCGGTTGTGCCAACAATCGAGCTGCGATACCCCCGACTGCCAAGCGTCGTTGACTGGGTGCCATCTATGATTGCTGCCCTCGTGACAGTATCCAGCGGTCAGCCGCTCGTGACGCCCACCCGTCTTCAGCGAGCATGGCATGAAATCGGGGCCGAACTCCTGCCTCTCCCGATGAGGCAAGGGCAGCAGTTCGACGGCGCAGGCAGAACCTGGGAGGTGCTCTGGCCTCCACGTCAGCTGAGCAGCACAATGAGCCGGGCGGCGGTGAACACATTCGCTGAGCTGACGACTCTCGCCAACGAGGTACCCGCGCTGAAGGACGCCTTCGAAGAGGCATACGGTTCGTGGTGGTCGAGCAATGAAGTTGCAGAGGAACCGTGCTCGAGGAGGAGTGACTCCTGGGGCGACGTCGCTGCTGAGATCCATGGCGCGGCGTCTGAAGCGTCGTACTCCGCCGATGCGGATCTGCCCGACGGCGACTCGTGGCCGGAGGAGCGCGATCAGATAGGACCGCAGGACGGGGCAGAACTCTGGGACGACCAACTATGGTTCGACAGCGATGAGGCGGCGCAGGCGGCGCATGACGCCGACCTCGGACACTGTCGGCGCGACGATTTCGTTCCCCTGACGATTGACCATGCGAGGCGCGTAAAGAGTCTGGGCAAACGGCTGCAGCGACTCAACAACGCGTTGAGCCTGGTAATCGCGGCAGACGATCGATCAGTGCTGAACTTCGGAGACGCCGAAGGGTGGGGACTCGCCGGCGCCGTGTCGTACCACCACAACCGTTTCGGACGGTGTGTCTACGACCTCATCTTGGCCCCGCATCACGGAACTGCGCGAACGGACCTGGCTACAGAAGACCTATTTCCCTTCGCTAACCTCCTGGTCGCCCAGAATGGCCGACGTCATGAGGGGAACTTCAATCCGTTCTACGCACGACGGGCTGTGCGCACCCACTTCGCGTACTGCGGCCCGATAACGATGGACCACTGGTTCGGAACCATTCGCTAGCCCCGTATGGACAGGCACCCATAACCGCGGGCCTGTATTCACGCGGCTCGAGAACGTCGGAGGTCGGTGGGCGCAACGCTAGCGGGGCGGTGGCCGACCAGTCCCGGTTACGGTCCTCGACCAACATGAGCCGGGCCCACTCATGGGTGTGCGATCTCGTGTGCTTCTCTTTGAAGTCAAGCGCGTGCGGACGACCGAATCGCACGCCTCACCGCCTTCGTCTTGGGGAGCGCGTGCACGAGGTATGCGCGGTTTCCCTTTACTGCCTCTCGAACGCGTACGGAACCAAGGAGCGCTTTCAGTAGTGGCGGCGCCGCTGCCGCCGTCGCCGTCAAAGTCGAGAATCCGAGGAACCCACTGGCAGCAACGGTTCCGATGGCAAGTCCGACAGCTGCGAATGTGTCGTGGCCGTCAGCGAAGACATCAACGGCGTTTCGGATGAAGCTCGCCGATCTAACGTGGGCCTCCATCTCTGCCACGGCCGGCTGAACGTCTGCTTCCCAAGCAATCTGAAGCAGACGAACCCGTTCCGCATCATCTACACCCGCCCAATCGACTCCACGAGAGACTTCAATAACGAAACTGCGGAATGGCTGTAGGTAGCTCTCCAATTCCTTTCGAACGCCGGGAATTTCATCGATCGGCAGTGCGCTCACGCCCTCGACCATCCGCATGAGATTCACTGCCCCGCTAATGGTGAGCGCCGACTCGAGCCCGCCTGCCGTAGGACTCAGATCGGCGATCGCACCATTGACCTCGTTGTCCAACATGACACTTCTAGTGGAGCCAACGACCTCATCGACCATCGACTGAAATGCCCGTCGAAACTCGGACTCGTCACCGACGAGATTGTCTAGTACCTGCCGTGGCCGCGATTTGGGCAGGGAGTCCCAAGCTTCCTGCTTTAGAAGCCCCGTCAGACTGAGCTTCTCCAACGTTACGCTCCTGAACGCCTCGATCGCCTCCCCGTGACGCTGCCGAAGTGCGGCCTGGAGGGGCGACGCTCGCGCCTGCAACCTCTCCCACTCAACGTCATACTTGGACATCTCGCGATAGTGTGCGGCGCGCAGAGCACGAATCTCAAGCGCATTGGTGGGCATCGGAACAGATCTCAATCGCTCTGCATCGGCGCTCTCACGAGCTAGCACCGCGCGGTAATGTTCGAGCTCCTTCGGTGACAGCAGGTCTCGATCAGCGAGGCCCAGGAATTCGAGCGCACTACGGTCTCTCGTTGCCGACAAGTTGATGAACTGCGCAAAGAGCGGCACCCGGCGGCTCGTCATATCGAAATCGCGCTGTTCGCCTCGAAGCAGATCGACGCGGTGAGAACGCAGGGTCACGACGTCAGCCAGTAGCAATGCAGGTTTCACAAGCTCTTCGTCGTACTGGACCGTCCGGGAGTAGTCCTCATGTCGAAGTGACTGCCCTTTGCCCACAACTGCACTGAGCGGGTTCGAAAACACATCAATTTCGAACATCAAATCCTCTCGCCGGATCGTGGCATAGATCACCGCCACGTGCTCTAACGCTAGTGCCCGTCCGTCTCCGCAAGAGGTTCCAGGGCAGACGGGCTCATTAACTCCTTGCGGCGGGCGTTCGACGGGCCTTCGAGTTCGCCCGAGGAGGGCACGTAAGCGCGTGAACGGCCATGCAAACCTCCGGGGGTTCCATGAGCTCAAGAATAGGCCGCGGTAATCCTAAGAATTCGTCGTCGCCGCACGATCGGTGGGGGCGCACCCGGTCACGCGCTGTCGCCGATCGCTGCGCACGACGGGCTCGTCACTCTACGCGATGGTATCGCTGCGAAGCGCCACCGGATGACCCCACCCTGGTCCCAGTTCCGCGGAATCACGCGGGCGTGTTCCCGGCCACACTTTGTTATGAAAATTGCGGCGACACTTTATTCTGGGAGCCCAGTGTTTCACTGGGCTCCCAGCGACACTTTACGTGCGCGTTCACATGTAGTGTTGCAGCCGCTGCAACTCGTCGCTGGCTGCAGGGCACCGGACGGAACGATGGTTGAGTCGACGGTTGCACCCGGCCGTCGGGTCATCTCCGAGCGCGCAGCAAAGCAGGCGACAGATGTGCTCGAGAGCTTGATCGATCGAGTTGGGTGGCGGACCAGGTGAAAGTCGAGAACTATCGAGTTGCAATGAAGACCAGCACGGCGCAGCAGCCGGACGGTGCGGGCGGATACTCCGACAGCTACCTAGTTTCGATGAGCGGGTTCTTCCCAGCCGAGGCGCCGCAGTACGTTGTGTCCGTGAACATCGCGGACCCGGTACTCATGAATAACTCCGGCGCAGCGTCTCCTGTATTTCGTGACGTAATCAGTCACCTGGCGAAAGCATTCAGTGTCCCACCCTCCATCGAGCCAGCGACCGAGCTCGACCTCGTGTTCTGAACGAGTGGCGACCTAAAGTGGCCCGCAAGCGCGCGAGCACCGAGACGCGTCTCCCGTCCTGGAGGTGAAACGCTGCATCCGGTGCCCTCGTCATCCTCGACCATTTGAGGCCGTGGCTCTGCATCCGACCGGGGTGGCGGCGCCCTGAATCGACCAATGAATCGGTGCAGTGGCGAATCGCGCAAATCGCGGACATCGACGTCAAACTCACTGAATAGGCCAGGGTTACCCCGCCCCGCTACTCTCCTGGCCCCTGGTCTGGGCACCCCGGCCCGGTGCTTCTTCAGTCATGATCTGATGGCCGGGCGGCAGACCATGCCTGGATCCGTACCGAGCGGCCGAGGGCTACTCGGCGTCAGTAGCCCAGGTAGGTGCGTGAAAGATGATCGTCCAGTTCGCCGATCTCTGACTCAAAGACGGAGGCCTCCTCGGGACGGTAGCCCCAGGCGACGCGATCGCCCACCTTGAGGAAGTCATCGGTGATCGCGAGGTGCCCGCTTGGCGCCCTACTTCGACCCCGAGCATCTCGGGCGAATTCGCCACCGGCCGGGGGGTACGGAAACAGATCGCCGTCGCGTTCAAGAAGCTGGCTTGCAAGCGCCATCCGGTACTCCATCCGATCCAACAGCAAGCCCACGGGGCCGTTGCCGTTCAAGATCTTCGCAATTGGTTCCAGGCTCGTACGTACCCACCTGCTCGCAGGATTGCGTGACCATCCGGTAGGCGTAATCGCGTTCATGATCTCGTAGTCGAGGGTGACGTGAAGGTGCAGAGCTTCGTAGGCAGGTATCGGTCCTCTAGCCCGGTGAGGGTCATTCCAGGTTGGTTCTTCCGCCATTCGGACAACAATCTGCTCGTGTCCTGCCAAGAGGGCCGCCATTGTGGCCGCTCGGAGCATGAAAAAAGCTGGGAGATGCAGGAGGTTGTCCCACCAGTCGGTGAAACTACCTGTCATACGTTCGCGCGTGTTCAGGGCCTGTTGTTAGACCCACACCCAGAGATCGTCGTGCTGGTGGTCTCGATCGAGAAGGATGCCGGTAGCGAACAGCTCGATGAGTGTCTCAAACTGGGTGTGCACTTGAACGAGTTGGTCCAAGGCGTTGTCGTTGTTGGTGTTCTCTGGGGGGCTTTCTGGGCGTTGCTGAGACCACGTCTTGAGTGTGCGCAGCTCGGCCTCGAAGATTGATCGAACGTCGAGGTGGCGGACTGGGTCCGGCAATGCGCGGCGTAGCCGTGCGAGTTTCACAGCTCGCGAGGGCGGAGGCTCCAGGAGGCCCTGGACGGCCTTCACTCGATCTACCAGGTCGGGGAAGAAAACTTCCGCCGACGCGTCCTCGACGACGTACACCCCGGTGCGTGCGACTATTTCTGCCGCCGGCCCAGACGCCACGTGGCTTCGCGCGGTCCAATAGAGCGGATACCGTCTGTTAGCGGACGCTTTGACTGCCGAGACCAGGGCGGCATCCCAGTCGGCGGACCAACCAGAGACAACGAGGCCGTATTCGTCAAAAACGCGGCGAAGGAGAGCAGTTGTTTCGGGAAGGTAGCTATCGAGCTCTTCGACGGTGTTGCGCTGATCGAGGCTTGCATAGTCGCCGTTGACCTTGATGATCGTGGCCCTCGCGTGCTGAAGCGGCTCCATGCCTAGTACGTCCGAATTAGTACTGATGACCTGCGGCATCACACCTTCCGCAGCGAGAGCATGTTCAAGAAGCCGATCAAAGTTCGTGGTGACGATGACCCGGATGATCCCGTGAGCGACGAGGGTGGCGATAGCTTTGTGGGCGGCACTGGGAGACTTGCTGTTTGTCTCGAGATCTTCGCTTGTGGGCTCGAAAAAACCGGCAAGAAGCGCCCGTCGCGCTGCGGGCGTGGACGCGATGTCGGCCAGCAGCTGCGAGTAACCGAGCTCGCTTCCGCTCATTTGGGTTTGCCACCACGCTTCCCAGTCCTCGTCTGCCGCGAGCGGAGAGTCGCCGGCGGCAGCGATCCGACGGACCAGATTCTCGACGACTCCCCATCCGGTGGGGACTCCGGCGCTTGTGGATACTCCAGAGCCGAGTAACAGAGCGTAAACGCCTGGCTGAGATGCGAGAGCCGTAGCAAGAGAGAAGCGGGGATCTATGAGACGAGATGTCGTCAAAGGCGCGCCAGAGGTCATGAGACGACGGTAGCGTTCGGCGGGCGCGAGCTGGCACGAAAGGTTTGCATAGGCACCGCCACTTAGATGCTGTTGCTCATAGGATGGCGGCATGTTGCACACCCCCCTCCATCGTTTGCTTGGTGAGGCGCCAGGGCCCCTCAGTGACGCCATGATCGATACCGCGGTCGCACAGGGCATCCCTGAGTCACAGGAGCTGGACTGGAAAACCGAGCTGCCACCGCAGCGAGAGTTCAAGCAGTCAGACCATCTGAAAGACATCGCGGCCTTCGCGAACGCGACAGGCGGAATGCTTGTCTTCGGCGTCGACGAGGAAGAGAAGGCTGCCGTCCAGCGAGTGGATGCGGGCGAGTGCGACGAGAACTACGAGCGCACCATCCAGCAGGTCTGCATGACTGCCATTACCCCGCCCGTATTTGGTGTCCGCACCTACCAGGTGGGCAGCGGGCCGAACCGGGCGGTCGCTATCGTCGTGCCGCCTAGCGTTCTTGGCCCGCATCTCATTTACAAGGGCAATCTATTCGCTGCGCCACTGCGCACCGATGCGGACACACATTGGATGACCGAGCGCGACATTGAGGCTGCGTACCGGGCGCGATTCGACGCCGCACGCCGAGCTCGGGAGGAGCTAGATAGCGTCTACGAAGCGATGGCTCAGTCGTTCGATACCGGCCAGCACGCGATCTTCGTCGGTGCGGTTCGCCCTCGAGTCCCTCCGGTTCTTGTGGGACGGCGTGACATGGCGGACGCGGCGCTAATCCTTGAGAAAGCACGCAAATTGGCGACCTGGTGGCTGGCCGGAGGCTCGGAGGAGTACCACCCCCTGTCAGACGTGAGCCCGTACAGCAGCCGTGCCGGACTTCGCGGGTGGATCGCGCCGCCTGCCAACGCAGATGGGTGGAGGCCGGGCCGCGCGGCCGTCTTCGACGACGGCTCCGCGAGCCTCGCATGGCGCGCTGGAGGACACCGAAACGGACCAGTAGGGCACAACCTCGAACCGTGGCAGGTGCCGGTCAAAGCTTTGGAAGGGTTCGTCGCGGCCCTCCTCGCGCTCGCCTACACCGTCGCTGAAGATGCCCCGGCCGGCGACCTCGAAGTTCGAATCGGCGTCGAGTGGACGCCAGACAACTCCGAGAGACTCACCAAGCGGCTCACGTTCCATCAAGACAGCTTCACGTCATCTGAGAGGTCGACACCGCTAGCCGCACGGTTCCACCCCCTCACGATCACCGTTGATCCTTCCGTGTCGGCAAGAGAATTCATCAGCACAGTCGTGGACTACGCCACGGACTGCCTCAACCAGGTCGGCTTTCGGGGGCCGGAGACGCTGAGTACGATGCTTCCTCCGAGAGCCCATCAATACCTATAGCTCCAAGTGCCGTGGCGGCTCGTTTGATCGTCCGAGCGCCAACAGACAGATGCCGATGTAGGGCGCGGAACCATCTAGACTCGATCGCTCGCTCGAAGTCGGCTCTGCGAAGCGCGAAGCGCGAGGCCACGTCGCGGGGGGCGCAGACGCTGCATAGCTGTTCACTCTCGACCAGGTGCTGCTATGATGATAAATAATCATCATTGTCGTCGTCCGGAGAACCCGTGTATACCGCCCCCCCTCTGACCAGCGAAGAGCTGGAGGTTCGCGCTTCCATTCAGGAGCTCAGTGACGCGCTGAAGCATCAGGTGCGTCAGGGAAATCGCTGGACAGCGCCGCTCCGTCGGATGACGTTTGCCCGCAACGTGCAAGGCTCGAACAGCATTGAAGGTATCAATGCAAGCGTCGACGACGTGGCTGCGATTGCTCAGGGCGAGACGCCGGCCACCGTTGACGAGGATACTGAGCGAGCTCTCGCCGGCTACCAGCTGGCGATGACCTATGTGCTGCAATTAGCTCAAGATCCCGTCGTCGTGGACCCCACTCTCATCCGCAGCCTCCACTACATGGTGACGTCACATGACCTGACGAAGCGACCTGGGCGGTACCGTATCGGCCCGGTATTTGTACAGCAGGAATCTACCGGCGACATCGTCCACGAAGGCGCCGACGCGGGTGCGCTACCTGAGCTGATGGACGAGCTCGCGAACTCCGTAATGGGTAGCGGCGACCTGCTCATTGACGCAGCGATGGCGCATCTGAACTTCGTCCTCATTCATCCGTTCAAGGACGGAAACGGGCGCATGGCGCGAGTGTTGCAGTCCCTCGTGCTCGCCGGAGACGACGACATCTCGCCGGTCTTCCTCTCTACAGAGGAGTACCTCGGCCGCCACACTCAGGCCTACTATGACGTGCTGGCGGCGGTTGGCCAAGGCGAATGGGCTCCGGAGTCAGCAACACCAGAGCAGGTCCGTCCCTGGATTCGATTCGTTCTCACTGCCCACTTCAACCAGGCTATGGAGCGCGCTTCGCGCATTGTCGCGGCGGGGAAGGCGTCTACGGCGCTGAGCGACCTGCTCGAGGGTGCGGGGGTTGATGACCGAGCAATGGATGCGCTGTTCGACGCTCTGTTCGGAGCTACCGTCACTCGCGGTCGATACATGACCTCGCTCGCCGAATCGGGTACGGAGATTAGCCCCCAGACCGCTACACGTGACCTGACAACACTGGCGCAAGCCGGCCTGCTCACTGCGACCGGCGAGAAGCGCGGTCGCGCCTATACGGCGGCAGAACCTCTCCTCAATCTTCGACGGGAAGTCGGCCTCGGACGAGCGTGGAGGCACATCGATCCGTTCAGTACATCGCCCCAAGTCGGGCCCGGGAGCGTGCCACGAGCTCTGCCGCCTGAGGCCGTTGAACGCGAGCCCGCTTAATAAATAAGCCTGACTGGCTGCACGGTCCGCTCGCAGTACATTGGCCCTATGCTTTCAAACGACGAGCTGACCGCCCTCATCGAGTCAGGGTACGAGGCGCGAGCGGTTGAGTTCAAAGGACCCGGGTCCACATCTGACAGCGAGTTCCTCGCCAAGGTGAGTCGCGCAGCGATCGCGCTCGCCAATCAACGTGACGGCGGGCATGTGATCATCGGCTTCGACGAAATCGATCCTCAACGGTGCGGGTTGTCGGATGAGCGGCTCGCTGAGTGGCTCGACTACGACTCCGTTGTCGACAAGATTAATCGATATGCGGACCCACCGCTCCGAATCGAACGAGCGCTGCGGAAGCTGGCGGACGGTAAACCTGTCGTCGTGCTGGAGATCGCGGAGTTTGATGACATCCCGGTGCTGTGCGCACGGGACTACGGGAAGACCCTCGTCCGTGGGACGCTCTACACCCGCTCGATGAGGAAACCTGAAAGCACGAACACTCACACGCAGAATGAACTCCGGGGCGTTCTCGACCTGGCTACGCAGAAACAACTGACCCGGTTCCGCACGCTTGCGCGCGATTCCGGGTTCGAGCTTGAGCTCGGCCCGACGGATGAGAAACAGTACGAGAACGAGCTCGACGCTTTCATCAAGGACGTGAGTCTGGCTGACATCTTCGAGTCTGCGCACTTCCGCTACACGATCCGCCCGACGGAGTTCGTCTCTGAGCGGGTGGACTTCAACGCGCTGAGCGAGGGCGTTCATCGCTCAGTAGTCCGCGCCCGCGGCTGGCCCTACCCGTACGTATCGCGTCCCGCAGTAGGGCACCGGTGGGTTACCGAGGAGAACCTGTTCATGCACAGGGAGACCTGGGCTGCATTCGAAAGCGGCCAATTCGCCTCCTGGCATAAGGTTCCGGCATCAGAACCTGACTACCGGATAGCCAGCACTGACGACGACGAACACTACTTCGCCTTGTGGGCACCCATCACGCAATTCACCGAGGTGATCGCATTCGCGATCCGGTACCAGATGGGGGTGCTGGACGGTGTTCCAGTCACGGTCGACCTCCATTTGAATGGAGCACGGGGATGGAAGCTTGTTTCGGACAACCGGCGCCGGATGCTGCCTGGCGAGTACCAGCTTGGCTCGAACGAGTGGAGCCGCACCATCAATCTGCGCGCTACCGGAAGCGGGTCCTCGGATGCTCGAACCCTCGCGGTCGAGCCGAGCCTGCATCTGCTCCATCGATTTGGTTGGAGGGGAGCAAACAAACACATCGTCGAAGCTGTTCAAGAAGAAGCATTTGGCGGGGCGTCCCTGTGACGACCAAGCCCAACGAGGCTCACTTAGTACAAGTACGGGTATCGATCACCCGTTGACCTCAATTCCGCTTAGTCGGATCTGCAGCCCCGGACGATGCGTCATGGGCTATGTGGTCAGCGGCGATGTCGAACAGCTCGCTCGTGTACTCACGGGACGCCTTGATGAGCGCTCGAAGCCGATTGTCGAGTGGACCCCATGGGCGTTTGTCTTCCCCATGCGGTCCGACCGAGGTCTCGACGCTCGTGATTTCGACGGTGAACTGAAGGTCAAGGTCGAAGTTGGATGGTGACAACTCAATGCCGTGCATTGGCTGCACGCGAGCGACGACGTCCCCGTCATCGACGATTCCCTCACGGCGGAGGTAGAGAACGTCGACTTCAGCCGCTCTCACGCCGAGACGAGCCTCCGTGAGATAGATACCAAGTCCATGAAGCGAGCGATGGCGATCAACTCGAGCAAGCTCGTGCAGGATGCCCAGAGCGTTCCAACCGGGAGTTTCGGCTTGGTAGGGCTGAATTGCCTCGAGCGCTCGTGTGATCGAGCTGGGTAGGTCACGGTAACGAGATGACTGATTCTTCCAGTCAGCTGCATTCAGCCGGATGGGCCACTCAAGCCGGGCTGCGTTCGGCGGCGGGTTCTCACCAGAGACCAGCACAGCGACCGCGTAAAGGCAGTTATCTAGAGCTGCGCGAAGCTCGTACAGCAACTCGCCGAAGAGAATGGACAGCTCCATGGGGAGCCCAGAAGCGCGGCCGACCCGCACCGTCGCGGTGCCGGTATCGTCGACCTGCAGGTCCAGCCGATCATCCATTTGATCAAGGTGTTGAGCCCAGCGGCGCCCGAATGCCGCGTAGTGCTCCTCAGCTCGAGCAAGACGGGCCTGCACCATGCCCCACTCCTCAGCTATCGGTGCAAACACCGACGGCACGGAAGCATCCATGCGCACAGCCTACGCACGCTCAGCTCAGTGCACCTGAGCGATGAGGGGCCGGCGTTGCCGGCGCCGTGTTGACCCGTGCCGGGTCTGGGGTTTCCCCGAGACTCCGATCATGTGCTTCCACTACCCCGTGCCCAACGCGGCCGCAGTGCCGGCACATGCGCGCGGCAAACTTCTGAGCCACGGTCTCGAGCTCCCTCATTGCGGCCCAGAACTTCCCGACCAACAGGGGTGCCCGCTTATGGTCTCTCTTCCGCTTCACTATCTGCTCTCCGTATCGGGGAAACGCCCCGATGCGGAAAACAGAGAGGGGCAGCAATGCTCACAGAGATCAAGGTCGACACGGACGGCACCCTCGTCGTCGTGCACATCGAGGACGCCAACCACGTCACCGGCATCAACACAAGCGCTCGACCCGTCGGTACGATGTGGCGTCGATGCGTCCGGGAATGGAAGAGTTCGTCGACGACGAAGGACTGTACACTTCGAAGCTGAATCCGACGCTCACCGCCATGGCGCAAGCGTTTGAAACGCCGAAGCACTCTACGGCTCCGGCGTTTGTTTGGTGATTCTCGGCAAGGAGTCGCGAGGGTCGGTCCACGCCGCACAGATCTTTGCTGAGTTTCCGCGACGTAGAGCCCAGCATGGTCCTGGAGAGCGGTTGATTCGACGGCGTCTCAACATTCCGCGCTTAGACCCTGCCGCTGAACGCCACCAGATGACCCCATCACGCCCTCAGAACCGCGGAATCACGCGGGCATGTTCGGAGCGACACTTTGTGCTGGAAACGCCGGCGACACTTTACGTTGGAAACCCGCTGATTCAGCGGGGCTCCAGCGACACTTTACGTCCGCGTTCACATGTAGCCCTCTGGCTCACTCGGAGTGGGCAACCGGCTCTCTCTGCGCCTCCCAGGAAGCGGAAGGCGAGCGGGAGATGATGAGCCCGCGACCGATTCGGCGTGTATCGCCGGTCAGGACGCTCTGGTATTCCACGCCGGGGGAATCGCGCGATGGTGCCTTCCTATTCGTCTCGGCCCTACAGCCCGAGGCCCTTGGCGATGAGGGCGGCGGAGTTGTAGGTGATATGGACGATGACACTCGTCCAGATCGATCCGGTCCGCCAATAGAGGTAGGTGCTCACGACCGACATGAAGACGGCTGAGAAGAAGACGACGTTGATGCCGTGGGCGAGTGCGAACACCAGGGTCGATCCGATGATCATCACCCATGGCCCCCAACGCTTCAGAAGGCTCGCGAGGACACCGCGGAAGAGGAGCTCCTCGCCGAACGGTTCGATGACTCCGCCCATGGCGAGCGTTCCGAGGAAGAATGCGATGCCTGCGGTCGCGGCGGTGTCGTAGTCCGCTTGCGTGTTGTCGTCAGGGAAGAGCGGATCGAGGACGAAGATCGACAGCAGCGACGCGAGGCCCATCGCGACGAGGCCCAGCAATGCCGCGAGGAGCAACCACCTCGGGGCGACCCGGCGGAACCCGAATGCACTCAGCGGTCGCCGGCGGATGAGGACCGCGGCGACGAACGCGAGCACGGGGACGGCGGCAGAGAGTGCGAACTGCGCGACTCCCGATGCTGCGGCTGGGAGCTCGAGCAGATAGAGGCCAAGCCCGCCGCCGATGTACAGCACGACAGCGGTGATCGCCGCGACGGCGAGTTCGGGCCAGCCGACGCTGCGAGAACGATCTGTCGGCATGGTGTCGGTGTTCACTGAAAAGCCCTCCTGTCGGTGTCGCGCACTTCACGACACGGACAGTCGACAGCCTGCCCTTGGGGCCGAGTCAAGCCTCGCCGATTCGAATGATCACGTGCCCTCTCGGCGAATCGGGCGATCGCGTGAGCGCGGATACAGCCGTCAGGCCACCGAGAAGGTGTTGTTCTTCATGGGCGTCATCGGACACCGTGCCCCGACGACAGGGTCAACTCCGTGGCGCCCGTGACGCGGATCGATCACAGCGTTTCATCGTCCACTGGGTCAGCCTTGCGCACGATCTCGTTCGCGCGCGCGAGAGCGCGCAGCTGGCCGTGGTTGAAGGCATCGACGACCGCGGAGGAGAGTGCCTCCTGCGCGAGATTGCCCTTCGTCCGCTGAGCCGATCGCAGATCAGCAGCCCACGGGAACCGTTTCCGGTGGGCCGTCATCGACACCGCGAGGAGCTGTGCGACATCGTCGATGGCCCTGTCGTCCGACTCGTCGGTGAGGGATTCGAACGGTTCGCTCGCCTCATCCGGCTCGTTCAGGAGGTCGCTCGTGTCGTGGAGCGCCGTCTCGTTCAGGACGCGGGAGTACACGGTGAGCAGCCCGCGGTACTGCTCCGGGAGGCCGTCGGCGGAGTGCGCGAACGGTGTGGGCGTGTCGAGCGGCGCGCGGTATCGCAGGAGGAGGGCGAGTTCCGCGCGCACGCGCTGCAGCCGTTCGATGCTCGCCTCGAGTTCGGCATCGAGGACGGCGATGGACGCGTCCGTGTCGAGCGTGCTCGTGGCCAGCGCGCGGATCTGCGCGAGGGAGATGCCGAGATCGCTCATCCTCTTGACCTGCAGGAGCCGCACCAGGTGGGAGGTCTGATACTGCTTGTAACCGTTGCGCGCGCGCTCCGGCTCATCGAGGAGCCCGACCTGATGGTAGTGCCGGACCGTTTTCACCGTCGTGCCGGCCAGATCGGCCAGCTGCTGCGTGCTCCACGCCATACGGTTCTCCCCGTCTTCGATCTCAATACCAGCAGATGCCCCAGGGGCAGCGTCAAGCGAACGGAACGACTTGACTCGGCCCCAAGGGCACGGTGTCCTCTCGATCCATGAAGAAATTGAGTGCCGCCCTCGCCGTCCTCGCGGGTCTCGGAATCCTGATCGCCGTCTCCTTCACCCTGCACAACAGCAACCCGAACGTGCTGCGGTTCCTCCCCGACCCGATCACGAACTTCATGATGGACCACGGTTGGGTGTCCTGGATCGGGACCGCGGTAGGCGCGATCGCGATTCTGTCTCGGCTGTATGTCGAAGGTCGAGTCGAGAAGGAGCAATCGCGTCGTTCCGCTCAGTAGCGTGCTTGCCCCACTCCGGCCTCACTCGTCCCGGTGCGCGCGCCGCTGCGGTCAGCGGCGCGACGACCGTCGTGCGGTCGTCGACGTGGCATGACGGTCGGCTCGTCGCCTGCGGTCGGCGCGGATCGTGACCGCGGTCAGCAGAACTATGATCCCGAAGGCGCCGAACAGCCATCCGCCGACCGCTCCGGCGTCGAGTTGGCGATCGTCGTCAGCGCCCACGGCTCCGCGATAGAGGGCGACCGCGGTGACGATGACGAGCAGGGTGATCGAGAACGTCTCCGCGGTCGGAGCGAACGCCCGTCGAGTCGGCACGGGGAGCAGCGACACCGTGACGCCAGCCAGCAAGGCGACCACCGTGGCCGGCCCGGCGACCGCCACCGCCGTCATCGCGTCGAGGTACTGGTTCCGGCGGCCCGGGGGTCCCATCATCGCCGCCGAGACCAACGTCGAGGCGAGGAAGACTCCGAGCAGCGAACCCCACAATGCCGCATACGCCTTCATCCGTCGCCTCCCTCGAACGACCATAGCGGCCCTGCAGCCCCTTACCGAGAGCGTCCGTTCCGTTCCCTCATCGCCCTCGAAGCAGCAGAATGCGCACTCTCGACGACTGGCTCGTCGCACTGCGACGACGGGCCCGAGGAGCGTCTCCGTGGCTCAGCGCCTTCCAGCAAGTAGAACGCGCACTGCCGGCGGCCACCGACCCGTCGGCCACCGCCGATATGACCATGGTGGTCATGGCCGATCTCACTGGACCTAGACGGGCGGAGCTCGTCGACATCGTCCGCCGACTCCAGGCCGCGACGGGGACCGAGGATGAGCAGGACCAGCTCCTCGGGGTCCTTCGCGCGAACGTGCCTGATCCGCGCGTGTCCGACCTGATCTACTGGCCGCCGTCCGTGCTCTCGCCCGACGAGATCATTGTCCGCGCGCTCGCCTACCGGCCGTTTGCGCTCTGACACAGTGACCGACATCGGCCTGACCTTCGCGCCACCACTGAGGGGCACGTTCTACCGCGCGATCGACCCGAGCTTCCGCGAGTTCGCGATCGCCGGATCGCGCACCGCTGGGCGCTACTCGCGGGCGAACGAGCCGACGCTGTACCTGAGCTCGTCCGTCGACGGTGTCGAGGCCGCGATGATCGCCCACCAGGATGCTCGGGCGGGGGCGCGCGAGATCGTTGAGATCGACGTCGAGGCGCCCGGCATCGTCGACCTGCGCGACGCGCGGGCTCTGGAGTCGGCAGGCATCGACCTCGCTGACGCGACAGCCCCGTGGCAGGACATCGCCGCCGGCGGAGGCACGCCGACGTCGTGGAGCGTCCGCGACCGCCTCCTTGCCGGCGGCGCGAATGGATTGATCGATCCCTCGCGCAAGCGGCCGGGGCTCTGGCATCTGGTGCTCTTCCGCTGGAACGAGCCTGATGCGCCGAGCGTCAGCTTGAGAGGGACTCATGTCGCCGCCGCGAAGTGACGCCGCGACACGACGTTCGTCCTGATCCGAGCGTGTACCGGGCCGCTCAGCTCTGAGCGCGGCGCGCATGCGTGCGCGCCTTCATCCGGTTGCCGCAGACCGCCATCGAGCACCACTTCGCGGTGCCAGGGCGGCTGTGGTCGAGGAGGAACAGGTTGCATTCGTCGTTCGCACACGCACGGAGGCGACCAGGGAACTCCGTGATCACGCTCGACCACGCCAGGACGGCCCCCGCCACCAGGCGGTCGTCTTCCGGCATCTGCAGGTCCCAGATCACGCCGTCCCGGGTGACACGCGGGGTGCGCACGGCATCCCCGAGGATGCCCGCGAGGTCTCTGACCGCTCCTCCGTCATCTCCACGGATCATGGTCTGCAGCGCCTGCCTCGCACGTCGAAGGCGCGTCAACTCGTCCACGGATCCGGTGCCGCCCCAGCTGCGCGCCAGGTCTTGCCCGGCCACCCCCTCGAGCTGATCGGTCGGGGTGCCCTCGACGACCGGCGCACTGTTCAACAGGCCCAGCAGCAGCTCCTCGTCGCGAAGCATCGTTCTCCGTTCTGTCGCGCCGACCGGCGCCCTGGATCCATGCTACCGTCTGGCTAACCAGTAAAACAATCTTAAGGGGTTAGCAATGGTCACCGTCCACCACCGCACCGTCTCGATCGACGGGCTCGACGTCTTCTACCGTGAGGCCGGCCCTGCCGACGCTCCCGTGCTCCTGCTCCTTCACGGGTACCCGAGCAGCTCCCACATGTTCCGGCACCTCATCCCGGCGCTTGCCGGCCAGTACCGCGTCATCGCTCCAGACCACATCGGCTTCGGTCGCTCCTCCGCCCCCTCGGTCGACGAGTTCGACTACACCTTCGCGGCCCTCGCAGGGGTGACCAGCCGGTTCCTCTCGACCATCGGCGTGACGCAGTACACGATCTACGTCCAGGACTACGGCGCCCCGGTCGGCTGGCGACTGGCTCTCAACGACCCCGCTGCCGTCGTCGGGGTCATCTCCCAGAACGGCAACGCGTACGAAGAGGGCTTCGTACCGAGCTTCTGGGACCCGATCTGGGCCGACGCCGCCGAACGGACCACCGAGACGCGCGACGCGCTCCGTCCGGCCCTCGGGCGGGAGGCCGTCGAGTGGCAGTACACCCACGGCGTGCCGGACCCGACGACCGTCGACCCCGACGCCTGGGAGCACGACCTCGCGCTCCTCGCCCGACCGGGTCAGGACGACGTGCAGCTGGCGCTCTTCCTCGACTACGCCACCAACCGGGACCTCTACCCCGCGGTGCACGAATGGCTCCGCACCTCACAGGTACCGGTGCTCGCGATCTGGGGGCGTCACGACGAGATCTTGGCAGCCGCCGGCGCCACGGCGTTCACCCGCGACGCCCCCGATGCTCGCGTCGAACTCGTCGACGGCGGACACTTCCTCCTCGAATCCGACCTCGACCACGTCGCTACCACCATCACGGACTGGCTCCGGACGACCGAGCGAAGCGCCTAGCTCGGCAGGTCGGTCCCTCCACCCTGACTGCGCTCAGCGGCGGCGCGTTCCGGGCCGGCCAGCTCGGAAACCTCCCCGCCGACGACTGGCCCGTGCGCCGAACTCGTCCAGCGCCTGCAGGACCTCGCCGGCCTGCCAGTAGCGGTTCCGTCCGCCTGCGCAGGACTGGACGAGGATCCCGGCGTCGACGAGCTTCTGCACCGAGGTGTCCGCCGTCGAGAAGTGCAGCCCCGGGATCGATGCTGCGCGATTGTCACCGTCGCGGGTAGGTTCGGTTGCATGGCTCAGACGCTGAACGTCCACGGTTTCAGGAAGCTGGTCGATGAGCCGCTCGCCACCTGGCCGGGTGCGTTGGTCGTCCTCCTGTCGGTACTGGGCGTCGGCTTTATAGCGTCGGCAGCGTTCATCGGCCCGCTGGACGACTACTCGGAGAAGGAGCTGGCGCAGGTACTGCCGATCTTCACGACCTCCATAGGGGCGTTCGTCCTGTCTGCCGGGGTCATCGTCCAGCAGTACACGGGAGCCGTGCAGCTGCGGATCGACTCGGTCTCCCGCGCGGTGGAACGTCTGTCCGAGCCGACGACTCCTGCGCCGGCCACACCTGCAGACGAGGTGTTGCTTCGGCGCTTCACGGCAGAGATGGCGGGACACGTCGAGACCGTCACGCGGCTGCGGAAACGCCTCGGGCTGACCAGGAGAATCAGCGCGGGCCTCGTCTGGGGCGCCGCCGTGATACTCGGTACCGGCGCAGCCCTGAGCTGTTGGGCCCTCCCGGCTCTCAGCTGAGGTCGGATCTCGAAGTCATGCTCCTCGCCCCCCGGACCTGGGCGAGCGTGGCTTCAGCGGTCGTGTTCGCGATGTCGCTGCCGTGCCGGAGCGTCGAAGACACCCGGTACCGACCGAGCTGTACCCCGCGATCGTGCAGAGCCTCCTCCTGCTCGCAACGGCTATCGGCATCATCAGTGTCATTCGCGAGGACCGGCGGAACGCGCGGGTGAAAGCTGCATGAACGGCGACGAGGCATCCGTGCATCGGCGAACGGAGCGCTGCTGACCGGATGAGAGGATCCTCGCCCGGAGCGCTGTCGTGCGTCGCTGTCGGTCGGCGGTGCTCACGCTTCATCTCAGCCTGCGTCGCCCCGCCAGACAGCGGCAGGATTCTTGCGTCGGAGGCGCCGTGTGTCGCGAGCCCGGAGGATCCTCTCCCCCTCCAAGACCTCGAGCGTCACACCGTAGGCGCGATCCGCTGCACGCCGCTCGGCTGGCGTGAGCGTGCTGGGGAGCGCAGCCCACCACTGCCGAAGTGGATCGACGTCTCCCGGGCTCCTGCCCCACTCGTCCTTCGCCGCCGTGATCGGATCAGCGAGCGCGACGCGGTCCCGGCGGCGAGCGACCACCGCCAGCGCAGCGATCCCGGCCACAGCTGTGCCGAGGAGCACGAGGCCCGTCATGGCTCGGGCGGGCTCGTACCGATCGACCTCATCCCAGCTGACCACCACGTAAGCGAAGACCACTGTCCACACGACGCCGACCACCACGTACAGCCGCGCCGCGCCGCGCGTGTGTGCGCCGAGCAGGAACGACGTGAGTCTTCCCCGTTCGAGGAGGCCGAAGATCACCGCTGAGACGATCGCGCACAGCCCCACCCACATCGCGGCTTCGTCGACACCGAGAGCCGGCCGGCCGTTGCGGGGAGACGGCAGGACAAGGCCCGCCGCGAGGAGCCCGAGCAGGAGCGCGACCACCGTCGCCGTGTCGCGAGCGCCCCAGCGGGTGCGGGACGCTCTTCGTCCGTCGCCACCGCTGTCCCGAGCAAGACGCGCCTGTGCGCTGCGCAGCCTCGGCACTGCCGCCAGTACCGCCGCGCGGGAGGCCTCGACCACGGCATCGAGGCGCGGCTGACCTCGCAGTTCGGAGAGACGGGTCGTCAGCTCGGCACGCACGTCGGCGTCAGGGTCAACCGGGTCACTGTTCCGCAGGACGCGATCGGTCATATCGCCAGCGTAACCATGGCGCCCCAGGGTGCTGCCCTGTGCCGAGCGTGCGCCTTCGGTTCGTTCGTCACGCCTTGGCGAGCGGAATGCGCGCTCTCGACGGACCTTCGACGCGAGTGGCGGGCGATGTGGTCCTGGTAGAGGTTCAGGCTCGTTGCTCTGGTCATGGTCGGCTTCATCCTGTTCGTGCACTCGAACGTAGGAGAACCACAACTGAGGCACATCCGTCTCCCGGGGGACGGCCGTGGGTCGACTTGCACCTGCCGTAGCGTCATGTGGTGCAGTGGACGTATTCCGCCCACCGAGGAAGGCCCCCCACATGTTCTCGACTTTCACCCCGCCGCGCCAGGTCACCATCGGAGGCGCCGCCGCGTTCGTCGGCATCACCCCACGGGCGATCCGTCACTACCACCAGATCGGTCTGCTCCCTGAGCCCGAGCGGGGGAGCGACGGTCGCCGCCGCTACGGCTACGACGAGATGATCCGCCTGCTCTGGATCCGTCGGATGGCGGACGCCGGCATCGCCCTCGACGACATCCGCGACGCCTTTGCGGAAGGCATCACCGATACCGACGATGATGTCGCGCGGATCCTGGACCGCCTGGAGGGCTCCCTCGTCGCTCGGCAGGCGGAACTCGAGCAGCAGCGGACCGCCGTGCAGCGCATGCGTGCGCAGGGCAGCAGGTTGGGGCTGCTCTCCGACGTCGTGAGCGACCGCCTCACAGACCTGCCCGTGGGCGCCCTGCGGCAGGACGACCTGGACACCCTGCTCGTGACCGAGCGGATCTTCGGTGGGCTCGGCGCCTCCGTCCAGGCCTCGCGGTTCATCGCCTTGGCCACCCACCCGGAGCTGCGGGAGGAGTCCGACCGGGTCGACGCCGCCGAGGAAGCACTCGACGACACGGTCGCGGTCGACGACCCCCGCGTCGCTGAGGTCGCTGCCGAACGGCATGCCTTCGAGGCGGCCCTCCGCACGGTCATCGAGGACTCCGGCCTGGCGCAGGCCGACGACGACCGCTTCGACGCGTGGGACGAGTCGCACCCCCTTCCCGACGACGAGGACGGCGCAGGCCCGACGTGCGGCTCGACGAGCCTCATCGAGGCCGTCCGGATGATGCCCTACGACTTCTCCCGCGCACGCCTGCGGTGCATGGAACTCGTCCTCGAACTCGATGCGCTCGACCTCACGCCACCGGCCTAGAGGTTCTTCATGTGGGTGTCGATCGTGCGGCCTCCGATCCAGCGATCGGTCCTGTGGCCACAATCGGCCGGGCTGGCGCGCGGATCGTCGGAGTGGCACGCGCGCCCGCGAGTAACACGCCTTCGTCCTTGACTTCAAGCGACGACGGGTGGGTACGGTGTCGGCTTCGGAAACAAACGAGACAAAGGAGTATCTCTGATGCGTACGAAGTTCTCTCGGATCCTGATCACCGCGGTCGCAGCGATGGGGCTGACCGTCGGCGCGGCGGGCGCCGCGAACGCCGAACCCGCTGGGCAGTACGAATACGTCTGCGTCGGCACCGACGGCTCGTCCTACAGCATGAGCAAGGGCGCGGCGCTGAGCACCTGCAAGGGCTCGTACCTGCAGAAGTACATCAACGGCAAGCAGATCGAAACCATCGCGCTGACCGGACACGGGACCATCGCCGATCCGAACGCCATCAACATGGATTGCCTGGTCGCCGTCGTCGGCACCGGCGCGTCGGCGTACGGCATCGTCCAGACGGCCGGTACCGGCGTCGTCGCCTACGTGGGCCTGGCTGCTTCCGTCTACGGACTGAAGTCCTGCGTCGCGTAAGCGCACACGGTGCGATGACGGGCCCCGGGAGACCTCTCGGGGCCCGTCCGCGGTCAGACCCGGATCGCTTCCCAATCCGGGCCGAGCCAGCCGCGCACCGGCCCACTGTCGTTCCGAGGAATGCTCACAGCACCCAGGATTGAGGCACCGCTGCACTGCTCGACGAGTGGCCGGGAGACGTGTTCCGGCTCAGGGACCGGTTGCGAGATCCGTTTGGGGAAGCTATCTTCCTATAAACACGTTCCACGAACATTGGGGGAGACGATGATTCGCAAGAAGATGCTGGTATTGCTCACGTCCGGACTGGTGGTCGCCGGCGGACTCGGCGGTGTGGCAGCGCAGGCCGTGGCGAGCTCCGCGGAGGCGCCGGCGGAGGCGCCCGCGACGCCGACCGAGAGTGCGTCTCCGGCCGCGACGCCGGCCGCGACCACGCTGCCGACCGAGTCCACGTACATCAACGAGTTCTACCTGCAGGGTCTGTGGCAGCGATTCTTCGAGGTTGGTAAAGCCGCGATGGCGTCCTGCATGACCGAAGCGGGGTTCGGGTTCGACGACACCAGCTTCGACGGGATGCCGCCAGGCCTGAGCGAGGCCGACCAGGACGCCTGGCAGACGGCTGCGGTCCCTTGCCGGGAGGAGCGTGACGCGGCGACCACTGCCGCCGAGGCGGCCTACGTGCCGACCGAGGAGGAGCGTGCCACGGCACTGGCGTTCGCGACGCAGTACCAGGGCTGGATCGATGCGATGCGCTCGTGCATGGCCGATCGCGGCCACGAGTTCGTGGGCGCCGTCGACATGACGCTCCAGGCCTACCCGTATCCCGAAGGTCAACAGGCGACCGGGATGCCCGACGGCCTGTCGCCTGAGCAGAGCCACCAGTGGAAGTTGGATGCGACCGGCTACGACTCCAGCTACCCCGAGTCGGAGCAGAGCACCTGGGAGGCGTCCTGCGGATTCGTCGCCGACGCCGCCTACGGTGGGCCCGGTCACTGATCGGTTCCGCATGCCCCGCGCCCTGGTTCCGCTTCTCCGGAACCAGGGCGCGGGGCATGCTCACGAGCCCGGGCGACGGGGAGTGCGTCGAGGACGAGGCCTCTCAGGTTCCGGTCGAATCGTCCGAGGCTCGCGATTCACTGGGGCCTGGCAGCGTCGAACCGCGCTTGGTGCGCCGAGACCTCGTCGCGGTGCAGCTCGGACCACGCCTTGAGCTGCCGGACGGTCTCATGGAGTGAGAGCCCGAGGTCGGTCAGGTCGTAGGTCACGGTCACGGGAACCGTCGCGGTCGCCGTCCGGCTGATGAGCCCGTCGCGTTCCAACGACTTCAGGGTCTGCGACAGCATCTTCGGACTCACACCCGCGAGCGTCCGCGCCAGCTCGGAGTACCGCATCGGTCGCGGCTCGCCGTCGCAGTCCGGACCGCTCCCGAGCGCCGACAGCACGAGAGCCACCCACTTCCCGGACACCTGCGCGAGGAGCTGCTGGCTCGGACAGGCGGCGAGGAACGCGTTGTACTGCGTCTTCGCCGCAGCCCGCTGATCTGCCGCGGTGATGGTGGCCATGGTCTCGCTTTCGGTATCAACGCACTTTCAGGTAACTCCTTCCGAAAGGGTAGCGCCTCGCCCAGAGTGGATGACGACACTTCGGCCGACACCCACCGGAAGGCACATCGATGAACCCGACCACCCTGGAACTCCCCGGCGGCACCTGGACCCTGGGCGACCACACGGTCTCCCGCTTCGGCTACGGCGCCATGCAACTCGCCGGCCCATGGGTGGTCGGCCCGCCGAAAGACCATGACGCGGCTCTCGCCGTCCTCCGCGAAGCGGCCGGCGTCGGCATCACCCACATCGACACCGCGGAGACCTATGGGCCCCGCGTCGTCAACGAACTCATCCGCGAGGCCCTGCACCCGTATCCCGCGGAACTGCTCATCGCGACGAAGGCGGGCGGACGCCGTGACGCGCAGGGCGGCTGGCCTGCAGCGCGGAAGCCCGATGAGCTCAAAGCGCAGATCGACGACAATCTCGAGACGCTCGGTGTCGACGTCCTCGACCTCGTCCATCTCCGCCTGGGTGATGCGAACGGACCAGTTCCCGAGCCGGTCACGGAAGCCTTCGAGACCCTGGTCGACCTGCAGCGACAGGGACTCATCCGTCACCTCGGCGTGAGCAACGCCACCGCCGAGCAGGTGGAGGAAGCGCAGGCGATCGCGCCGATCGTGTCGGTGCAGAACTCGTACAACCTGGCCAACCGAGGGGACGACGCGCTCATCGACCGACTCGCCGGCGAAGGGATCGCTTACATCCCGTTCTTCCCCCTCGGTGGGTTCAGCCCGCTGCAGTCCGACGCGCTCACCGCGGTCGCAGCTCGACTCAACGCTTCGCCGATGTCCGTCGCGTTGGCGTGGCTGCTGCAGCGCTCACCCAACATCTTGCTGATCCCGGGCACGTCATCCGTGGCCCATCTCCGCGAGAACTTCGCGGGCGCCGCGCTCACGCTCGCCGAAGCGGACCTCGCCGAGCTGGACCGGATCGCCGCGCCCTGATCGAGTGGATGAGTGGCGACCGACCGGTGCCGGTTCTCGCCCCCGCTTCGTCAGATCAGGAGGAACGCGTCGATAGAGTGGGAGTCCGTGATGCCTCCCGCGGAAACCCTCTGGTCGTTCGCCCTGGTCGTCGGTCTGTTGACGATCACCCCTGGGCTGGACACGGCCCTCGTCCTGCGCACCGCCGCCTTCACCGGCAAGCGGCGCGCCTGGGGCGTGATCGCCGGTATCCAAGTCGGCACGCTCGTCTGGGGCGCCCTCACCGCGATCGGGGTGACAGCGCTGTTGACCGCGTCTGAGGTCGCGTACGACGCACTTCGCCTCGCGGGTGCCGCCTACCTGGTCTGGATCGGTGGGCGCATGGTGTGGACGGCGCTGCGGAGCAAGCGGTCGATCGCGCCTGACGCTCGGGACACCGAATCGTCGGGCGGCGTGGTGTCGGGCTTCGTCCAGGGGCTGACGACCAATCTGTTGAACCCGAAGATGGGCGCGTTCTACCTCGCCCTGCTGCCCCAGTTCATTCCGTCGCATGCACCGCAACTCGCTTGGGGCATGGCGCTCACCAGCGTCCACGTCATCCTCGGATCGGTGTGGCTCACGACGCTCGTCCTGACCGCCCAGGTATTCCGCCAGTGGCTCAATCGACGAGCGGTCGCCACGACGCTCGACGTCGTCGCCGGCACCGCGATCACCGGGTTCGGCATCCGTCTCGCCGTGGCGCGCTGAGCACGGGCAGTCGAGGGCGTCGACTCGGGATCAGAACGGCAGCGGGGCGCGGTGTCTCCTAGGCCGGGCCGGACGACGCGGCGTCGAGCAGCTCGAGCACGTGGCGGTAGTCCTCGCCCGTGGCACGGGTCATCCCGAGCTCGCAGGTGCGGTTGCACGACGCGTGCGCATCGGCACCGAGGGCGGCGACCTCGGCGGCCTCGGCTTTCGTCGCGGACGCCGTCAGCTCGGGGTGCAGCATGCCGCGGTCGCCGGCGAAGGCGCAGCAGCCCCAGTCGTCCGGGACGTGCACGCGCTCGGCCACGGCTTCGCCGATCCGCACGAGATCCGGGTCGAGGCCCATCTGCCGTGAGGAGCAGGTCGGGTGCAGGACGAGTTGCTCGATCTGCGCTGAGACGTCGACCCGAGGCAGGATCTCCCGGGCGGCGAAGGCCACCGCGTCCTCGACGACCACGCCGCTCTCGCTGAGGAGCTTCGCGAAGCCCTCGGTGCAGCTCGACGCGTCGCTGACGACCACCAGGCCGCTGTCGGCCACGGCCGCTCGAATGCGTTCGACCGTGCGCTGCTCGTTCACCGCAGCGCCGGACGCGAAGCCCTTCGACGACCACGGGGTGCCGCAACAGATCGACTCGACGCCGTCGGGCACGATCATGCTCAGGCCCGCCCGTTCGAGCAGTCGGGTGAAAGCGCCCATGACGCCGTCCCCGCCGTCCGCCGCGCCGAACATGCTGTTCACGCACGCCGGGACGTAGATGCCGACGGTCGGGCCCTCAGCGGCACCCACCGTCCGACCGAGTGCCTTCCGCGAGCGTCCGCCGCCCGGCAGATCTCCTGAGTACTTCGGCACGGTGTCGGTACCGAGCACGGCCCTGGCCACGTCGGTCACCGCACCGACCACCGGAGCCGGCAGGAGCTTCGCGCCGGAGAGTGCGACCGAACCGATCCGCGTGACCGGCCCCCAACCGGTGGCGGCCGCCTTCCAACCCGCGGCGGCGACCGGAGCCGCCTCCGTGCGCCGGATGCGCTTGACCAGCGCGCCCGTGTTGATCTGGACCGGGCACGCGGTCTGACACATCCCGTCGACGGCACAGGTCTGCACGCCGGCGTAGTCGTAGTCGTCCGCGAGCTCCTCGGCGAGGGCGATGTCCCCGCGGGCGCGAGCGGACTCCTCGGCACGGCGGACGACGATGCGCTGCCGCGGCGTCAGCGTCAGGTCGCGACTCGGGCAGACGGGTTCGCAGTACCCGCACTCCACGCAGCGATCGACCTCCTCCTCGACCGTCGGCTGGAGCTTGATCCCCTGGAGGTGCGCCTTGGGATCCTCGTCGATCAGCACGCCGGGGTTCATCACCCCGGCCGGGTCGACCAACCGCTTCAGCTCGAGCATCACCCCGTACAGCTCATCGCCGTACTGCCGGCGGACGTACGGTGCCATGGCGCGACCCGTGCCGTGCTCGGCCTTCAGGTTGCCGCCCGCGTCGAGGACGAGGTCGACCATCTGCTCGGTGAAGCCGTTGAACCGGCCGAGCGCGGCGTCGCCCTCGAACCGGTCGGTCAGCATGAAGTGGATGTTGCCGTCCTTCGCGTGGCCGAAGATGACCGAGTCGCGATAGGCGTGCTGCACGAAGAGCTCCTGCAGGCTCGCGCAGGTGTCTGCGAGGGCGGCGGTCGGGACGACGATGTCCTCGAGGAGGGCCGTGGTGCCGGAGGGGCGCGCTCCCGCGACCGAGGCGTAGAGACCCTTGCGGAGCGCCCAGGCGCGCGACCGCTGGGACGCGTCGCTCGAGAACACCACCGGCGCGTGCACGTCCAGACCGTTCAGGAGCACGCCGCCCGCCGTCGCGCGGTCCCGGAGCTCGACGGCGTCCTCGGAGCGGTACTCGACGAGGAGTGCCGCGTGATCCTGCGGCGTGACCCCTTGGATCTCCGCCGGGCTGCCGGGGAGCCGCTGCCCGACCGTCAGGGACGTGGCGTCCATGAGCTCGAGCGTGGCGGCTCCGGACGCGACCAACTCGGGCAGCGCGCGCGTCGCCGCGTCGAGGGAGGGGAACACGGCCAGTGCCGTCGACACCAGCGGGAGGACGGGGACGGTGCGGAAGGTCGCCTCGGCGACGAAGGCCAGCGTGCCTTCCGAGCCGATGATGAGGTGCTGCAGGACGTCCACGGGCGATTCGAAGTCCAGGAACGCGTTGATCCCGTACCCCATGGTGTTCTTCAGGGAGAACTGGCGCTCGATGGACGCGACCGACGCCGGATCCGATCGCACGCGGCGCTGCAGGCGCTCGATGCCCTCGGCGAGCTCCGGTTCCGCTTCGTGGAGCTGCCGGTCGGCCGTCGGGTCGGCCGTGTCGATCGTGGTGCCGGACGGGAGGACGAACACCATCGACTCCAGCGTCCGATAGGTGTTCTCGTCGATCCCGCAGGCCATACCGCTGGAGTTGTTCGCGATCACACCGCCGATCGTGCACGCCACCTCGCTCGCCGGGTCCGGGCCGAGCCGGTAGCCGAGTCGGGTGAGTCGCGCGTTGACCTGCGCCACCGTCGCACCCGGCTGCACCCGGACGCGCTTGCCGTCGTCGAGCACCTCGATGGTCTTGAACCGCTGCCTGGTGTCGACGATGATGCCGGAACCTGACGCCTGGCCGGACAGGCTGGTGCCACCCGACCGGAACGTGACGGGTGCGGCGGACCGCGTCGCCGCCCGGAGGATCGCTGCGACCTCGGCAGCGCTCTCCGCGATGACGACCGCCTCCGGCGTCAGCAGGTAGTGCGATGCATCCCCGGCGTAGGCGGCCAGGTCGATCGCCCTGGTGCGGATGCGCGTGGGATCGCCCACGGCTCCGCCGATGGCTTCGGTGATGCGGGATGGGGCGGTGGTCGGGTGTGCCACGAGGCTTCCTTCTCGAATGCGGGCGTCAGCGGGGTGCAGGGGAGCGGGGTGCTGGGTTGCGGCTGCGGTGGCCGGACGCCTCAGAGGACGGGGGCGTCGTCGGCCATCGCCCGGCCGATTCATTCGAAGCGTTGCCAGTCCGGCCGGTTGTCGTAGGTGTAGCGATAGTAGTCCGACAACCGCAGCCCTGATGCCGCCGCTTCGTCGATGACGACGGTCGCGTGCTCGTGCAACTGGAGCGCCGACCCGGGGACGAACGCGCTGAGCGGTCCTTCGACGGCGGCCGCGACGGCGTCGGCCTTTCCAGCACCCTGGGCGACCAGCACGAGTTCGCGCGCCTCGAGGATGGTCCCGAGCCCCTGCGTCATGCAGTGGGTCGGTACCTGGTCGGGCGAGTCGAAGAAGCGGGCGTTGTCCTGTCGGGTCTTCGGCGCGAGGGTCTTGATGCGCGTGCGTGACGCGAACGACGACGTCGGCTCGTTGAATCCGATGTGTCCGTTCGACCCGATGCCGAGGATCTGCACGTCGATGCCGCCGGCCTCGGCGATGGCCCGGTCGTACTCCTTCGCGGCGGCCGCGAGGTCTGCGGCGCGACCGTCCGGGACACGGACGCGCGAGGGTTCGAAGCCGAGCGGGGCGACGACCTCGCGCGTGATCACGCTGGCGTACGACTCGGGGTGGTCGGCCGGGATGCCCACGTACTCGTCCAGCGCGAAGCCGCGCGCTTCGGTGAACGACAGCGAGTCCTCCTGCACGCGACGGGCCAGCTCCTTGTAGATGCCCTGCGGGCTGGACCCGGTCGCCAGGCCGATGACGGCCTGGGGCCGTCCGGCGACGATCGACGCGATCTTCGCGCCGGCGACGCGACCGACCTCGGCGGCGTCGGGAAGGATGATGATCTCCACGGTGTCCTTTCGTTCCTGCTCAGGCGCTCGCCGCGGCCACGGCCGAGCGGACGTCGCCGTCGTGCGATTCGAGCAGCCGGGCGGCCGTCGCCGCGTCCACATCGGCGAGCAGCATGACGACGGCGGTCTTGGCGTGTGCGCCGGCCTGCTCCAGGGCGGCGTCGGCGATCGACCGCTCGACACCGGTGGCGTCCGCGACGATCCGCTGCGCGCGGTCGACGAGCTTCTCGTTGGTCGGCTTCACGTCGACCATGAGATTGGAGAAGACCTTGCCCGAGCGCACCATGGACGCGGTGGACAGCATGTTGCAGACGAGCTTCTGCGCGGTGCCGGCCTTCAGCCGGGTCGAACCGGTGAGCGCCTCAGGGCCGGTCATCACCTCGATGGCGATGTCCGCCTCGGCGCTGATCCGGGCGTTCCGGTTGCAGGACACCGCGATCGTCCCCGCGCCCAGATGGCGTGCGTAGCGCAGGCCGCCGATGACGTACGGGGTGCGACCACTGGCCGCGAGACCGACGACGACGTCCGTGGGGAGGAGGTCGGCCGCGATGAGTTCCGAGGCGCCGAGCTCGATGTCGTCCTCGGCGCCCTCGACGGCGACGACGAAGGCGTGCTCGCCCCCGGCGATGAGCCCCAGGACCTCGGAGGGATCGGTGCCGAAGGTCGGCGGGCACTCGACCGCGTCGAGCAGTCCGATCCGGCCGCTCGTCCCCGCACCGAGGTAGACGAGTCGCCCACCCTGCCGGCGAGCCTCCGTGATGCGTTCCACGGCGCGCGCGATGCTCGGCAGTTCCGCTCGGACCGCGTCGGCGACGAGTCGGTCCTCGTCGTTGATCACCTCGAGCAGCCGGAGCGTGTCCAGCGTGTCGAGGTCGACCGTGCGCGGGTTGCGTCCCTCGGTGGAGAGCGCTGCCAAGGTACTCGATGCTTCAGGCACGAACGGCCCTCCGTTCTGGGTCGGACGGGCTGACGCCGTCGTGGTGGTCCGTGGGGCTGTCGTCGGTCATGCTTCGAACCGCAGCGAGCGAGGCGGCCCGTCGAGCGTCCGCGCGGGGAGCGAGCGTCCCGGGACGATCGCACCCAGGACGCTGCCGTGTGAGGCGCCGGTGGCCGAGGGGAGGGATCCGGCCTGGCCGTTCACCGTCAGGAAGCCGAGGACGGCGAAGGCGAGCGCCTCCTTCGCGTCGGAGGGGAGGCCCGCGTCGTCGCTGCTGACGACGTCGGCCTCGGGGAGTGCGGCCCGGATGCGCGCGACGAGCTGAGGATTGCGCACCCCTCCGCCGGCGAGGATGACGCGCTCCACCCCACGGACGGCGTCGGCTACGGTCCGTGCGGTCAGCTCGGTGAGGGTCGCGACGAGGTCCTCGATCGGAAGCGTCGGACGGCCGGCGAGCTGCTCGCGGAGGTAGTCGAGGTGGAACAGTTCCTTGCCCGTCGACTTCGGGGCGGGGCGCTGGTAGTACGGCTCGCGCAGGAGGAGGTCGAGCGTCTCCTCGTCGACGGTGCCACGCGCGGCGAGCTCGCCGTCGGCGTCGAACTGCCGGGCGCCGCCGGTGTGCTCGGCGACGACGGCGTCGATGAGCGCGTTCGCCGGTCCGCTGTCGAAGGCGATCGGGTCGTGGCCCGGCCGCACGATGGTGGCGTTGGCGATGCCGCCGAGGTTGACGGCCGCAGCGGTCTCGCCACCCAGCCAGAGCGCGTCGATCATGCTCACGAGCGGAGCGCCCTGCCCACCGGCCGCGACGTCACGCGAACGCAGGTCGGCGACGACGGTGCAGCCCGTGCGTTCGGCGATCCAGGCCGGCTGGCCGAGCTGGAGCGTGCCCTCGACCCGGCCGCCCTCCACCCAGTGGTACATCGTCTGGCCGTGGGAGACGATCAGGTCGGCCTCCCCGCCGCAGAGTTCTTCGACCGCTCGGACCGCGAGATCGGCGAAGGCCTGCCCGATCCGCGTGTCCAACCGGCAGACGTCGTCGACAGTGGTGGTCGCCGGCGGCAGGGCTGCGGTGATAGCGGCTCGCAGTTCCGGGTCGTACCCGGCGGTGATCATCCCGAGCGGGCGGACGACGAGGGTGTCGCCGTCCACGCCGATCTCGGCTGCGGCGGCGTCGATCGCGTCGTGCGAGGTGCCGGACATGAGGCCGATGACGCGCATCGGGCGGCTCACTTGCGCAGCTCCGCCCGGTGGGCGTTCCCGCGGAGCGTGCCGATGGCGATCGCGCTCACCAGGCAGGTCGCCATCACGTAGTAGGCCGGGACGTCGACGTTACCGGTCGAGGCGATCAGCGAGGTGATGATGAGGCCGGCGCTGCCCGAGAAGACGGCGTTCGAGATCGAGTAGGACAGTCCGAGACCGGTGTATCGCACGGAGGTGGGGAACATCTCGGCGAGCATGGCGGGGCCCGGGCCTGCGATCAGGCCGACGACCGCTCCGGCGACGAACACGGCGAGGCCGTGGACACCGACGCCGAGGTCCGGGTTCTGCAGCACGTTGAGCAGGGGCAGCGCCAGGATCACGATGAGACCGGTGCCGGTGAGCATCACCCAACGCCGACCGATCCTGTCGGACAGCCAGCCGGCCGGGAGGATCGTCGCGGCGAAGCCGGCGTTCGCGAGCACCGTGGAGATCAGCGCCTCCTGGAAGGACGCGTTGAGGCTGCTCTGGAGGTAGGAGGGCATGACGACGAGGAAGGTGTACCCGGCGGCGGACCAGCCCATCAGGCGGCCGATCCCCAGGAGGATCGCCTTGGCGGTCTCTGCGGCACCCGCGCGGACGACCGGCTCGGCGACCTTGGTGGTGTCGGCGGTGGCAACCTTCTGGAACTCCGGCGTCTCCTCGAGCTTCAAGCGGAGGAACAGGGCGACCGCGCCGAGGGGGATGGCGAGCAGGAAGGCGATCCGCCAGCCCCACGCCGCCAGATCGGCTTCGGACAGCAGGGATGCCAGCAGCGCGACGGTGCCGGCGCCGCCGAGGAGTCCGAGTGCGACCGTGAACGACTGCCACGATCCGTAGAAGCCACGCTTCCCGGCCGGGGCGAACTCGGTCATGACCGAGACGGCGCCGCCGAACTCACCGCCGGCGGAGAGGCCCTGCAGGATGCGCACGATCGTGAGCAGGATGGGCGCCGCGACGCCGATCGAGGCGTACGTCGGGAGGATGCCGATGAGGGCGGTCGCCCCGGACATCATGACCAGGACGAGGATGAGCGTCGGTTTGCGGCCGATCCGGTCGCCGATGCGGCCGAAGAGCGCAGCCCCGACCGGGCGGAAGAAGAAGGCGATCGCGAAGGACGCGTAGGTCGCGATGAGCGACTCGATACCGGTCTGTTGGCCGTCGCTGAAGAACTGTGCGGCGAGGATCGTGGCGAGGAACCCGTAGATCCCGAACTCGTACCACTCGATGAAGTTGCCGACGCTGCCGGCGACGATGGCCCGGCGTCGGGCAGTGCTGCTGATCACGTCGCTGCGTGGTGTGGAGCTGGTCACGGGACCTCCCTTGGTTCCTGGATCGTGCATGCCGGCAGTACCCGCGGTACTCCGCTATACGTGTCGGCCAGTCCGCACCTGAGGAGGGCACCGGTCGCGAGTCGTTGCAACAAACATACACAGTTTGACGCTGGATGGTAATTTCCATACATCCCGCCGGTGGGTGCCGACGGTACAGTGTTCACGGTCGAGAGGAGCACCGATGGGAGCCGACGTCCACCGGACATCACGAGCGGTGTCCACCGAGGTGCGCGCCCGCCTCGACGAACTCCGCCCCTCCGAGCGGCGGATCGCCGAATCGCTGCTCGCCGACCCGGGCGCCTTCGCGACGCGGTCGGTCGCCGAGATCGCCGAGGAGGCCTCGACATCGACGACGACGGTCGTGCGCTTCACGCGCAAGATCGGCTACGACCGCTTCAAGGACTTCCGCCACGACCTGACCGAGGAGAACCTCCGCGAGCGGCTCGCGCTCGCCGGGACCAATGTGCAGTCGCCCGACATCGTCGCCGGCGACAGCCTCGACGACATCGTCGCGAAAGTCGCCGCGAACGAATCCCTCTCGATCGCCGACACCGCTCAGGCCCTCGACACGGCAGCCCTCACGCGTGCGGTCGCCGCGGTCGCCGGCGCTCGCCGGGTCGACATCTTCGGTGTCGGGGCGAGCTCGATCGTCGCCGTCGACCTGCAGCGGAAACTCTCGCGGATCGGACGGGTGGCGCTCGAATGGCCCGACCCGCATGCCGCCTGGACCGCCGCGGCGATCCTCGACGAGCAGGCGGTCGCCGTCGCGATCTCGCACTCCGGCGCGACCGCGGACACCGTCGACTATCTCCGGCTCGCGGCCCGCTCCGGCGCGACGACCATCGCGATCACGAACCACGCGGAGTCGACCCTGGCGACCAGCGCGGACATCGTCCTCCAGACGTCCGCGCGGGAGACGGCGTTCCGCTCGGGAGCGCTCGGGAGTCGGATCGCGCAGCTGATGGTCGTCGACTGCCTCTTCATCGGCGTCGCCCAGGTCGACTCCGAGTCGTCCATCGGTGCGCTGCAGCGGACCTTCGACGCGGTACGGGAGCGTCGCTCCTCCGAGTGACGAGGGCGCCGGTATCCGATAGTGCCGCCGCCAGCCCCGTCGCAACCGGCCGGGCTAGAGCATCCCGGTCAGCACTCCGCCGTCCGCGCGGAGGGCCGCACCGTTCGTCGCCGACGCCAGTGGGCTCGCGAGGTAGGCCGCAAGCGCGGCGATCTCCTCGGGCTCGATGAAGCGTTCGAGCAGGGTGGTGGTGTTGCGACCGATGATCGAGGCCTTCACGGCGTCGACAGGCGCGGCCTGGTCGGCGGCGATCGACGCGATCGTCGTGGCGACGCCGTCCGAGTAGGTCGGGCCGCCGAGGATCGTGTTGACTGTCACGGCGGTGCCGCGGGTCCGCTTCGCGAGTCCGTTGCCGAGGGCGACCATCGCCGCCTTCGTGACGCCGTAGTGGATCATGTCGGCGGGGATGTTCACACCGGACTCGCTGCTGATGAAGAGGATGCGCCCCCAGCCGCGATCCAACAT
Source organism: Plantibacter sp. lyk4-40-MEA-4 (assembly GCF_030209415.1). Taxonomy (NCBI): domain Bacteria; kingdom Bacillati; phylum Actinomycetota; class Actinomycetes; order Micrococcales; family Microbacteriaceae; genus Plantibacter; species Plantibacter sp. lyk4-40-MEA-4. The sequence goes on from NZ_JARVSA010000011.1 coordinate 215,568, forward strand.
GCCTGGCAGGGCGTGCCGGGACAGCCGGACGCCGCTCATCAGGTTGACCTCGAGGATGTGGGCCCAGTCGTCGTCCGAGATGGATTCGAACTGCGCGAGACCGAACCGGCCCACGTTGTTCACCAGGATGTCGACGGCGGCGAGGTCGCCGAGCAATCGCTCGACGGAGGCCGGATCGGCGAAGTCCGCGACGATCCCGTCGTGGCCGACGTCGGGGTGCGTGCGCCGAAGTGCGGTGACCGCATCATGCACCGCCTGCTCGGAGCGCCCGTTCACGATGACCCGTGCACCCTCCGCGGCGAGCGTCCGGGCGATGGCTGCGCCGATCCCGCCGGTCGATCCGCTGATGAAGGCCGTCTTGCCTCGGAGTTGTAGGTCCATGTCATCTCCCTCTGTCGGCGATGCGCCGATTCACTTGCTCAGGAAAGTCACCATAGGTCGGCTCACTTGCTCAAGCAAGTCGAATAGGCTTGCCCCATGACCGATCCCGCCGAACGTCCCGGCCTCAGCGGTGATCGGCTTGCAGCCTGGGCGTCCGTCGCCACCCTGCTCGAGCGACTCCCCGCCGCCCTCGACGCCCAGCTGCAGCGCGACAGCGGGCTGAGCCACTACGAGCACGGGCTGCTCTTCGCGCTCGACACCGCCCAGGACCGCGCGCTCAGGATGAGCACCCTCGCCGGGTACGCGAGCAGCACGCTCTCCCGGCTCTCCCGCGCGATCTCGCGACTGGAGAAGCACGGCTGGGTGCGGCGTGAGGTCGACCCGAGCGACGGTCGGTTCACGCTCGCGGTGCTCACCGACGACGGGCACGCTCACGTCGCGCGGTCCACGCCCGCGCACCACGCCCTGGTCGAGGAGCTCGTCTTCGGCTCGCTCACCCAGGCGCAGGTGCGGCAACTGGCCGAGATCAGCGCGAAGATCGCGACGACGATCGACCCGACCGTGCCATGGGCGCCGTCCGAGTGAACCTCGGAAGAACGTCCTTGTGGACCCGCTCACGCCGGGCGTAGCTTGACCGCATGAGCCTCTTCATCACGTGTCCGGTCGAGAGCGTCGAACGCGCGACCGCCTTCTACGACGCCCTCGGCTGGACCCGCAACGCCGCGATGTCCACCGACCAGGTGTCCTGCTTCGAGATCGCGCCCGAGCAGTACGTCATGCTCGGCAGCCGGGAGATGTACGCGAGCGTCGGCGGCACTGAGGAGCTGATCGGTGGACCCGACACGCCCTCGAAGGTCACGGTCTCGTTCGACCTCGGGAGCCGCGAGGCGGTCGACGAGCTCGTCGAGCGCGCTGGGGCCGCGGGTGGACGGATCGGCGAGACCGACGACTACCCCTTCATGTACCAGCGCCAATTCGACGACCCCGACGGGTACCACTACTCGCCGTTCTGGATGAAGCCCGACGCCGAGCCGACCGACTGAGCGACCTCGCCGCGACACGGCACGGCGAGCAGGTCGCCGGGCGCGAGGTCGCGGGGGAGTGGCACGCGCTGCTCGATTCCGGCCTCGCTGCCGATGCGGAACGGCACCGTGTGCGTCGTCGACGCTCGCCCGATGAGCCGGAGTTCCGACCAGCACGGTTCGACGTCTGAGAGGCAGGCCTCGAGGGTGAGGTGATGGCCGTCCTCGTCGAAGATCGCCGTGTTCACGCGGACGACGACCACGGAGGTGCGTGCGGCGGGGGACGGGCACCCGCCCGTGCCGGGGATCACCGCTGCCGCCGAATGGACGCACGGGGTTCCGCACTGTTCGACCAGGCGCAGCATCGGAACGTCGTCGACGATCACGTCCGTGGTGCTGAGGTGGGTGTGTGCCGGCCAGCGGTCGGGGGCGAACGGGTCCGGGATGCTGCGGCGGAGTGAAGGCAGGATCGTCGTGAGGGTCATGACCTCCGGTCTACGCCTCACCGTCTGCCCGAGCGATCGCCCTCACGGGATCCATACGTCGATCCCCGGAACCCCGACGGTCTCCTCACGTTCCGCTCGGGCGAGCGGAGCCATCAGGCCTCGACCATGGCTTGCATCTGCTGTCAGAGCTCGCGCGCGAACGACACCGTCGTGGTGGTGCGTCCGGTCTCCGCCAGTCCCGCCTTCAGGAGCACCCGCTGTGATGCGACGTTCGTGACGTCGGTTTCAGCGGCCGCCCGTTCGGCGCCGTGCGCTGCGGCGAACGACAGCGCGCCGACGACCGCTTCCGTCGCGAGTCCGACCCCGCGAGCGGCGGGAACGAGACCATAGCCGAACTCGACGCGACCGTCGCTGTCCGGCGGCCCGAAGAAGCCGAGTCCACCGACGGCCGAACCGTCGGCATCACGGATGAGGTACATCGTGAAGATCGGGTCGCTGACGGTCGATTCCGCAAGACCGCGGAGCGGGCCGAGCTCATCGGCGAAGGGGTACTCCGGGTGCCAGGCGTCACCGTCACGCTCGTCGCGTTCGACGATGCGTCGCGCGAGCGCCGGTGAGATCGGTTCGAGGGTGGTTCGTTCGGTGCGGATGATCATCGACGCCAGTCTGGCAGGGCGACGAGACACCTGTGATCGACATCCGATCAGCGACGTGGTTCGCTGGCCAGACGGGTTCCCAGCGTCGGGAGGCCGTCGATCCGTGAGGGAGCGCAGTGCGATGAGACCACTCCGATACTCGATCAACGTGACACTCGACGGGTGCTGTCATCACGAGGCGGGACTCCTGCCGGATGGGGAGTCGATGCAGTACTGGACCGAGCAGCTGGCGCGGGCGGACGCCCTCCTGTTCGGCAGGGTGACCTACGAGATGATGGAGTCCGCCTGGCGGAGGCCGGCCTCCGGCACCTGGCCGGACTGGGTCGAGCCGTGGCAGGTCCCCTTCGCGGAGACCATCGACCGGGCGGAGAAGTGCGTGGTCTCGAGCACGTTGAGTGATCCCGACTGGAACGCGGAGTTGGTCCGTGGCGACCTCGAGGAGGAGGTCCGGCGGCTCAAGGAGGAACCGGGCGAGGGCCTGTGGGTGGGTGGGGTGACGCTGCCGCTCGCGCTGGCGGACCTGGGACTGATCGACGAGTACGAGTTCCTCGTGCAGCCGGTGCTTACCGGACGCGGCCCGACCCTGCTCGCCGGGCTGCGCGAGCGCATCGAGCTCGAACTCGTGGACCGCCGGGAGCTCCGCTCGGGCGCGGTCGCCATGCGATACCGACCCGTCTGACGTCGTCGCCAGATCGCCCATGCTCGATGCCCCTGCTGAAGAGGGACGTCCGCATACGCACTCCAGCCGGGAGAGGATGGACACATGAACGCTCTCCACGGAATCGACATCGCCGCCGAACTCCGACAGGTCGAGGCCCATTGGACGCCTCGAGTGGTCGGGCGGGTCAACGATCAATACGTGAAGGTCGCGAAGCTCCTCGGCCAGTTGGTCTGGCACGACCACGCGAACGAGGACGAGATGTTCCTCGTCGTCTCCGGCACGCTCCGTATCCAGCTCCCCGACGATGAGGAGGTCGTGCTCACGCCGGGCCAGTTCTTCGTCGTGCCGCGGGGCGTGCAGCACAATCCCATCGCCGACGAGGAGGTCGAGATCGTCTTGATCGAGACCGTCACGACTGCGCACACCGGCGACGTGATCGTCGAGGGCACGGTGCCCGTCGAGCGCCAGCTGGGCGACTTCCGCTGACGACCTGACCGCCGGCCGCCGCTCGACCGTAGGGTGGGCGGATGCCTGTTGCGGATGAATCGCATTGGACCACCTTCGGAAGGACGACGGTCCACCGGGGCCGGGTCACCTTGGTCGATCACGAGGTCCGATTGCCGGACGGGTCGCGGTCGGAGTACCTCGTCGACGAGAGCGTCCCCTTCTCCGTCGCCTCGCTGATCATCGACGGCGACGACGTGCTCCTCGCCCGGCAGTACCGATACCCGCTCGACCGCTGGATCCACGACCTGCCGGGTGGTGCCGGTCGAACGGACGAAGCCCCGCTCGAGGCCGCCCGGCGCGAGCTCGAAGAGGAACTCGGCATCGTTCCGGACGATCTCCGACCGCTGCACACCTTCTTCATGAACCCGGGGCGGGCGTCCTGGCCGACTCACCTGTTCGTCTCGACTCGAGGCATCCGTGACGGCCTGGCAGACCGATCGGATCCCGCGGAGCAGGTGCGGCTCGTGCGGATCCCGCTGCCCGAGCTCGACGCACTGATCGCCACCGGGACGATCGTCGACCCGCCCCTCATCGTCGCCCGAGCCGTGGCGGCGGCCCAGGGTGTCCTCCCACCACTCGGAGTGGCCAGCGAGTTATGACCTCGTTGCGCACGTCGTCCGGGGATGGCCTGCTCCCTGGGTTCAGGTACGCTCGCGGCGTGAACGAAGACGAGACGCTCGTCCACGTGACGCATGACGCGCCGTGGCTGCCTCCTGGAGGCCGGGCCGAGGTGGTCCGCCGGACGACACCACCCCGGCCGATGTCGGTCGTGCGCCTGCTCCTGCGCGACTCCGATCGGGTGTTCTGCGTGCCGAGGCAGGGCACAGGTCGGCTCGATCTGCCGATGCTCGACGCTGCATCCGCTGATGCCGACGGCACGGCTGCCGTTCGCGAACTGGCGCAGCGCATCACCGGCGAGCACCCGCCCATGCAGTTCGTCGGCGCCGTGCGCAACGTCGTCGAAGCGCCGAATGACGGATACGAGTGGCCGGCCCCGCTCGCCCACTTCGGCGTGTGGGCTTCGGACGCGGCCCCGATCACTGACGGCACGTGGGTGCGTCTCGACGACGACGAGCTTCAGCTGCGCGACCGACACTGGTACCCGTTGGTGAACTGAGTCGACTTCGAGGGAGCTGCTAGCGTCGGAGCATGGTCGGTCTGCTCGAACTCGTGGCGCGGACGTTCGCGCTGCTGGGAGCAGGGGGCAGCGGCAACGTCGTGATCCCCGCCCTCATGGTGTTCGGGTTCATCGGGGCCGTTTCCGCGGCGGCTGTCCTCATCGCCGTCATCCTGCAGGTGCGGGTGACGCTCCGGCCACGCACCGGTCCGGTCGAGCTGCGCGAGGTCGAGAACCTGCGCGTGCTGGTCACGCACAACAACCCCGACGCACCGGGGCACGTCCGGTCGCGAGCACCCGGGAGCGCGATCGTGACCGTCAGAACGGCCGGCTTCAGCGTGCAGTAGCGCCCCGGTGGTCCGTGACGGTCGAACGATCCTCTTCCGTTCTCGATCGAAGGACCACTCATGGACCTCTCCACCATCCCGTTCGTCTCCACCATCCTCGACGGCCTCGCCGGGTTCGTCGCAGCCACCGGCGCCGCCCTCGAACCGTTCACCGGCTCGTGGGCGCCGCTCTTCGCCATCGTCGTCCTCACTGTGCTGGTGCGCCTACTCCTGCTCCCGGTCGGTGTCTCACAGGTCCGCGCCGAACGCACCAGGCGCCGCCTCGCCCCGGAACTCGCAGGCCTGCGGAAGCGCTACGCCGGACGCCCCGAGGAGCTGAATCGCGCGCTCGTCGAGCTCTACCAGCGGCACGGTACCTCTCCCGTGGCCGGCTGTCTGCCGCTCCTGGCGCAGGCGCCCGTGGTCTCTGCCGTGTACGCGCTGTTCGTCCACCAGGACATCGCCGGTCATGCCAACGCGCTGCTCGCAGCCGTGGTCGGGGGCGTCCCGCTCGGCTCGAACCTGTTCCAGCTGATCGGCACCACGGTCACCGCCGTCTGGCCGTTCCTCGTCGTCCTGCTCCTGTTGGGACTGGCGATCGAGCTGACGCGGCGGGCGAGCGTGCGATGGACGGCGGTCCCTCAGGAATCTGTTGAGGCACGGACACCCGTTCCCGCCGGCACCGCCGCAATCGGTCCCGTCATGCGCTGGCTCCCGTTCCTGTCGGTCGGCTTCGCGACGATCGTCCCGTTCGCAGCGGCCGTCTACCTCGCGACGAGCGCCCTGTGGACGGTCGCGGAGCGGGCGATCCTCCGCCGTGTGATCCGCGACCCCTACGCACCCGCTGTCTGAGTACGTCTCGCCGAGCGAGCTCGAACTGCTCTTCTGGAGCGATTCGGCGAGCAGAACGAGCTCTCTCGGCGGTCGCGTCGTTCAGCCGAGCGTGGCCAGCCACTCGCTGATCGCCGCAGGGAGTTGCGCGAAGTCCTCGACGGTGGTGTCGGGCTCGATCGGCACGCCGTAGCGCTTGCCGGTGCGATCGGCGTCGACGGCCACGGTCAGATTGACGACCGCGCCGTCGTAGAGGTGGACCGGCTGGTTCGCCGTGCTGAAACCGTAGCTGGGTTGCCCGAACACTCGCACGTCCGACTGCCCGATGAAGGCGATCGCGACCGCCTCCGCGGAGCTACCGGTCATCCCGTTGATGACCACGGCGATCGGCCCGTGCACCTTCGGCTGCGGTGTCATCGCCGCACCCTGTCGTGTGCCGTCGGAGGAGACGGTCCCGCCGTCCACGGATACTACCGTGGACCCGTCGACGGACTCGAAGGTCTCGACGGTCCCGTCATCGAGCAGCGGTGCCACGGCGGCAAGCATGGGCCACACGTTGCCGCCGTGGTTGTCCCGCAGGTCCACCACCCACGCTGAGGTGTCGGGCGCGGCGGCGGCGATCGCGTCGACGGCCGTATCGATGTACCGCTGGCCGAAGGAGTCCTCTCCGGAGCCGCCGCCGATGAGCGTCGGAAGGCGGACTGTCGTCACGCCGTCAGCGCTCGTGACGGTGGGGAGTTCGTTCTCCGCCTTCGATCCCGACGTCGGTCCGAACAGTTCGGCCGCGGTCGCGGGATCGTTGAAGGTGGTGTGCGGGCCGCCCAGCTCGGCCGAAGCCTTCGTGAGCGGTCCGTAGGTGTCGGCATAGTCGGAGGCGTCGGCGACTTCGGACAGGACCCGACTCCGCACTTCGGCGTAGCGGTCCGGTGTCGCCTCGACACCCCGGCGCATGGCGTCCAGTGCGACCTCGGCGTAGGTCTGGGGCGACGGCGGAACGAGGTAGATCCCGTAGGACCGCAAGAGCGGTGCGGCGGCGAAGGACCCACCGACGACCAAGGCCAGGAGGGAGGCTACGACGATGCCTGCGATCAAGCCACGTCGACGCCGACGATGACGCCGTTCCGCCGAGGCCGGTGGTGACGGGGCCGAGCGATCGCTGGTGTTCCGGGGCATGCCTCCAGGCTACGAACCATCGACGGTCGAATCGTCAGTCTGCAGCACGATCCCGCTCGCGGAGCATCATTCGCAGGCGGGACGTGGCTGATGGATGACACACCGAGGTGGCAGGATGCCGTCCATGAGAAGTCGCCACGTGAGCCGGGTCATCCACGCGTCGCCGGATGCCGTCTACGAGTACGCGTCGGACGTCGACAACCTCCCGCGGTGGGCGGCCGGTCTCGCGCAGGCCGAGGTGGTCCGTGAGGGTGACTCGCTGTTCGTCGAGTCGCCGATGGGTCGGGTGGAGGTCCGGTTCGTCGAGCGCAACCGCTTCGGCGTCCTCGACCACGACGTCACCCTGCCGTCGGGGACCGTCGTGACCAACCCGGTCCGCGTGTTGGCCCATCCGGAGGGCGCCGAGGTGGTCTTCACGGTCCGACAGATCGAGCTGGACGACGACGCGTTCGCGCGGGATGTCGCCATGGTCGAGGCGGACCTCGAACGCCTCGATCGTCGGCTCACCGGGCATGAGTGATCGGCACCCGTTTGACCTGGCCGCGGTCTCGTCGGTTGGTGGGCCGTCGCTCCGGACCTCGCGATAGCGTCCTCCCATGGACTCGCTCGTGCAGCAACGGCTCGCCTTCGAACGTGAGCGCACCGTCGGCTGGGTGATGATCACGGTCGGTCTGCTCTTCGTGGTCGGCTCCGTCTGGTTCGCAGCCGCAGGCGCCCCGCTCAGCTGGGCGATGGCGGTGTTCTGGACCGTCTGGGCGTGCTTCGGCATCCGGCGGGTAGTGGCTTCGCGTCGGACGCAGCAGGCGTTCGAGCGGGAACACGGCGCTACCGCCGGCATTCGTCGATGAAGCAGGGCGTCGCCGTCCAGCTCACCGGTGGGCCGGTGTTCGGGCTCGAGGGGGGCGCCTCCTCCTCTCGATCCCCTCGACATCGCCTTCGAGCAGTAGCCGGGCTCCGACGCTTACGGGATGAGTCGTTGCTCCCGCAGGTCCTGGAAGATGCGGAGGAACATCGCCTCGGTCTCGACGTACTCGTAGAAGCCGGCCCGGCGGGACTTCGAGGTGTCGGCGATGACGTCGTAGTCCCACGCGAAGACGAAGTCGCCGAACGCCCACGACGACACCTCGGCGTAGCTGGTGGGCGCGAGGCCGTGCCGCTCGACCATCGCGTTCCACAGGGCTTCCTTGTCGGCCATCACCTCGGAGAGGCTCATCTCGAGTGGCGGTGCGACGTCGAGGTCGAAGAAAGCGGCGATCTTCGGCCACATCGACGACCACCGGAACAGGTCGCCGTTCGTGATGTTGAACGCCTCGTTGCGGGCGTGCTCCGTGGTCGCCGCCCACACCGTGGCCTTCGCGAGGAGGTCGGCGTCCGTCATCTCGATCAGGCTCGTGTAGGCGCCGGGCTTGCCGGGAAAGCGTAACGGGATGCCGAGCTCCTTGCTCATGGACGCGTAGACGGCGATGACCATCGCCAGGTTCATCGGGTTGCCGAGGCCGATCCCGGCCACGACCGACGGTCGCAACGCCGACCACGACCAGCTGGCCCCGGTTTGGCGGCGCTCGAGGAACTGCTGCTGGTCGACGTTGAACTCCGGTGGCATGTGCGGCGGGTCGGACTCCTTCGCCGGTGTGGCGAAGGGCCCCAGGTGTGCGCCATAGACCTTGTAGCCCTGCATCAGACTGATGTGTTCGAGGCCCGGCGCGACGGGTTCGACGGCGTCGACGACGTTGGTGAGCATCGCGAGGTTCGGCGCGACGAGCTCGGCCCAGCTGGGGCGATCCTGGTACGCGGCGTAGAACAGGTGCGTCACCTCCGACAGTCCGCGCAACCGGCGGATGGTCGCGTCGCGGTCGAGCAGGTCCACCGCGAGGTGCCTGACGGATCCCCGGTCGGTGCCGCCGCGGCGGGACAACCCGACCACGTCCCAGCCGAGCCCCTCGAGGTGGGTGATCAGGTTCCCGCCGATCACCCCGCGGGCGCCGACCACCAGTGCTGTGTGCTGCGTCATGACATCTCCATCGTTAGATTGCGATTTACCGATCCATAGTGTTGCACAACATCGTGGAATCGCGATATTGCGATATGGTTGAGATATGACGAACGCTGGCGAGTTGGACCTGGTGGCGATCTTCAAGGCGCTCGGACATCCGACTCGCCTCGCGATCCTGGGGTGGTTGAAGGATCCGGAGTCGTTCCCGCCGCAGGATCAGCCGGCGGCCGAGGTCGGCGTGTGCCTCAAGCACATCCAGGCGAGGGCTGAGGTGTCGCAGTCGACCGCCTCGCAGTTCATGGCCACGCTCCAGCGCGCCGGCCTCGTGACGTGCACCCGGATCGGCCAGTGGTCGCATTACCAGCGCGACGAGGCTGCGATCGAAGCGCTCGGTCGGCAGGTGTCGCTGGCCGTTTAGTCCTTCGCCTCGACTCGCCCTCCAGGGTGGCTTAGGTGTCTGAGTGGCGAAGGTGGGCAGGGGCTGTACACCGCCCGCTTGTAAACGTATGGTTTACACATGCAAGACAAATTGACGGAAGCGCTCGCGGAGCTGATGGCGCGCAGTGACCGGCTCCTCATGGCTCCGGTCCTCGGCGACCCGGCGGATCCGACCCGCCTGGTGCTCGGGGCGCTCGGTGTCCGCGAAAGCGCTGAACGCGTCGTCATCGCGGCGGTGCAGCAGGCCCGCCGCGACGGAATCAGCTGGCAGGCCATCGGCGACGCCCTCGGCGTCACCAGGCAGGCGGCGTTCCAGCGCTACGGCAAGCCCGTCGACCCACGAACAGGAGCTCCCATGAACACCACCCCGCTTTCCGACGCCACAACCCTCGCCGTGACGGTGATCGACGACCTCGCCGCCGGTCGGTGGGAGGACGTGACGGCGCGATTCGACCCCACGATGCGCGACGGCTTGCCCGCGACCGCGCTGGCCGCGGCCTGGGCGCAGATCGCCGGGCTCGCGGGTTCCTACGAGTCCCACGCCGAGCCCCAGGCGTCGCGGGCCGCAGACATCACCGTCACGAACACCCCGCTCGCCTTCGAGGCCGGCGACTACGTCGCGCGCATCGCGTTCCGCGACGATCGGACGATCGCCGGCCTGCACATCCTCGACGCGGCGTCCGCATGACTCGCCGCGGCGGTCGCCGCGGCCTCGTCGACGTCACCATGGAGGGCGACGAGGTCGTCGTCACCACGCGCGGGTGGTGGGCCTTCCTCAGCCTGCGCCGTCGGATCCGGCTTCCTCGCGAGGCCGTCCGTTCGGCTCACGTCTCCGGAGACCCGACGGCGGAGGTCCCGGTCACGTGGAGGTCCGGTGGCACCGGGACCTTCATGATCCGCGCCGGGTACTGGCGAGGTTCCGGCGTGCGCTCCTGGTGGTGGGCAGCCTGCCGTGCTCATCGAGCTGACGCTCACGCGGCTTCGGGCCGTTGTCGTCATGACCGACGACGACGACGCGACGGTGGACGCCATCATGTCCGCGCGTCAGACGGCTTGACCGCGATCATGGCGACCTGAGGTGGCGCAGGCGTCCCGGTCAGAGTCCGCGGGACACCGCAGCAGCCGCTGCGAGCCACGCCCGCTGCGTGCTCGATCGCAGGGCGTCGTGACGGATGACGCCGTTCTTCAACGCGGGATCGAAGGGCACGACGACGACGTCGCGCACGTAGGGGCGGAAGTCCTCGGCGTAGGCGTTGGCGATCGACGTGTCCTTGGCCTCGGCCTCGGAGACGATGACGACGGCGTTGCGCGCGAGCTCGGCACCGCGCTCGCTCACCCGGCTGACGGCGGTGAGGGTGAGTCGCGCGCCCTCCTTCTTGTCCTCGACGGTCGTGGTCGGGATGACGAGCTGGTCGGTCAGCTCCACCATGCGCCGCCAGTTGGGGGCGCCGGCCGAGTTGCCCGAGTCCATGACGATCAGGCGGTAGTACTTCGCGAGGACGCGGTGGACGAGGTCGACCTCGTCGGCGGTCACCACGTGCTCGCCGTCCGCCGCGGATCGCAGCACCTCGTACTTGTCGCCGGGCTGGTGGTGGACGAACCGCGAGAGGTCTGCCCGCTCGGCGCCGGGGGAGAGGAGGTCGCCCGCCGCGGCGAGGAGGTCGAGGACGGTCGAATCGTGGCCGCCCTGCTCGGTCCGCCAGCCGAGCGTGCCCATGGTCTCGTTGTTGTCCCAGGCCGCGACACCGCCACCGCCGTACCGGGCGAAGACGGACGACAGGTTGACGACGGTCGGCGTCTTGTTGGCGCCGCCCTTCTGATTCGCGACGGAGATGGTGCGACGCCTCGGGAAGTGGCGTGACACGGCGTGGACGTCGTCACGCTCGGCGCGCTCGGTCGCGGACGGCGGTACTGAGAAGCCGAGCTTGTTGAGCAGGCCGGCGAGCCCGTGCTGCGCCGGGCCGATCGTGGGCGGCGCGAGGAACGAGGGTGCATCGCGCAGATCGCGGCGAGCCGGGGCGGCCGGCTGGCCGGGAGCCTGCTGCTGTGGAACCGGGGGCTGCTGCTGCGCGGGCGCGGCCGGCGGCGCCTGCACCGACTGCTGTGCCGGGACGGCACGCTGCGCGGGTACGGGCACCTGCTGCGCGTTCGGCTGATTCGAGATCGGCTGGAACGGCGGTGTGTCGAACGCGGGTTGCTGCACGGTCGGGCGCTGTGGCGGGACGGGCTGCGGCGTCGTGGTCGACTGCGGGTTGGCGGAGACCGGCGGCGCGGGCTGCGCCGAAACCGGCGCAGGTGTCGACGGCTGGGCGGGTGTGGCGCGGGGCGGTGTCTGCGGCTGAGCAGGGACCGGGCGCGCTGGTGCCGATTGGGAGGGCGTGGGCGGCGGCGCCTGGATGAGCGGCACTCGTTGCGCCGCTGCGGGCGGTGGCGTGGCCCGCTGCGCGGTGCGCGCGGGCGCTGCGGACTGCGGTTCCTCCTGCAGTTCGCCGTCGACACCGATGAGGAGCACGGTGACGCTCGTCGGGTCGGTCACCGTCACACGGATCGGTCGACCCGCCTTACGGGCCTCCGCCTGCATCAGTTCGACGAGCTGGCGGCGGGCCGTTCCCGCGTCGGTGGCGCTCAGGTACTGCTCGGCGGTGCCGACGCGGAACACGCCGGAATTGTCCGCAAGCAGCGATGCCGTCATCGGCGGGAAGTCCTGTATCGAGGCCTTGTCGATCATGCTCTCACTCCTTCGCGGCGGGGGTGAACCCGTCCCCACTATGCCTTAGTACGGCGCATGTCGGATTTCTGACGCCGCGCCGAGAGTGCTCCTTCTGCGCTCTCATGCGGCATCAGCGAGCGGAATGAGCACTCTCAACGAGCCTCCGAAGCCGTCGAACCCGTGCGATGAACGACGCGCGGTCGACGAAGAGGTCGTGCGCAGTGACGCGGACGACCCGCCACCCGGCCGCCTCGAATCGCTCGCGGCGAACGATGTCGTTCCTGAATCGTCGTTGGTCGGTGCGGTGAAGATCGCCTTCGTATTCGTACGCGATGCGGAGGCGAACTTCGGCGAGGTCCGGATGGAGAACCGCGGTGCCGCCGTCGACGGGCACGGCCGGATTGACGCTCGGCTCCGGGAGGCCCGCATCGATGAGCGCGAGCCGCAGGTGTGTCTCAGGTCGGGAGTCGACGCCGACGCGGACCAGCGGAAGGGCGTCGCGGAGAACCCGAGCCGAGCGTCGAGAGCCGTAAGCGGCCACGGCGGCCGTGAGTTCGTCGATCGTTGTGCGCACGTCGACACGCGAGCCACCTCGTGATCGCGACCCCGACACGAGGAAATCACCGACCGCGACGAGGTCCGGAAGCTCGAGCATCGTCGCGAGAAGCGCGAAGGTGTCGGCCGGCGCGGTGAGGGTGAAGCCTCGGATCTGGGTCGTGCGGGTCGTCTCGGCGAGCCGGTGACCGACGACCCCTCGGCCACGCGCAGGCTGTACGCCGTGAAGCGCGCCGATGTGGAGGTCCGCGTCGTGCGTGCAAGAGTTCGGCAGCGAGGCACCCAGGAGTTCCGCCGCAGTGAGATGGCTGAACACCCACCCTGGTCGGAGCCGAGGGGAGAACGCTGCGCAGCGTCCGAAGACGTCCCCCAGATCGACGTCGACCGAGCGCACGCCCCAGAACGGAGCGTCGAGATCGACGCCACGCAGTCTCCCGCTGGTCTGGCCGTGCAGCGCTCGGTCACCGACCGCGAACGCCGTGCCGTGGAGCCGTGGCGGGAGCGGGCGATGGCGGGGCACCGACCCATCCTCCCGATCCCGTGGGGATCTCTGCTCCCATTGTCCACACCCTCCACCGAGAGTGCGCATTCGGTCGGCTCATTGCGGTTCAGGGAGCGTTTTGCGCACTCTCGGCAGAGCCGACGCCCGGGAGGCCGACGTACATCGAGCGGTGGAGCTCTGCGACGTGGTCGAAGGCCAGGCGGCTCGCGGCTGCCGCATCGCCGACGCGGAGCGCCTCGACGAGCTGAGCGTGCTCCTCGTTCGACGCGCGCAGGTACTCGATCCGATAGGGGATGAAGTAGGAGTACAGCTCACGGGACACGCGGTCATGGAGGTCGGCCGCGCCCGGCACGCCCGCCGACATCGCCAGCTCGGCGTGGAACGCCGCATCCGCCTCGCGGAACCGGCTCCAGTCCGGCTCGGTCCGCATGGTCGCCACGAGGTCGTCGAGTCGACGCAGGGAGGACGCCACCGGTGCAGAGGCAGCCCGCGCCGCCAGCCCGGCTTCGAGCGTCGCGCGCTGGTCGATGAGCGCGTGCACGTGGACGGCGTCCTCGCGGTAGGCGGCGATCTCGGGAACGGTGCCCACCGCGGGTGCATCCGAGATGAACGTGCCACCCGTGTTGCCCTGCCGCCGCACGACGACGCCCTCGTCGCTCAGCGCCCGATAGGCACGCCGCACCGACATCTCGCTGACCCCGAACGCACGGGCCGCTTCCTCTGGTGCCGGGAGCCGTTGGCCGGGCACCAGCATCCCGAGCTCCAGCGCCAGCGAGATGCGCGCGCGGACGGTGTCGACGGCCGTCGTGCGTCGAATGGCTCCGAGCGAGGGCGAACCCAGATCCATGGCACCCCCGTCTCGTCGCTGATCGACTCCGCGACCCTGGCTCAGCCGGCCGTCGGCTGGTCGGCGGTCGCCTCGCTCACCGCGCCGTCCGGCTCGGCGTCCAGCGGGAACCGCTTCCCCGCCACGATACCGATCAGCATGGCGACCACGGGGATGAGGGCGAGCACGACACTCACGGTGACGCTTCCGCCGGTGACGAGCGTGAAGTTCGACAGCACCAGCCACAGCGCGAAAGCGAGTCCCACCACCGCGAGGATCGGGAACACCCGCGCACCCCAGGTGCGGCCGGCGACGAGCTCGGGTCGGCGCGCGAAGAACACGAGGACGGCGATCGAGGTCGTCAGCATGAGCAGGACCATTCCGACGGTCGCCACCCCGGCCATGGATCCGAAGACCCCGACGAGCGGGTCGAGGCCGGCGAGGGCGAGCGCGGCGAGGACGATGGCCGCCGTCACCGTCTGCACGATGGAGGAGGTCGACGGGGAGTGGTGTGCGGGGTGACGCCTGCCGAGGCGGGCGGGCAGCACCGACTTCTGCGCCAGCGTGAACTGGTAACGCGCGATGACGTTGTGGAAGGACAGCACGCACGCGAACAGGCTCGTGATGAGCAGCACCTGGACGACATCACGCATGATCGGGCCGAGGTAGGTCGTCGTCGTGTCGAGCAGGAGGTTGCCGTCGCCGGCGAGCGTCTGCTGGGCGATCGCGACGGCGTTCCCTGCGCCGACGCCCGTCACGAGCGCCCAGCAGGAGATGGCGTAGAACACACCGATGATGACGACGGCCAGGTACGTGGCTCGCGGGATGGTGCGTTCCGGGTTGCGCGCCTCGTCCCGGAAGACCGCGGTCGCCTCGAACCCGATGAAGCCGGTGAGGGCGAAGAGCACGGCGACGCCGATCCCACCGGTAAGGATGTTGGCGGGGTCGAAGGTCTCGACCGCGATGCCGTCCGCGCCGCCCGTCGCGAAGATGACGACGTCGAGCACGACGACCACGAGGATCTCGAGCGTCAGCGCGATGCCCAGCACCTTCGCGCTCAGGTCGATGTGCCGGTATCCGAGCACCGCGACGATCGCCATCGTCGCGAAGGAGTACAGCCACCAGGGCAGGCTCGGGCCGCCGAAGTACGTGACGAGGTCGTCGAGCGCCCACCCCATGTAGCCGTACACGCCGACTTGGATCGCCGTGTAGGCGACGAGCGCGGTGAAGGCGGAACCGAGGCCGAGACGCGAGCCGAGTCCCGCCGTCACGTAGGAGAAGAACGCGCCGGCTTCGCGGACGAACGGCGTCATGGTGACGAAGCCGACGGAGAAGACGAGGAGGATCACGGCGGCGAGGGCGAAGCCGATCGGCGCTCCGGCGCCGTTGCCGGTCCCGATCGCGATGGGGACGTTGCCGCCGATCACGGTGAGTGGTGCTGCGGCGGCGATCACCATGAAGACGATGGAGCCGGTACCGAGTTGGCCGTCGAGGCGCTGGCGCGGCTCGGCGATGGGGTTCACGGTCATGAGGTCACTTTCCGGGGGAGTCGGGGGACTCGGAGGGGGAGGGGAGGAGGGACGGCGTCCCTCAATACAGCTCGGCGCGGCGGTCGGCGAGGTAGGGGTTCTCCTGCCTGGCGCGCTTGGTGGCCTCGGGATCGATCGTGGCGATCATGAGGCCGACGGCGTCCCCGTCGAGCGCGTCGAGGACCACGCCGTCCGGACCGACGATGCTGCTGCGGCCGACGTAGGTGAGGTCCCCTTCGGAGCCGACGCGGTTGACGTAGACGAGGTGGACCTGGTTCTCCCAGGCGCGCACCGGGATGAGCCGTTCGGCGATGTGCGCGTACGGCTCCATCTGCGCGGTGGGGACGATCACGACGTCGGCGCCGTCGAGGGCCGCCGCGCGGACGGTCTCGGGGAACTCGACGTCGTAACAGATGAGGACGGCGACGCGGACGCCGCCAAGGTCGACGGTCGGCGCGAGGGTGTCACCGGCCACGAACAGCTCGCGGTCGAGCTCGCCGAACAGGTGCGTCTTGCGGTAGCGGAGCAGCTCGGACCCGTCAGGACCGATGAGGACGATGGCGTTCGCGACGGCTCCGCCCGGGAGCGGCTCGGGCAAGCCGGCGAGGATCGCGATCCCCGTCCCGGCGGCGATGGCGGCGACCCGGTCGACCAGCTCCGGCGTGGCGAGCGGGGCGAGACGGTCCCCGAGGTTGTAGCCGGTGATGAACATCTCGGGGGTGACGAGCAGGTCCGCGCCGCGATCCGATGCCTGCCTGGCGGCGTCGGCGACG
Organism: Plantibacter sp. lyk4-40-MEA-4; assembly: GCF_030209415.1. Classification (NCBI taxonomy): domain Bacteria; kingdom Bacillati; phylum Actinomycetota; class Actinomycetes; order Micrococcales; family Microbacteriaceae; genus Plantibacter; species Plantibacter sp. lyk4-40-MEA-4. Next base: position 232,014 of record NZ_JARVSA010000011.1, read on the forward strand.
AGCGCGAGGTTCGCCTCGACGTCTCCGGGGACGCCATGGTGTTGCAGTCCGGCGATGGTCAGGGTCATGGCGGTGGAGCTCCTCTGCAGGCGTGCGTCGATGCACTCAGTAAACAACTCAAAGTGAGCTGTTTGATGTCCATCATGTTTCGATCCGGTTTCACCCGCAAGAGGCGAGGGACATACTGGTGGCGTGCGCGCCCTTCCTGTCGATGTCCCGATCGTGCTCGGCCCCTTCGGAGGCTTGTCCTCCGTCGAACTCACCGCGACGGTGAGTGAGCTGGGCGGCCTCGGTTCCTTCGGCCTGTACGGCTACGACGCCGAGCGCATCGAGCGGACGGTCACGGCGCTCCGCGAACGGACCGCGGCGCCGTTCGCACTGAATCTGTGGCTGCCGCGTGGAGACGAGCTGTCGCCCGACGACTCCGAGGCGTCCTTCGCAGCCGCGGTCGAGGCGCTCCGACCCGTGTTCGACGAGTTGTCACTCGAGCTGCCCGATCGCCCGGCCCGGTACGTGCCGCCGTTCGACGAGCAGATCGAGGCGGTCCTGGAGGCGCGGCCCGCAGTGGTCAGCTTCGTCTTCGGGGTTCCACCGCGGTCGGTGGTCGACGCGGCGCGCGAGCGGGGCATCGTCGTGGTCGGGACGGCGACCACGGTGGCCGAAGGGCTCGCCCTGCAGGAGGGCGGCGTCGACGTCGTCGTCGGCACGGGCATGGAGGCCGGCGGCCACCGCGTCTCGTTCCTGCGAGCAGCCGAGGACTCCCTCGTCGGCCTGGTCGCCTTGATCCCGCAGCTCGTCGACGCCCTGGACGTCCCGGTGATCGCCGCCGGCGGTATCGCCGACCGACGTGGTGTCGCCGCCGCGCGGGCACTCGGCGCCGCCGGCGTGCAGGTCGGGACCGCCTTCCTCCGCACGAGCGTCTCCGCGGCGACGGCCGAGCATCGAGCGGCCATCGTCTCGACGCCCGCCGACGGCACCGTCCTCACGCGCGCGATGAGCGGCAGGCTCGGACGGGGTGTCCCGAACCGGGTGCTGCGCGAGATCGAGGCGTCGGGGGTCGTCGCCCCGTTCCCGGTCCAGAACTGGCTGACCGGGCGGTTCCGCACCGTCGCCTCGGAGCAGGGCGTCGCAGAGCTCCAGGGCTTCTGGGCTGGGCAGGCGTCACTGCTGACCCGCGATCGGGCGGATGCCGAGGCCGTCTTCGCGGAACTCGCCGCGGGCCTGTCGGTCCCACCCAGGGCACCCTGACCCCGGTCCGCGTCGCCCGCAGGACCGCGTAAGCTGGAGTGGACTTCCTGCAAGAGATGAGACGTTCACCGTGCCCAGCATCCCGTTCGACGGCGCCAAGCACGATCGGTACTGGATGGTCCCGATCCTGCGTGCGGTGATCGCGCTCGCCACGGCGGGGGTCGTCACCTTCACGCAGGGCCACTCCTCGCAGTTCGGCCTCGTGGTCTTCGGGGTCTTCACGCTGCTGTCCGGCGCGATCGTCGGCGCCTTCGCCTTCCCGAACTTCTCCGACACCGTGACGCGCGCCTTCTTCCTCGGGCAGGGCGTCATCGGCGTCGTGACCGGCGTCTTCTCGCTGCTCGTGAGCGGCGGCGGGCTGAGCATCTTCCTCTACGTCGTCACGCTGTGGGCGGCCCTCACCGGATTCCTCGAGCTGTACAGCGGGATCCGCTGGCGCGGACGCCTCGCCGCGGCGAAGGACTGGACCGCGGTCGGTGCCTTCACGGTGCTGCTCGCCATCGCGACGCTCCTCGTCCCGCCGGGACTCGAGCAGCGATTCGCCGCCCCGGGAGGTGTCGAGGGTGTCCTCCGTGCGGACATCGTCGTCGTCGGCCTCGTCGGGGCATACGCCGCGATCATCGGCGTCTACCTCGTCATCGGCGGACTGTCGCTGCGGTGGGCGGGCAAGCGCCCGGTCGCCGGCACAGTCACCGACGACACCACCGGCACGGCGGGAGCCGCATCATGAGCAAGCCCAACCGCGACGACGTCCTGCGGCCGATCGAGCTCCTCGTGCTCTCGGGCGTCATGGGGGTCTTCACCGGCGTCGTCGTCCTGATGTCGACCCGTGAGATCGTCCTCGCGCTCATCGGCCTGGGCATCGCGTTCATCGCCTCGCTCGTCGTCCTCGCGATGCTGGCGCTCGCCGTGAAGCCCGACTTCCAGGAGAAGCTCGACCTCGACGAGCAGGACGGCGACGACAAGCGTCCGCCGCGCCCCTCCGGCCACTGAGCGTCTCGTCCCTCCGGACCTGAGCGCTTCGCCCGGTCCCCGAGCGTCCCTTCCGGTCACTGACTGCCGGATCCGGTCGCTGAGCGATCCTTCCGGTCTCTGACTGCCGGATCCGGACCCCGGGTGCCCCTTCCGGTCCCCGGGTGCCCCTTCCGGTCCCCGGGTGCCCCCTTCCGGTCCCTGAGCCTGTCGAAGGGCGTCGACAGGCTCGGTGACCGGTCTCCCGTTCCCCGAGCCTGTCTCCGGGCCGTCTACGGCAGGTAGTCCACCAGGTCGTCGGAGAGCCCGAGGTACGTCGCCGGGGTGAGCTCGAGCAGGCGCTGCTTCGCGGCGTCGCCGATGTCGAGCTTGGAGACGAACTCGACGAGCTCCGCCTGGCCGAGACGCTTGCCGCGCGTCAGCTCCTTGAGGAGCGCATAGGGGTCCTCGATGCTCGAGCGACCCGCGGTCACCTCGGCGCGGATGACCGTCTGGATCGCCTCCGCGAGCACCTCCCAGTTGTGGTCGAGGTCCGCGGCGAGCACGTCCTCCGCGAGGTCGATCTGCCCGAGTCCGCCGAGGATGTTGTCGAGGGCGAGCAGCGAGTGGCCGAACCCGACACCGATGTTGCGCTGGGCGCTCGAGTCGGTGAGGTCGCGCTGGAGTCGTGAGGTGACGAGGGTGGCGGCGAGGGAGTCGAGGATCGCGCTCGACAGCTCCAGGTTGGCTTCGGCGTTCTCGAAGCGGATCGGGTTGACCTTGTGCGGCATGGTCGACGAGCCGGTGGCGCCCGCGACCGGGATCTGCCGGAAGTAGCCGATCGAGATGTACGTCCACATGTCCGTGGCGAGGTTGTGCAGCACGCGGTTGGCGTGGGAGATCTTGCCGTAGAGCTCGGCCTGCCAGTCGTGCGACTCGATCTGCGTCGTCAGCGGGTTCCAGTCGAGGCCGAGTCCCTCGACGAACTCCCGCGAGATGGAGGGCCAGTCGGCGTCGGGGTCGGCGACGACGTGGGCGGCGAACGTGCCGGTCGCGCCGGAGAACTTGCCGAGGTACTCGTTCGCCTCGATCTGCAGGGCGATGCGCTCGAGTCGGTAGACGGTGACGGCGAGCTCGCGGCCCATCGTGGTGGGCGTCGCCGGCTGGCCGTGCGTGCGGGCGAGCATCGGGACGGCCCGGAAGTCGACGGCCTTGGTGCGCAGTGAGTCGAGGACGAGGCGCAGCTTCGGCAGCCAGATGGCGCGGACGGCCTGCGACACGGTGAGCGCGTAGGAGAGGTTGTTGATGTCCTCGCTCGTGCAGGCGATGTGGGTCAGTTCGGCGATGCGGTCGAGACCGAGCTCGGACAGGCGGTGGCGCACGAGGTATTCGACGGCCTTCACATCGTGACGCGTGACAGCCTCCTTCTCGGCGAGCCAGTCGATGTCGGCCTGTCCGAAGTCGAGGTAGAGCGCGCGGAGCTGCTCGATCTCCGCCGGGGTCAGCGGGGAGGATCCGAACATCGAGTGCTCTGTGAGGTAGACGAGCCACTCGACCTCGACCTGCACGCGGGCGCGGTTCAGGCCGGCCTCCGAGAGGTACTCTCCGAGCGCCGTCACGGCGGGGCGGTAGCGACCGTCGAGCGGGCTGAGCGGCTGGGCGGGGAATTCGGTCATGGGGTGGCTCCCTGGGTCAGTGCTGGTTCGAGCTGGTGGAAGAGGGATCTGCAGGCATGGTCGATCATGCCGAGGACGGTCTCGAACATCTGGGCGTCCGAGTAGTAGGGGTCGGGGACGTCGCGGGTCCCGGAGGTGCTGTCGAAGCTCAAGAGCAGGTGCACCTTGGAGCGGTCGGTGTCGTTGCCCGCCCAGGCCCGCAGGATGCGTTCGTGACTGCGGTCGAGGGCGACGACGAGGTCGTAGCTGTCGAAGCGGTCGGGGTCGAACTGCTTGGCCCGGTGGGCGGTGGCGTCGTGGCCGTGCGCTCGCAGCGCGGTGACCGTGCGGTGGTCGGCGTGCTCGCCGACGTGCCAGTCGCCGGTGCCGGCGGAGGAGACCTCCACGACCCGCTCCAGCCCGGCGGCCGCGACGAGGTCGGTGAAGACGCTCTCGGCCATCGGGGATCGACAGATGTTGCCCGCGCAGACGAAGCACACGCGGAACGGGGTCGTGCCGGGGTCGGCCTCCCCGAGGGTGTTCATGCGTCTATTCTGGCCGACCGCGCCCGAGCCGTCGAACCGTTCTCGACTGACTCCGCTCCACAGTTCCACTGCGGTGAGCTTCCTCCACATCAGCACGGTGTGCCGTCGTGACCGCACCGCCGGTTGGGCAGAGTCGAGTGTGATGCCGGCGGTGGGCGGGCGGAGGGCGAGGCGACATGGCGTTGGAGTACGACCCGTTGGCGATGGGCTTCCCGTCGCAGTCGACGGCAGAGGAAGCTGCTTCGATCCTCGAGGGGCGCGCTCGATGTCTTGAGGACGTGCTGCTCGAACTGGAGCCGGAGATCGTGAGGTTCGCGCAGGCGCGCAGCGGTCTCGAGTGGGTCGGTCCCGCCGCCGTGCAGTTCGCCTGGTCCGCGGACGAACTGACCGCAGTGCTTCGTGAATCGGCCGCTGCACTCGATGAGGGACTCAGGAGCGCTCGTGGGGCGGCATCGTCGATCGCCGTTGGAGCGGAGCATGAGTGACGACCTCACCATCCGAGGCGGTGGTGTCGTAGCCGTCGCCACGGAGGATCACCTGCTCCTCGGCGCGTTGCTCCTCGAACTCGGCGAGGCCTGCGCGAGCTGGGCCGACCGCGTGGAATCGGTGTCGACCGACGACGTGTCCCTGGCGCCCGTCGGCCCGACGATCGTCCCCCAAGCCGATGCGGGGGCGGGAAGCGGGGCGGCTGCGAGGGCCGCCACCAGCTTGCGGCGTGCGAGCGACGACGCGAGCCGGTTGGGTGGGCATCTCATCGTCGGGGCGGAGCAGTACGGAGAGCTCGAGCGGATGGTCCAATCGTTGTTCACGTTCACCGGGGACGCCGCGGGATGGGTCCTGGGAGCCTCCCCGTTGATCCCGCTCGGTGTCCTCGCCGCCGTCGGAGAGGTGACGCTCGTCAGGACGGTGTTCCGCGGAGTGTTGGGTCTGCTGTCCTCGGACCTGCAGGACGGCTTCGATGAGGCCTCGGCGAAGACTGCGCGTGAGCTGATGTCGTCACCCGCGTTCGTCGCCCTCGTGCGCGGAGTCGTATCGGGTTCCGACGAGTTCCTGATCAGCGCGTTCGGTCTGCCGGCGATGCTCGACGCGAACCGTCTGAGCGAGGAGGGCATCACCGGGGTGGCGTTCGCAGCCCTGGTCGCACTGGGCACAGTCGACCGTGCCGGCCTCCTCACTCCCGCGGCGCCGGTCCGTACGGTCGAGGTGAAGGCCCAGGGCGCTCCGGCGCCCCTGAAACCTCCGACCCGGTACGAGGACCTGGCCGAGCGGATGCCGCACGGGGGAGCGGGCTCGCCGCAGATCAGGATCGAGCGGTACGAGGACGCCTCCGGCGCCGACCAGTGGATCGTCTGGTCGGGTGGAACCATCGAGACCGGCTTCCCTGAGGCGTCGACCGAGCCCTTCGACAACCGCAGCAATGTCAACGCCGTCGCAGGTATGGAGGCTGAGAGCGCGGAAGCGACCCTCCAAGCCATGCGACTCGCGGGCATTCCTGACGGTGCCTCCGTGCTCCACGTCGGGTACTCCCAGGGCGGCATCATCGCGTCACGCATCGCCGCCAGCGGTGCCTACGACTCCTCGGTCGTCACCTTCGGATCGCCGGTCGAATCCATCGACTTCGCGGACGACCTCCCGCGCACCCATGTCGAACACACCGAGGACGTCATCCCCGCGCTCTCCGGTGAACGACGCGACTCACTCAACGGGGGCACCGTCGTCCAGCGTTCGTTGTACGACGGAGGACCACCGCCGGCCGGTGACGATCCCCTTCCGGCTCACAGTCTCGACCGCTACCGGGAGACGGCACGCCTCATCGACCAGTCCTCGGAGGAGCGGCTCGCACCAGCGATCGACCCCCTCGCCGGGCTCACGGGCACCGGGGAGGTCTGGCGATACCGCGCCGACAAGGTCCTTCCATGACCAAGCGGTCGAGCCGACGGGTCAGTCGCGCGCCTTGGGACGGATGACGATGCCGAGCAGCCAGTTCACGATGGAGATGACGATCGCACCGAGGACGCCCCACCAGAAGCCGTCGACGGTCAGGCCGAAACCGAACCACCCGCTGATGCCTGCGGTGATGAGGAGGAGGAGCCCGTTGATGAGGAGCCCGATGAGCCCGAGCGTGAGGATGTACAGGGGGAACGCGAGCACCTTGATGACCGAGCCGATGATGGTGTTCACGACGGCGAAGATGAGCGCGACGAGCGCGAAGGTCAGGATCGTCTCCAGCGTGCCGCCGGGCGCGTACGGTGTCACGTTCACACCGGCGACGATGAGGGTCGTGACCCAGATGGCGAAGCCGTTGACGATCAGGTTCAGCAGAAAACGTCCCATGACGGCAATCCTCCCACCCTTGCCACAGCGGGCAAAGGGCCGATTCGGACCGGCGCACTGCATTCCGACGCAGGTATCCTTCGCGGCCTAGACTCGTCGAGTGAGTGACAACCTGCCAACCACCGCCCAGCCGGCCGCTCAGCCGGGCCGGAGCCCGGTCCGTCTCCGTCCGGAGATCGCAGAGCTGCCTCCCTACCGCCAGGGCAAGCCGGCCGCGCCCGACGCCTTTAAGCTCTCGAGCAACGAGGTCCCGTTCCCGCCACTCGACGCCGTCCTCTCGGCCATCACCGACACGGCTGCGGACTCCCACCGCTACCCCGACGGCGCCGCACTCGCACTGCGCACGGCGCTCGCCGAAGCCAACGGGGTCACCCCGGAACGCATCCACATCGGAGCCGGCTCGGTCGCACTCCTCAGCCAGTTCATCACCGCGACCGCCGGTCCGGGGGACGAGGTCGTCTTCGCCTGGCGCTCCTTCGAGGCCTACCCGGGTCTCGTGACCGTCGCCGGCGCGACGTCCGTGCGGGTCCCCAACCGGCCCGACGGCTCCCACGACCTCGAGGCGATGGCCGCAGCCGTCACCGACCGCACCCGCGTCGTCATCGTCTGCACGCCCAACAACCCGACCGGCCCGGTCGTCGAGCGTGACGCCTTCCTCGCCTTCCTCCGGTCCGTGCCCTCCGACGTGCTCGTCCTCCTCGACGAGGCCTACCGCGAGTTCGTCACCGATGACGACGCCGTCAACGGCATCCCGCTCCTCGACGAGCACCCGAACCTCGTCGTGCTCCGCACCTTCTCGAAGGCCTACGGACTCGCCGGCCTCCGCGTCGGCTGGGCCATCGGCCACGAGCTCGTCCTCGACGGCGCCCGCAACGCGGCCATCCCGCTCTCCAGCACTGCACCGGCGCAGCAGGCGGCCATCGCCGGACTCGCGAACGCCGAGGACATCCGAGCCCGCGTCGCGGTCATCACCGCACGACGCGACGACCTCGCCGCCGCACTCCGCGAGCAGGGCTGGTTCATCCCCGCGGCGCAGGGCAACTTCGTCTGGTTCGGCCTCGGCGAGCAGACGGCCGCGGCGAACGAGACCTTCCTCGCCCACGGCATCGTCGGCCGAGCCTTCCCCGGCGACGGCGTCCGCATCTCGATCGGTGAAGCCGAGTCGATCGAACCGCTCCTCGCCGCCGCTGCGGAGATCCTCGCCGGACTGCCGGCCGACCACCCGACACGAGAGGGAGTGCGCTCACGATGAGCCGTTCCGGAGACGACCCCACCGTGCCCAGCGTCCAGTTCATCGACGCGGCCGGCACCTTCGCGCCGAACGAACACGCGGAGCGCTATCAGCCGTTCCTCGATCGCCTGACCGAGACCGACCTGCAGCAGTTCTACCGCGACATGGCGAACGTCCGTGCCTTCGACATCGAGGCGACGAACCTGCAGCGCCAGGGCCAGATGGCGCTGTGGCCACCGAGTCATGGGCAGGAGGCGGCACAGGTCGGTTCGGCCCGCGCAGCGCGAGCTCAGGACCACATCTTCCCCTCCTACCGCGAACACGTCGTCGCGATGATCCGCGGCGTCGACCCCATCGACATCGTGCGGCTCATGCGCGGCAACACGCACGGCGGTTGGGACCCGGCAGATCCGTCCAACGGCAACGTGCACCTCTACACGCTCGTGCTCGCCGCGCAGACTCTGCACGCGACCGGCTACGCGATGGGCCTGAACTTCGACAAGGCCGTCGGCACCGGCGACCCCGAGCGCGACACGGCCGTGCTCGTCTACTTCGGTGACGGCTCGAGTTCCGAGGGCGACGCGAACGAGGCCTACATCTACGCCGCCAGCTACCAGACGCCACAGGTGTTCTTCCTCCAGAACAACCAGTGGGCCATCTCCGTCCCGGTCTCCCGCCAGGCCCGCGAGCCGCTGTACCAGCGCGCGGCCGGCTTCGGCCTCGACAGCGTCCGCATCGACGGCAACGACGTCCTCGCGAGCTACGCGACGGCGGCGAAGCACCTCGACGACGCCCGCGCCGGCCGCGGCCCGAGCCTCATCGAAGCGATGACCTATCGCGTCGGCGCGCACACCACGAGCGACGACCCGACCAAGTACCGCACCGACGACGAACTCCAGTCCTGGATCGCCCGCGATCCGATCGTCCGGTTCAAGACGTACCTCCAGGGGCTCGGCGCCTCGGACGCGTTCTTCGCCGAGGTCGACGAGGAGGCTGCGGCGCTCGCCGAGGACACCCGCGTGCGCACGCTCGCACTCGAGGCCCCGGGCCCCGAGCTCATGTTCGAGGGCGTCTACTCCGAACCGCACCCGCTCATGGTGGAGCAGCAGGCCTGGCTCGAACGCTACGAGGCCTCGCTCGAAGGAGGCAACGCATGACGACGACCACCATGCCGATGGCCAAGGCGCTGAACGCCGGCCTGCGCAAGGCGATGACCGAAGACGACAAGGTCCTGCTGATGGGCGAGGACATCGGCCCGCTCGGCGGCGTCTTCCGCGTCACCGAGGGCTTGCACGCCGAGTTCGGTGGCGACCGCGTCCTCGACACCCCGCTCGCGGAGTCCGGCATCGTCGGCACCGCGATCGGCCTCGCCATGCGCGGCTACCGACCGGTGTGCGAGATCCAGTTCGACGGCTTCGTGTTCCCGGCCTTCAACCAGATCACGACGCAGCTCGCGAAGCTCACCAACCGGCACGAGGGCAAGCTGCAGATGCCCGTCGTCATCCGGATCCCCTACGGCGGACACATCGGCGCGGTCGAGCACCACCAGGAGAGCCCCGAGGCGTACTTCGCCCACACGGCCGGCCTGCGCGTGGTCAGTCCGTCGACCCCGAACGACGCCTACTGGATGATCCAGGAGGCCATCGCCTCGAACGACCCGGTCGTCTTCCTCGAGCCGAAGAGCCGCTATTGGCCGAAGGGCGAGGTCGACCTCGACGGCTCGGCCGCACCACTGCACGGCAGCCGCGTCGTCCGCGCCGGCACGGAGGTCACTCTCGCCGGACACGGCGCGATCGTGAGCGTCATGCTGCAGGCGGCTGAACTGGCCGCCACGGAGGGCACGAGCGTCGAGGTCGTCGACATGCGCTCGCTGTCGCCCATCGACTACGACCCGCTCGTGGAATCCGTCCGACGGACCGGCCGCCTCGTCTACGTGCAGGAGGCGCCCGGGTTCACGAGCGTCGGCTCGGAGATCGCGGCGACCGTCACCGAGCGCGCCTTCTACTCGCTCGAAGCACCCGTCCTGCGGGTGTCCGGGTTCGACACCCCGTTCCCGCCGGCGAAGCTCGAAGGCGTCTACCTCCCGGATGCCGACCGCATCCTCGAGGCCGTCGACCGCTCGCTGGCGTACTGAACACCGAAGGAAGACGAGGAACCACGATGAGTGATCTCCAGTTCGAACTGCCGGACGTCGGCGAAGGCCTGACCGAGGCCGAGATCGTCGCATGGAAGGTCGCGCCGGGCGACGCCGTCTCGGTCAACCAGGTCCTGGTCGAGATCGAGACCGCGAAGTCGCTCGTCGAACTCCCGTCGCCGTTCGCCGGCACCGTCGGCGCCCTGCTCGTCCAGGAGGGCCAGACCGTCGACGTCGGGACCCCCATCATCAGCGTGAGCACCGGCGGTGGAGCGCCGACCGCCGAGCCGACCGCGCCCGCACCGGCTGTCGTCGAGTCGGAGGAGGCCACGCTGGCCGCCGACACCGCGGCGAGCGTGTCTCCCGCCGAGGAGCCGCGCCCTGGCGCCGTGCTCGTCGGATACGGCAGCGCCGGCAGCACCTCGAGTCGTCGCCGTGGCCGTGGCGCGACGCCGGTCGTCGAGCCGGCGAGCCCAGCCGTCACCCCGCAGCCGCCCGTGCGCCGCCAGCCGCCGTCGAGCATCCCCGCCGCGTCCGCGCTGCCGGTCATCGCCAAGCCGCCGATCCGGAAGCTGGCGAAGGACCTCGAGGTCGACCTCACGGCGATCGAGGGCACCGGGCTCGCGGGGGAGATCACCCGCGACGACGTCATCCGTGAGGCCAGCCAGGCGAGCGTGTTCCGCAACATCGAGACACCGGAATGGGCCGACGAGCGCGAGGAGCGGATCCCGGTCAAGGGCGTCCGCAAGGCCATCGCGACAGCCATGACCCGCAGTGCCTTCACCGCGCCGCACGTCTCCCTCTTCGTCGACGTCGACGCGACGCGCACGATGGAGTTCGTCAAGCGTCTGAAGAACTCGACGGACTTCGCCGGCGTCAAGGTCTCGCCGCTGCTCATCATGGCCAAGGCGATGATCTGGGCGGTCCGCCGCAACCCCACGGTCAACAGCGAGTGGACGGACCAGGAGATCATCGTCCGCCACTACGTGAACCTCGGCGTCGCCGCCGCGACACCGCGCGGACTGATCGTCCCGAACGTCAAGGAGGCGCAGGCGATGAGCCTGCTCGAGCTGGCGCGCGCCCTCGAGACCCTCACGCTCACGGCCCGCGACGGGAAGACGCCGCCGGCCGACCAGCAGAACGGCACGATCACGGTGACGAACATCGGTGTCTTCGGCATGGACACCGGCACCCCGATCCTCAACCCGGGCGAGGTCGGCATCGTCGCGCTCGGCACGATCAAGCAGAAGCCGTGGGTCGTCGACGGCGAGGTGCGCAGCCGCTTCGTGACGACGCTCGGCGCCTCCTTCGACCACCGCGTGGTGGACGGCGACGTCGCGAGCCGCTTCCTGGCGGACGTCGCGTCGATCATCGAGGAGCCGGCGCTGCTGCTCGACTGAGCACTGGGTCCCTGAGCCTTCCCTTCGGTCCCTGAGCCTCGCCATCGGTCCCAGAGCCTTCGCTTCGGCCCCTGAGTCATCTCCTCGGTCCCTGAGCCTGTCGAAGGGCGATTTTGAGAATCAGTATCAATAGGCGTAGCGTTGGCCTTCTCACCCCGATCGAGAAGGTTCATCAATGCGCGCTCGCACCCTGCTCCCAGCCTTGGCCGTCCTCCCGGCAGCCGCCCTCGTCCTCGCGGGCTGCTCCGGCAGCAGTGCGTCGAGCGCGGCCGACGACGGCAAGATCAACATCGTCGCCTCGACGAACGTGTACGGCGACATCGCTTCGAAGATCGGCGGCAAGGACGTCGAGGTGACCTCGCTCATCTCCTCGGCCGCCCAGGACCCGCACTCCTACGAGGCGAGCACGCAGGATCAGCTCTCCATCAAGAACGCCGACCTCGTCATCGAGAACGGTGGCGGCTACGACCCGTTCATCGACACACTCCTCGACGCGGCCAAGAACGAGTCCGTCGAGGTCGTGAACGTCGTCGACCTGTCGGGCCTCGCCCCGGACGACGACCACGCCGACGAGCAGCACACGGATGAGGCGCACGCCGAGGACGACGGTCACGACCACATCGAGGGCTTCAACGAGCACGTCTGGTACAGCCTCCCGACGATGGCGAAGCTCGCCGACGAGCTGGCCAAGGAGCTCGGCGAACTCGACAGCGCGAACGCGACCACGTACACCGCGAACGCGAAGGCCTTCACCGAGTCCCTCGGCACGATCGAGACGGCCCAGGCCGCGATCAAGACCGCACACGACGGCGAGGGCGTCGCCATCACCGAGCCCGTGCCGCTCTACCTGCTCGAGGGCGCCGGACTCGTGAACCGCACCCCGGAGGCGTTCAGCGAGGCGATCGAGGAGGGCACCGACGTGTCGCCGACCGTCCTCAAGGAGACGCTCGACCTCTTCGGCGGCGGATCGGTCGCGCTGCTTGCCTACAATGAGCAGACGAGTGGCGGTGAGACCGAACAGGTCAAGACCGCCGCGGAGAACGCAGGCGTACCGGTGCTGTCATTCACCGAGACCCTCCCGGACGGCAAGGACTACCTCTCGTGGATGACCGAGAACGTCGACGCCGTGGCGGACGCCCTGGATCGATGACCAGCGGTCCGACCGACGACTCAGGCCCCGTCGACGTCCTCGCGCTCGCCGGGGCCGAGCTCGGTTTCGGCGGACGCACGCTCTGGGACGGTCTCGACCTCTCGGTGCGCCCGGGGGAGTTCCTCGCCGTGCTCGGCCCGAACGGCTCCGGCAAGACGAGTCTGCTGCGCACCATCCTCGGGCAGCAGCAGCTCGACCGCGGGACCATCAGGGTCGCCGGAGGCCCGGTGCACCGGGGTGACCGCCGCATCGGCTACATCCCGCAGCAGAAGCTCATCCCCGCCGGCACGCCGATGCGCGGTCGCGATCTCGTCGCCCTCGGCGTCGACGGCCACCGCTTCGGACTCCCCATCCGCACCGCGGCGACGAAGCGTCGGGTCGACGAGCTGATCGCCTCCGTCGGCGCGACCGCATACGCCGACGGCGCCGTGGGCACCCTGTCCGGCGGTGAGCAGCAGCGGCTGCGCGTCGCCCAGGCGCTCGCGGACGACCCGATCCTCCTCCTCTGCGACGAACCACTGCTCAGCCTCGACCTCCAGCATCAGCGCGGGGTCAGCGAGCTCATCGACCGTCGTCGGCGCGAGCACGACACCGCGGTGGTCTTCGTCACCCATGACGTGAACCCGGTGCTCCCCATGGTCGACCGCATCCTGTACCTCGCGGGCGGCCGATTCCGGGAGGGCACCCCCGACGAGGTGCTCCGCAGCGAGGTGCTGTCTGAGCTCTACGGCACGCCCGTCGACGTACTCCGCAGCCATGGCCGGGTCGTCGTGGTCGGCATCCCCGACAGCGAGACCCGCCACCATCACCACGACGATCCGCACACCGGTGCGGTGGGGGTCGGCGCATGAGTACTGACGACCTCTGGGGACGCCTGTTCAACTTCCAGGACTACGGCGCACTGCTCGAACTCGTGCAGAACTCGATCATCGCCGGCGCGGTCCTGGGCATCGTCGGCGGCCTCATCGGCGTGTTCGTCATGCAGCGCGACATGGCGTTCGCGGTGCACGGGATCAGCGAGCTCTCCTTCGCCGGCGCTGCCGGCGCGCTGCTGTTCGGGGCCAACGTCGTCGTCGGGTCCCTCGCGGGCTCACTCGTCGCCGCGATCCTCATCGGCCTGCTCGGTTCGAAGGCCCGCGACCGCAACTCGATCATCGGGGTGCTCATGCCGTTCGGCCTCGGCCTCGGCATCCTCTTCCTCGCGCTCTATCCGGGCCGGAGTGCCAACAAGTTCGGGCTCCTCACCGGGCAGATCGTGTCGGTCGACGACCCGCAGCTCGGCCTGCTCATCGTCATCAGCATCGTGGTGCTGATCGCGCTCCTCCTCCTCTGGCGCCCCCTCAGCTTCGACAGCCTCGATCCGGACGTCGCCGCGGCGCGCGGGGTGCCGAGTCGGTTCGTCTCGCTCGCCTTCATGGTGCTGCTCGGGCTCACGGTCGCGGTGTCGGTGCAGATCATCGGCGCGCTGCTCGTCCTCGCACTGCTCGTGACGCCCGCGGCCGCGGCGCTCCGGGTGTCGTCGTCGCCCGTCCTCGTCCCGGTGCTGAGCATGCTCTTCGGCTTCGTCTCGGCGGTCGGCGGCATCCTGCTCGCCATCGGTGGATCGCTCCCGATCAGCCCCTACATCACGACGATCTCCTTCCTCATCTACCTCGTCTGCCGCATCGTCGGGCCGCGCACCGCGTCCGGGCGACGCGGTCGTCGGGCACCTGTCGGCGAGACGCGGCACGCCCAGGTCGCGCGATGACCGTGGACCGTGCGCCGCGTCCGCGTGGAGCTGCTTCGGAGCGTCCTCCGAGCGGTTCCCGGGTACCCTTGAAGCGACAGGCAGGAGCACCCGTGGCGAAGCGCAACACCTGGCAGCGAGAAGCTGTCCGCGAGGCCCTCGGCGGCAACGACGGATTCGTCAGCGCCCAGGGACTGCACGCCGAACTCCGCGACACCGGTTCGCCGATCGGGCTCGCGACCGTGTATCGAGCCCTATCCGACCTCGCGGTCGAGGGCGAAGCGGACTCCCTGCAGTCGCCGGAGGGCGAGAACCTCTACCGTGCCTGCACGCCTGGCACCCACCATCACCACCTCATCTGCCGCAACTGTGGTCTCACCATCGAGATCGAGGCCGACGAGGTCGAGGCCTGGGCGCGGTCGGTCGCGTCGCAGCACGGGTTCACCGAGGCGAAGCACGTCGTCGACGTCTTCGGGCTCTGCGAGAACTGCTCGGCGGCGGCCCAGCGCGCGTGAGGCCGGAGTGAGCAGGACGACCGGCACCCTCGGGGTCGACGACGACTGGACCGCGCCCGACGACGACGGCGCGGAGCACTGGGGTCGCACGGAAGGGCGTGATCCACGGAACCTGCGGACACCGCTCCTGATCGGTGTCGCACTGCTCGTGGTGGTCGGGCTCTTCGTGCTCCGGGCGCTCATGCCGCTCGGTGAGGTGCTCACCCCGCCCACCGCGGTGCGCGA
Organism: Plantibacter sp. lyk4-40-MEA-4; assembly: GCF_030209415.1. Classification (NCBI taxonomy): domain Bacteria; kingdom Bacillati; phylum Actinomycetota; class Actinomycetes; order Micrococcales; family Microbacteriaceae; genus Plantibacter; species Plantibacter sp. lyk4-40-MEA-4. The sequence continues at coordinate 247,128 of NZ_JARVSA010000011.1, forward strand.
CTTCGTGACCCTGACGCTCAGCGTGGTGGTGGAGTCGCTGCCGTTCGTGGTGCTCGGCATCGTGCTGTCGATCCTCGTGCAGATCTGGCTCCCCGACGGCTGGCTCGAGCGGTGGTTGCCGACGCAGCCGATCCTCCGCCGAGCCTGCATCTCGCTGCTCGGCATGTTCCTGCCGGTCTGCGAGTGCGGCAACGTCCCGCTCGCCCGCGGCCTCATCGTGCGCGGGTTCACGGTGCCGGAGTCGATCACCTTCCTGCTCGCGGCGCCGATCCTCAACCCCATCGTCATCGTCACGACGCATCAGGCCTTCGGCTGGGATGGCGGGATCCTCGTCGCCCGGCTCGTCGGCGGGTTCCTGCTCGCGAACCTCATCGGGTGGCTCTTCAGCAAGCACCCCGACCCCAGCTCGCTGCTCACGCCGACCTTCCAAGCCAGCTGCGAGGTGACCGAGCAGCACGGGCACGACCACACGAAGGTGGAGCGCAGCCTGCAGCAGTTCGTCGCAGAAGCGCGCGCGATCATGCCGGCGCTGCTCATCGGTTCGGCCGTGGCCGGCGCCGTGCAGGTCCTCGTCCCACGCGAGGTGCTCGTCACCCTCGGCGCGAACCCGGTCTGGTCGGTGCTCGCGATGATGACGCTCGCCGTGATCGTCTCGATCTGCTCGAACGTCGACGCCTTCTTCGTGCTGTCCTTCGGATCGACGTTCATGCCCGGTTCGATCGTCGCCTTCCTCGTCCTCGGCCCCGTCGTCGACGTCAAGATGCTCGCGCTCATGCGCACCACCTACACGACCAGGACCCTCGTGATCATCACCGCGGTCGCCGTGCTGTTCTCGGCGGCCCTCGGATTCGGAGTGAACGCCCTTGCCTGATCAGAACGCCACCCACGGACACGCGCACGCCGAGACGTCGATGGTCGGCGATCGTCGCGTGCCCCTGCTCGAACGCCTCCGGCAGCGGTGGTGGGGTGTGCTCCTGCTCGTCACCGCCGCCGTGTGCATCCTCTGGCTCGCGCTCACCGATCGACTCGGGCTCTACATCCACCCGCGCTACTTCGTGTTCACCGTCATCATGGCGCTCATCGCGGTCGCTCTCGGCATCGTCAGCGTCCTCGTCCATGTGGACGTCGATGAGGTGCCGAAGCGTCGCGGGCGGACGGTGCTGCAGCTCGCCTCGGTCGTGGGCAGTCTCGCGGTCGTCGGGGCGATGGTGGTGCTCCCGCCGTCGACGCTCTCGGTCGCGACAGCCGACCAGCGCGCGGTGAACTCCGGCACGCTCGCGGGGGAGGTCCAGGGGCAGGACGCCCAGACGGTACTGACCTCGAACCCGGACTTCAGCACCTTCGGCATCAAGGATTGGGCGACACTGTTGCGCCAGACGACGCGGCCCGCCGACCTCGAAGGGCGCGCTTTCTCCGGGGTCGGTTTCGTGATCGCCGATCCGGACGCGGCCGACGTCTTCTACGTCTCGCGGTTCGTCGTGAACTGCTGCGCCGTGGACGCCCAGCCGGTCGGTGTGCCCGTGCAGCTCGACGGTTGGGAGCAACAGCTCAAGCCCGGCGACTGGGTCGAGGTCTCGGGCGCGCTCACCGCGAGCGACGCCTCGCATCTGCCGTTGGTGGTCGGGACGGCGAAGGTCGACAAGGTCGAGGAGCCGGCGGACCCGTATGACTACTGATCGCCGGGATGCTGCACGAGGCCGATCGACGCAGGCCGCCGGCGACCGGAGCGGTTTCGGCCGACTGGTCGCGATCGTGCTGATCGCGCTCGTCGTCATCGGCGGCGGTGCGGCCGTCGTCGGTCTGACCCAGGGGCCGAAGCTCGTCCGCACGGTGGTCGACCCGACCGGACTCGTGGAGTCCTGGGGCCAGCGTGTGGTCCTGGCGGTGAATCAACCGATCGCCGATCTCGGGTCGGACCGGGTGCGGATCGAGCCGGCAGCCGACTTCGACGTCAGTACCGGGGCCGGCGGCATCACGCTGGTGTTCCCCGAGCCGCTCGCCTATGCGACGGACTACCGGATCACGGTCGACGGGGTCACCGCGCCGGGTGGCGGCCCGGCTGCCACGCTCACGACGTCGTTCTCGACGCCGCCCGTCGAGGGGTTCTCGCTCGTGAGGAGTCCGGTCGAGGACGGCGGCTCGGCGGCGACGAAGGCGGACGACCGGATCGTGCGGCTCTCGATCGGCGGTGGTGAACCCGAGACCGCGTACGAAGCCGCGAAGATCCAGGAGTTCGCGACGATCGGCGACTCCCTGATCGTCGTGGAGCAGGAGACGAGCGGGCTCGGTCGCATCGTGGTGGTGGACACGACCGACGGGAGTACCCAGGAGGTGGCCCTCCCGATGGGCGGGATGATCACCTCATTGCAGACCGCTCCGGCGCAGAGTCGGGTGGGGTTCCTGTTCACCGAACAGTCGTTCGGCCGCGATGGGGGCGACAACCTCACGCTGTACTCGTTCGAGCTGCGGCAGGGGAAACCCACGGAGGCCGCCCGGGTCGGCGGGATCGACGGGGCTGCGGTCCAGGCGGCGGAGTGGTCGTTCGTGCCCCGGACCTCCTCGATGCTCGTCCGCACGGTGGACAACTCGCTCGAGCTGCTCGATCCTGCTGCGACGACCGATCCGGTGCTGCTCGGCCGGGCCTCACTCATCTCGAGCTACATCCCGGGCACCACCAAGGTCGTCATCGAGCAGGTCGACGGTGTTGTCGTGCTCGATCTCGCGACGGGGAAGAGCGAACCGTTCGTCCTGCCCTCGGTGGCACCCACCGAGATCCCCGGACAACTCGTCGCACTGTCCGAGTCCCTGTCGGCCAGGATCTACGCCGACTACGACCGTGCCGCCGGAACCACGGAGCAGCGGGTACTGGCGATCAAGGACGGCGCGACCGCCGAGCTCTATCGACCCGACGCGGGCGCCGTCATCTGGTCGTTGTGCGCGAGCCCGAACGCGGAGTACGTCGCGGTCGTCGTCGTCCCCGACTTCGCGAAGGCCGGATTCGACGGGTACGCCAACGCCCCGATGCCGAACGGTCCCGAGATCGAGGTGGTCGACGCCCGCACCGGCAAGGTGGTCGGGACGCAGGCCGGCTTCGACCTGTCTTGGTGTGCCGGCACCGGTGTCGCGCAGTGACCCCGCGCCGCGCCGTTCGCGGCCGCCTCGGCGAAAACCGCGTGTTTCCGGGCGACACGCCCGGGATGCAAGCGGAATTTGCCACGATCCCGAGACACACGTAGAGTAATCACTCGTCACCCCAAAGGTGCGGGAAGCGGAAGAGCTTCTCGGCCTCAAGCGGGGACAATCCCCAGCCAAAAGCGAGAACATTTCGATGTTACCGTTTCAAGTCTCGGTTGGATGACTTCTTCCTGGTGTCACTCGTGCTCAGCATGACTCTGTTCGCAGATCGGCTGAAACGCCGAGTTGACAACAAGCCGGGAAGATGTAAGATAGAGAAGTTGCCCTGCAGGGCGGTCGTGATGGCCAAAGGCAGGAGCATCCGATC
>NZ_JARVSA010000007.1:0-248325 GCF_030209415.1 Plantibacter sp. lyk4-40-MEA-4
CGTATTTATCCTACAGTTGATGCTTGCTCGGGGTGCCCTTCGACAGGCTCAGGGACCGTAGGTGGTCGCGGAGTCTGTAAAGGTGCGGGGAGGCCCCTCGACAGGCTCAGGGAACGTGTGTCCTCGGTGCTCGAGGTGCGGTGGGGAAGGTTGCTCGTGGGCCCTTCGACAAGCTCAGGGAACGGGGTTCCGCGGTTACTGAAGGGCATCGACAGCCTCGGGCTGTTCCGACGCGCTCAGAGGGCGCTGCTCAGTCGAGTGACGCCGGGACGAGCCGGAACCCGCCCTCGGCGACCGGCTCGAGCCGCAGCTGGAAGAGGCCGTCGATCACGAGGTCCGCATCGAGTTCGTGTGCCTCGTGCGTCCCGGCGATGCCGACCGTCCAGCAGCCGGCGGCACGCGCTGCGGCGAGCCCGGCCGGTGCGTCCTCGAACACGACGCACGGCTGCGACTCCATGCCCAGCCGGGTGCGGCCGAGCAGGAACGGTTCGGGGTCCGGCTTGCCCTTCGTGACGTCGTCGAAGGTCACGACGACCTCCGGCCGCACGAGCCCGGCGGCCGTGATCCGGTTGCCGGCGATGAGCCTCGTGCCACTCGTGACGATCGCCTTCGCGTCGTCGCCGAGCGCCGCCAGTGCCTCCGCCGCCCCTGGGAGCGCGATGACGTCGGCGACCTCGTCGGCCTCGATCTCGATGATCCGTGCGAGTGCTTCGGCGACCTGCTCGGGCGGGAAGATCGCGGCGAGCACCTGGGCGGCGGGCTGGCCGTGTCCCGCGGCGAGCAGGTCGCCCTCGAGACCGTATTCGCGGGCGAGCTGCGCCCATGACCGGTTCACGGCCGGCGTCGAGTCGATGAGGGTCCCGTCGAGGTCGAAGAGTCCGGCGGCGAAGACCTGGTCGAAGATCGGTGCGGAGGCCTCGATGGTTCGTCCGAGGCCGAGCGCGCGTTGGACGGCGGCGAGCTGCTGCGAGGTGGACAACGCCGCTTCGATCGACAGGTGCTCGATGGCGGGTGGGGTGTCGGTCGACGGGTCCACGATGTGCGTGTCCCGCTCGGCACCGCGTTCGGCCCGGCGGGCTGCGAGCGTGGCGGCATCGGCGTGCAGCCAGACGACCTTCGGGGCGACCCCTGCCGCCTCGACGAGCGCGTCCCATTCGGCGCCGCCGCGGAGCTCCGCGGTGAAGGGTGCGACGAGCACCGCGCCGACACCGCTGTCGCGCTGGTCGGCGAGGACCGCTCGGAGGGCCGCGTACCGTGCCGGACGCATGGTCGGGCGCAACTTCGCGTCGTTCCAGTGGAGCGGCTCGGCACCGTCGGGATCGGTCACCGGACCGAGACCGTCGAGCAACGGATTGGTGATGGTGTCGAGGTCGAGGAGCGGGAGTCGGAGGGCCCGGGCGAGCTCACGTCCGAGGGTGGTCTTGCCGCTTCCGGCTGCTCCTGCGACGACGACGATCACGCTGACTCCTCGATGACTCCGGGATGGCGACCCGCATCCGAGGGGGCTGAACGCCTCTTCGATGCAAGTTCCAAATGAATTTGATCTCTTTCAGACAACGTTGCTTGACAACGTTGTCGGTCTGCGGTCAGTATAGGCGCACGAAGGAACGACGGGGTTCTGCAGCTGCACCACCCCGACCGATGACAACGCTGTCAGGAGGTGGAGCCCATGGGCACCTGCAACCCCGCGATCACCGCGACCAGTCCGATCCGGACACGTGTGCACGTCCCATCGCTCCGGACCGGCGGCGACGTCGGACCCGTTCCGCTTCCCGTCAGGGGCACCCGCTGATGCGGCCGCCCGGGATCAAGGATGTGGCTGCGCAGTCCGGCGTCAGCATCAAGACCGTCTCGCGGGTGGTGAACGGCGAACCGTCCGTGCACCCCGAGACCCGAAGCCGCGTGCTCGAGGCGATCGATCGCCTCGGGTACGTGCCCAACACGGCCGCCCGCTCGCTGAAGTCCGGCACCGGCGGCGCGATCGGCGTCCTCATCGACTCGCTCGCCGACCCGTTCTTCGCCTCGCTCGTGAGCGCCATCGAGGCCCGCGCGCTCAAGGAGGGCCTGAGCGTCCTCGTGGCGAGCACCGGGCTCGACGAGGGGCGCGAGCGCGACCAGCTGACCGGGTTCATCGCCGGCCACCAGGTCGCCGGCGTCATCATCGCCCCGGTCGCCGCGGAGCTGCCCTACCTCGAGGCGTTCCGGAACGTGACACCCGTCGTGGCCGTCGACCGTCCGCTCGCCGCCTTCGACAGCGTCGTGGTCGACGACTACGCCGCCACCCAGCTCGCGATCCGCCAGTTCGTCGAGCTCGGCCACACCCGCATCGCCTTCTACGACCGGGACGAACGCTTCCTCACCATCCGTCGGCGCTACCAGGGCTACACCGACGTCCTGGCCGAGGCCGGCATCGACCTCGACCCGTCACTCGTCTCCTGGACCATCGACGGCTCGCTCGACTACGCCGCCGAGACGGAGCGCCTGCTCGGGCTCGAGGACCCGCCCACCGCGTTCTTCGCGTCGAACGCGAAGGCGGCGATCGGTCTGACGAGCTCCCTGCACCGCATCGGGCGCGAGGAGACGGCGCACATCGCGTTCGGCGACTTCACCCTCGCCGACGTCCTGCGGCCGGCCGTCAGCTGCATCAACCAGGATCCATTCGTCATCGGCACCGCTGCGATCGAGCGACTCCTCGAACTGCGCGAATCACCGGCCGACGAACCGCGCGAGTGGGTCGTCCCGACCTCCCTGGTGTCGCGTGGTTCCGGAGAGATCCCAGGCCCGGCACCGCGTCACACCGTGGACGCACGCACCGCGTCCACCACGAGCATGGTCGGAGGACCAGCAGCATGAGCACGACCCAGCCCACGAGGCTCGCCCAGCCGACGCGACTCGCGCCGAACCTCATCGAACACTTCTACCGCGGCGGCGACCGCATCGCCGGCCTGCGCGGTATCGAGCAGCAGAGCGATTTCCAGCCGGAGGAGTGGCTCGGAGCGACCGTGAGCCGCGCCGACCAGGAGCCCGGCGGCGCCATCGGCCTCGCCCGCACCGTCGACGGCGTCCTCCTCCGAGACCTCGTCGCGGCCGACCCCGAGCTGTGGACCGGGGCTGGACAGGACCACGGCACCGACGCCGCCGACACCGGCATCCTCGTCAAGCTGCTCGATGCCCGTCAGCGGCTCCCCGTCCACGTCCACCCGGACCGGGCGTTCGCCGCCTCCCACCTCGACTGCGCCTACGGCAAGACGGAGGCCTGGTTCATCCTCGACGCCGAGCCCGGCTCGGCGGTCCACCTCGGATGGAGCGAGGACGTCGATCCCGACGAACTCGACCGCCGTCGCGACGCCCAGGACAGCGAGTGGATGCTGTCGCACATGAACCGGATCGTCGTCGAGCGCGGCATGGGCATCCTCGTGCCGGCCGGCACGGCCCACGCGATCGACGGCGGCATCTTCCTCGCGGAGGTGCAGGAACCGACCGACCTCTCCATCCTCCTGGAGTGGTCGGTCACGACCTCGACGCGCGACGAGTCCCACCTCGGCCTCGGGTTCGAGACCGTGATGGGCGCGGTGTCGACGAAGGCGCTCCCGCAGTCCGAGATCGAACACCTCGTCGTGCTGCACGAGCTCGACGCCCGGACGGATGCGCCGGTCTCGTTGTTGCCCGCGGCCGCCGACCCCTACTTCCAGCTCTTCGCCGTGGCGCCCGGCACCGACGGCAGCGCGCCCGTGGACGCCGGCTTCTCGGTGGCCCTCGCGCTCACCGGCGCAGGCGCACTGGTCGCTGAGACCGGCGCCGAGGCCGTCGAGTTCTCCGCCGGAGAGGTCTTCGCCGTCCCGGCCGGGTTCGGGCCGTGGACCGTCAGCGGCTCGGCCACCGTGCTCGCCGCCGGCCCCGGTGCGGGCTGGCCGGCGACCCTCGCATCGGGAGGCATCCGATGACGCCACCCCTCGACGCAGGACCCACGATCACGCAGCAGCGCACCACACACCACCGCCCCGAGCGGCGGTACGACAGCCACCACACGCCGGACCCGTCCACCGGGGCCGGCTGGAAAGGAACGAGAACGACATGACGACTCCCGTCTTGGAGGCCAGAGGCCTCACCCGGCAGTTCGGGCACGTCCGCGCCCTCGACGAAGCGGACTTCGAGGTCTACCCCGGCGAGGTCACCGCCCTCATCGGCGACAACGGGGCGGGCAAGTCCACCCTGGTCAAGGCACTCTCCGGCAACCTCGCGGTCGACAGCGGCGTGATCAAGTTCGAAGGCGAACCGATCACGCTCACCTCGCCCATGCAGTCGAGTGCGCTCGGCATCGAGACGGTCTACCAGGACCTCGCACTCGCGCCCCACCTCGACCCCGTGCAGAACGTCTACCTCGGCCGCGAGATCATGCGGCCCGGCCTCGGCGGCCTGCTCGGCCTCATGAACGTCAAGGAGATGAGCAAGCAGTCGCGTCACGCCTTCGACGAACTCGGCGCGACCGTCCGTTCGCTCACCGACCCGGTGGGCGCGATGTCCGGCGGGCAGCGCCAGGCGATCGCCATCGCCCGTGCGGTGCACTGGGCCAACAAGGTCGTCTTCCTCGACGAACCGACGGCCGCCCTCGGCGTCCGTCAGACGAAGAACGTGCTCGAGACGATCCGCCGCGTTCGCGACAAGGGCATCGCGGTCGTCTTCATCAGCCACTCGATGCCGCACGTCATGGAGGTGTCCGACCGCGTGCAGGTGCTGCGGCTCGGCCACCGCGCGGCGACGGTCGACACGAAGGACACGAACATGGAAGAACTCGTCGGTCTCATGACCGGTGCCAGCACGAGGAACGTCGCATGAGCGCGGTGAAGCAGGCCGAGATGGGGCCGGAGACGACCGCCATCGAGACGGCGAAGGACCGGGAGACCCCGATCAAGAAGCTCTTCAAGGCTCAGGCCTTCCAGATCTTCATCGTCCTCCTCGTCGTCATCGCGATCTTCTCCGCGATCGCACCCGACACCTTCGCGCAGCTGTCCAACCTGCGGCTCGTCGTGCAGAACGCCTCCATCCTCGCGGTGCTCGGCGTCGGCATGACCTACGTCATCATCACCTCCGGCATCGACCTCTCGATCGGCTCCGTCCTCGTCTTCTCGGGCGTCGTGTCCGCGACGACGATGCGGGCCATGGGCGGCGACGACTGGGGGACCGCGATCGTCGGCATCCTCGTGTCGATCGGCGTCGGCATCCTCTGGGGTACGTTCAACGGCATCCTCATCTCCAAAGCGAAGGTGCCGCCGCTGATCGTCACCCTCGGTAGCCTCGGCATGGCGCTCGGTCTCGCCCAGATCCTCACCGGCGGCGTCGACATCCGCGAGGTGCCGTCGGTCCTCACCGACTCGATCGGGTACGGCAACATCTTCGGCGCAGTCCCGATCATCTCGGTCATCGCCCTCGTCGTCGTCATCATCGGTGCGCTCGTCCTCCACAAGACGAAGTTCGGCCTGTACACCTACGCGGTGGGCTCGAGCGAGGAGGCGGCACGACGCGTCGGCGTGAAGGTCGACCGTCACCTCATCCGCATCTACGCGATCTCGGGTGGCCTCGCGGGTCTCGCCGGCATCCTGTCGCTGTCGCAGTTCGGCACCACCGCGATCGCCGGTCAGTCGCAGACCAACCTGAACGTCATCGCCGCGGTCGTCATCGGTGGCACCTCGCTCTTCGGCGGCTACGGGACGATCTTCGGCACCGTCGTCGGTCTGTTCATCCCCGCCGTCCTCCAGAACGGCTTCGTCATCACCGGCGTGCAGCCCTTCTGGCAGCAGGTCGCGGTCGGCGCCGTCCTCATCCTGGCCGTCTACGTCGACCAGGTCCGCCGTTCCTCCGCAGCCCGCGGTGGATCCACGAGCTTCTGGCGAGCCCTCGTCAGCAGGAAGAAGAAATAGCCCCTACACAGATCAACACCCCCCCCGCACCATCCCAGTAGTCCAGCAGTTCAAGAGAAACGGGAAATCACAATGAAGTGGAAGAAGTCAGTTCTCGGAGTCCTCGCGCTCGGCGCGTCGGCAGGCCTCATGCTCACCGGGTGTTCCGGTGGCGCGAGCTCGGGCGGCAGCAGCGCAGGCGCAGGTTCCGACGGCTACAAGATCGCGTTCATCCAGGGCGTCGCAGGCGACGAGTTCTACATCTCGATGCAGTGCGGTATCGAATCGGCGGCGAAGGATGCCGGCGCGACGGTCACGACCCAGGGTCCGGAGAAGTTCGACCCGACGCTGCAGAAGCCGCTCGTCGACTCGGTCGTCGCCTCGAAGCCGGACGCGATCCTGGTCGCCCCGACCGACGTGAAGGCCATGGAGGCCCCGCTGAAGGCTGCGGCCGACGCGGGCATCAAGGTCGTCCTCGTCGACACCACCGTCGACGACCCGTCGTTCGCGGTCTCGCAGATCTCGAGCGACAACAAGGGCGGCGGCGCCGCGGCGTTCGACGCGATCAAGGAAGCGCACCCTGAGGGCGGCAAGGTCCTCGTGGTCTCGGTCGACCCCGGCATCTCGACCACGGACGCCCGTGCCGAGGGCTTCCAGGAAGCGGTCAAGGGCGATGACAAGTTCACCGACCTCGGCGTGCAGTACAGCCACAACGAGCCGTCCACGGCTGCCGAGATCGTGACCGCGGCGCTCCAGAAGGACCCCGACATCGTGGGCATCTTCGCAGCGAACCTGTTCGCGGCCGAAGGTTCCGCGACCGGTGTCAAGCAGGCCGGCAAGGAGGACTCGGTCACCATCGTCGGGTTCGACGCGGGTCCCGCCCAGGTCAAGCAGCTGAAGGAGGGCACCGTCCAGGCGCTCGTCGCTCAGGAGCCGGCCACCATCGGTTCCGACGGTGTCGCCCAGGCGATCGCTGCGCTGAACGGCGACAAGGTCGAGGCCAAGATCCAGACCGGCTTCACCATCATCACCAAGGACAACGTCGACGGCGACGCGAAGGATGCCGTCTACCAGTCCAAGTGCGGCTAGGCCTTCCGGCCACTCCGCATCACCAGACCGCGACGGCGTCGGAGCATCGAGCTCCGGCGCCGTCGCGCTGTGTCCGGTAGCTCCGCCTCGACGCCACCCTCCACGGGGTGCGAGAATCGCGACATGACCCAGGTGATCGTCGCGGCGACCGCGGTGCGCCGGCTGTCCGACGATGCTCCGGGACGGATCGAGGCCGAGGTCGTCGATGCGGCGGGGCGAGCCCACCGCCTGGTCATCACGGTCCCCGAACGCGCGAGCCGTGCGGTCACCGCGTCGACCGACGTCCCGTTCCGAATCGGGCTCCGGGCCGAGTACGTGCGGATGGAGGGACCGGCCGTGGTGATCCGGTTCGCGGACGGCGTCATCACCACCGAGGGCCTCGGCGGGGTCTGCCTGGACCCGGACATCGTCCACTGGTTGTGAACGACTCGATCGACTGACGGTCGGGCCGGCGACGAGTCCTAGGCGACGAGGGTGAGGAGCCGCGCGACCTCGGCGGCGACGGCGTCGCGTGCCGGGCCGAGGTACTTCCGCGGGTCGACGAGCGACGGGTCCGCGTCGAGGCGCTCACGGACGGCTCGGGTGTAGACGCCGTTGATGTGGGTCGAGATGTTGATCTTGCGCATGCCCGCGTCCACCGCCCGCACGAGGTCCTCGTCGCTCACGCCGCTCGAACCGTGCAGGACGAGCGGGACGGGGACGGCCGACGCGAGTTCGCGGATGAGGCCGAAGTCCAGGGTCGCGCTCCGCGACGTCATCGCGTGCGAGCTGCCGACCGCGACCGCGAGGCCGTCGACGCCGGTGCCCGCGACGAACGCCGCAGCCTCACCGGGGTCGGTCCGGACGCCGGGTGTGTGTGCGCCACCCTTGCCGCCGATCGCCCCGAGTTCCGCCTCGACCCACACGCCCTGCGCCTGAGCCGCGCGGGCGACCACTGCGGTGCGCTCGCGGTTCTCCTCGTCGGGGAGGGTGGCCGCGTCGAACATGACCGAGGTGAAACCGAGACGCACCGCCTCGTCGACGAGCGTCTCGTCCTCGGCGTGGTCGAGGTGCACGGCGGTCGCGGTGCCGGCCTCGCGGGCGAGCTCCAGACTCGCGAGCCCGATCGGCGCGAGGCCGCCGTGGTACCTCGCCGCGTTCTCGGACACCTGCAGGATCACACCCCGGCCCGCGAGCTCGGCGCCGCGGAGGATGGCCTCGCCGTGTTCGAGCTGGATGACGTTGAAGGCGAGGACGGCGCGCTGCGCGTCGAGGAGCGCGGCGGTGGAGGCGAGCGTCATGGTGGTTCCTCTCGGGGTGCACGCGGGACGATCGACCCGGTGCCGGTGGGGATGGTCAGGTGGTGGCCAGCAGCAGCTCGGGACCGCTTGCGGCGAGTGCGTCGACGGTGTCCGGGTCGAGCCCGTCGTCGGTCACGATCTGGTCGAACTCGTCGAGTCCCGCGGCTCGGTGGAACGAGGTGGTGCCGAACTTCGCGGCGGTGACGGCGAGGATGCGTCGTCTGGAGATGTCGAGCATCGCCCGCTTCACCTCGGCTTCCTCGGGCAGGGTCGTCGTGGCGCCCGAGGTGAGCCCCACCCCGTTGGCGCCCAGGACGGCGACGTCGGCGTGGAGCCCCGACAGCCGTTCGACGGTCCACGCGCCGACGGTCGCCTGGGTGACGGCGCGGACCCGCCCCGGCAGGGCGAGCACGGTGAGTCGCGGCCGGCCACCGAGCAGGGCGACGATCGGCAGGCTGTTCGTCACCACGAGGAGTCGGCTGGCGTGGGGGAGGAGTGCGGCGACCTCGAGGGTCATCGCACCGGAGTCGAGGAGGACCACTCCCTCCTCGGGGAGCTGCTCGACGACGAGCCGCGCGACGGCGGCGCGCTCGATGCGCTCGCCTTCGCGGCGTCGTTGGAGGCTGGGCTCGAACGCGGGTCGCCGGGCGAGGACCGCGCCACCATGGTGGCGGCGGATGAGCCCCTGTCGCTCGAGTACCGCGAGGTCGCGACGGATGGTCTCCGGCGTGACGCCGAGTCGGCTGCTCAGCTCGGCGACCGACAGGGCGCCGTCGCCGTCGCGGGCACCCGCGAGGATCGCGGCGTGACGCTCTGCTGGGTACATGACTGCTCCGTCCGGTCTGGCCAGCGTATCCGAATCTGTCCGATATCCCTTCCGATTCGGTGGGATCGGTGCAAAGATCAACATGATCGGGCGCACCCGACGACGACGATGACGACGAACGGAAGGCCGCCGATGGCTGAGCACGGGCCGCACAGCGCACCCCACGAGTCGGGGTCGCGGTTCCTGCTCGGGATCGACGTCGGGCAGACCGCCGTCAAGGCCGTCCTGCACGACGAGCGGTTGCACCCGGTCGCCGTCGCTCGGCGCGCGAGTCCCGTCGACCGCCCCGTCGCCCGGCACGCCGAGCGGTCGCAGGACGCCCTCTGGGCCGCAGTCGCCGACGCGGTGTCGGAGGTGATGGCGACGTCGGGTGTCGACCCGAGCCTGGTCGCCGCCGTCGGGATCACCGGCCACGGCGACGGCCTGCACCTCGTGACCGCCGCCGGAGCGCCGGTCGGCCCGGCCATCACGGCGATGGACTCCCGGGCGCACGTCGAGGCCGCCGAACTCGCCTCCGATCCCGACCGGCTGCGCGTGGTGCTCGAACGCTCCGGACAGCTGCCGACGCCGGGTGCCGCCGGCAGCCTCCTCCGCTGGCTGCTCCGCCACGACCCGGAGCGTGTCCAGCAGGCAGACGCGATGCTCTTCTGCAAGGACGTGGTCCGCCTGCGGCTCACCGGCGAGATCTCCACCGACTACTCCGACGCCTGCGCCTCCTTCCTGGACGTCGGGACCGCCACCTGGAGCGCCGAGGTCCTCGACGCCTACGGCCTGCCCGCCGAACTGCTCCGTCTGCTGCCGCCGATCAACCCGAGCGGCACGATCGTCGGGTCGGTGCTGCCGGCGGCCGCCGCGGTCACGGGCCTCGTCGCCGGGACGCCGGTCGTGTCGGGACTCCACGACGTGCAGGCCTCGTCGATCGGCATGGGAGCACTCGTCCCCGGGCGGCTCGCCCTCGTGGCCGGCTCGTTCAGCACCAACGGCGTGACGACGACCCAGCCCGACGTGGACCCGCGGTGGCAGTCCCGCCTCTCGATCACCCCGGACCTGCGGATCGCGATGTCCACCTCGGCGACGGCATCACCCTCCTTCGACTGGACGCTCCGGCTCCTGGGCGTGACCGACGCCACCGGCCGCGACGCGCTGATCGCCGAGGCCGCAGCACTCCCTCCGGAGGAGCAGGTGCCGCTCGTCCTGCCCTTCCAATCGGACTCCCCACTCGGCGCCGAGGCTTCTGCCACGCTCGCCGGCGTCCGCGACTGGCACACGAGGGCACACGTGCTGCGCGGAGCCCTCGAGGGCATCGTGCTCATGCACCGTTGGCACACCCGGGCGCTCGGTGAACGGTTCCGGTGGGACGAGCCGATCGTCCTCGGCGGCGGCCTCGCGCGGTCGCCGCTGTACGTGCAACTCGTGGCCAACGCCCTCCGGGCGCCCGTGACGGTCGTCGACTCGGAGGAGGCCGGAGCCCTCGGCGCCGCGATCGTCGCCGGGGTCGCCACCGGACTCCTGCCGTCGGTGGAACAGGCCCAGCACGACGTCGTCCGACACGCACCCGCCGTCCTGCCGACGGACGCCTCGGCGGCGTACTGGGCGGGGGTCGGAACCGCGTTCGACGAGCTCGTCGATGCCCTCGTCCCCTGGTGGCGACGACGGGCTGAGGAGTCGAGCCCGGACGATCCGGCGTCGGAACGCGACGACCGTGCCGGGGTGGAACGATGAGCGCGTCCGTCGGCGGCCGCGGGACGGCCGCGTCCAGTCCGGTGGACGACCGGCGTCGGGAGATCCTCACCCGACTCGACCAGGACGGGCGGGTCGAGGTCGGCGTGCTCGCAGTGGACCTCGGCGTGACCGAGGAGACGATCCGGCGCGACCTCCGCGTGCTCGAACTCGACGGACGCCTCCGCCGCGCGCACGGCGGGGCGGTGCGCACCGACCTCGACCCGGGCCAGGACTCCGGGGTGTCCGGTACGCTCGCCGCGCGGGCGCTGACCCTGGTCGACCCGGGCTCAGCGGTCTTCCTCGGCGCGGGCTCAGCCTGCGAAGCGCTCGCCGGGGGCCTCGCGACGACCGCCGGGACCGTCATCGTGACCGCTTCGGTGCCGGTCGCCCTGGCCGCGGCCGCTGCCGAGGAAGCGGCCGTCGTCCACCTCGTCGGCGGAACGGCGGACGGGCGCGGCGTCCTCACCGGTGCCTGGGCGCGCGAGCAGCTCGCCGGCCTCCGCCTCGACGTCGCGGTCGTCGAGGCGCTCGGCGTCTCCGCGGACGGCCGACTGCTCCACGCCTCGCCGGAGGAGGCGGCGGTCGTCGCGGCCGCGGTCGAACTCGCCTCCACGGCGATCCTCCTGGCCGACCCGGCGACGTTCGGCGCCGACGGCCTCGCGGCCTCCGTCCCGGCCACCCGTCTCGACGTGGCGGTGGTGCATCAGGGCGTCGACGAACCGACCCTCGACAGCCTCCGCTCGACCGGCGTTCGCGTCGAGACGGTCGGGGCGGACGCATGAGCGGCATCGTGACGGTCACGCCGGCGGCCGCGATCGACCAGACCTATCGCGTCGACGGGCTCCGACTCGGCGACGTCAACCGGGCGGTGGGCGTGTCCACCGAGCTGAGCGGGAAGGGCGTCAACGTCGCGCGGGCGGTCACCCTCTCGCCGCTCCCGGTCCGTGCGGTGGTGCCGATGGGTGCGGACGGACGGATCCTCGCCGACGACCCGGCGCTCCGGACGTTACTCGCCGTCGTCCCGACCGACGGTCGGACGCGGGTGAACACGACCATCCTCGACGCCGCGACCGGAACGACCAAGGTCAACGAACCGGCGATCCCGCTGCGTGCCGAGGACTGGGCCGCCGTCGTCGCCACCTCCGGCACGGAGATCGACCGGATCGGGGCGGACTGGCTCGTCCTCTCCGGCACGATCCCGACGGTCCAGGGCGGCACCGGCCCCGTCGACATCATCCAGTTGCTCCGTCAGGCTGGTGACCGGGGAGCGCGCGTGGCCGTCGACACCGCGGGTGCGGCGCTCGAGACCGCCGTCGCAAACCTCGACCTCGTCCACCTGCTCAAGCCGAACGTGCACGAGCTCGCCGAGCTCACCGGCCGTGAGCTGCTGACGATCGGCGATGTCGCCTCCGCCGCCGACGAACTGCACCGTGCCGGCTGCGACCTCGTCTACGTGAGCATGGGGGCAGACGGGGCGCTCCTCCGCACCACGGCAGGGCTGTGGCACGCGCACGTCGCAGCCACGGTCGTGAACACCGCCGGTGCCGGCGACGCCTCGTTGGCCGGATTCCTCGTCGGACTCCACGGCGAGGACGGCCGGGACGACCCGGCGGCCGCGGTCGCGTCGGCCGCCGCCTGGGGTGCGCTCGCCGTGTCGAGCGCGACGACCATCCTCACCTCCCTCGAGGCGCTGACCACACCGGTCGCCGTCCAGGACCCCGACCCGACGACACCGCTGAGCGAACCGGCCACGCCGCCACGCGACGAGACGACGACGCCATGATCGATCAGGCCGTTCCACGCTTCCACGCCGCCGTGGACCTCGGTGCGTCGAGCGGTCGCGTCATGCTCGGCCGCTGGGCCGACGGCCGCTTGGCGCTCACCGAGGTGCACCGGTTCGCCAACGGCCCGATCACGCAGGACGGTCGACTCCGGTGGGATGCGGAGCGCCTGTTCGAGGAGACCCTCGTCGGGCTCGCGGAGGCCGTCCGGATCGCAGCGGCCGCGGGCGGTGTGCTCGACGGGATCGGGGTCGACAGCTGGGGCGTCGACATCGCGCTCGTGGGCGTCGGCAGCGGTACCGCGTTCCCGACCGTGCCGCATCACCGCGGCGCCGACGCCGACGGTCCGGCCCGTGCCGCCGTGCTCGTCGACGCCGCGACGGCCTACGCGGTGACCGGCGTGCTGGAGCAGACCATCAACACCTCCTACCAGCTGCGGTCCCGCGCCGAGGAGCTCGACGTCCGCCGAGCCGACGGCGATCGCCCGACCGTGTTGCTCGTCCCGGACCTCTGGGTGTGGCTGCTCACAGGCGTCGTCGGAGCGGAGCGCACGATCGCCTCGACGACGCAGCTGCTCGATCAGGGCACCGGCGACTGGGCGGCGGAGCTCATCCGTCGCTGGGGTCTCGACGGCTTCGACTTCCCGCCGGTGGTCGCACCGGGGACGGTCGCCGGCCCGACGACGCCGGAGGTCACCGCGCGTCTCGGGTCGAGCCTGCCGATCCCCGTCCACCGCGTCGCGGAGCACGACACCGCGTCCGCACTCGCCTTCGCCCGCCCGGACGGCGCGGAGCTCCTCGTCTCGAGCGGCAGCTGGTCCCTCGTCGGGGTGTGCCTGCCGGCGCCGGTGCTCACGGAGCACGCGCGGGACGCCGGCTTCACGAACGAGGCCGGTGCCGCCGGATCCTCCCTGCTCCTCCGCAACCTGGCGGGGATGTGGCTGCTCACGGAGTGCGCCCGCGCCTGGTCCGCAGAGGACGGGAGCGCGGTCGACCTCGTCGAACTCGTGGCGGACGTGTCGGAGGCAGAAACAGACGCGGCCACGGACGTCACGCCCGCCGTGTTCGACGTCGCCGACCCACGGCTGCTCGTGCCGGGGGACATGCCGGGACGCATCGCGACGCTTTGCCGGGAGACCGGACAGCGTCCACCGGGCGGACGGAGCGACACCGTGCGCAGCGTGGTCGAGAGCCTCGCGGTCGCCTACGCCGAGACGGTCCGGGCCTGCGAGGCGATCACCGGGGTGACGATCCGTTCGGTCCGCATCGTCGGCGGCGGATCGCGCAACCGGCTCCTGTGTGCCCGCACGGCGGCACGGACCGGTCTTCCGGTCACCGCCGGCCCGGCGGAGGCTTCGGCGCTCGGCAACCTGGCCGTGCAAGTCGTCGCGGCCGGTCACGCGCCGTCGCTGGACGCGGTCTACCGGCACGGCCAGGACGATCACGACCATGACCATGACCATGAGCGGACACCGACATGACCGACCGCACCCACCAGCCGGAGACCGAGACGGACCTCCTCGACCGCTTCGTCGCCTTCTCGCGCGACCTCGGGCGTCCTGATCGGGCGTGGGCGCTCCTGGCCGAGGGCAACACCTCCCTGCTCCTGCCGGAGGACGGTGCTCGGGCGATGCTCGTGAAGGCGAGCGGCGCGTCCATGGCCGTGGCGACCGCCGACGACGCGGTCCGTCTCGCGATCGGACCGGTGCTCGACCTCGTCGACTCGCACGCGGGCGGGGACGCCGAGGTGGCCGCGCTGTTCGATGCCGCGGCGCTCGCGGGGAACGGTCGGCGCCCCTCGGTGGAGGCGATCCTCCATGCCGTCTGCCTCGACCTGCCCGGCGTCGTCGCGGTCGGCCACACCCACCCCGTGCCGGTCAACGCCCTGCTCTGCTCGCCGTCGGCCGACGCCCTGACCCGCGGTTCGCTCTTCCCCGACCAGATCGTGGTCCTCGGCACCGACCCGCTGCTCGTGCCCTACGTCGACCCCGGACTCGAGCTCGCCCGCGCGGTCCGCCGCATGCTTCGTGGGCAGCTCGCCACGACCGGCCGGGTGCCGAAGGTCGTGTACCTGCAGAACCACGGGATGTTCGCCCTCGGTTCGAGTGCGGCCGAGGTCCTCCGGATCACCGAGATGGCCGTGAAGGTCGCACAGGTGCTGCTCGGAGCACTCGCCGCCGGCGGGCCGGTGTACCTGAGCGACGAGGCCGTCGCACGCATCGACACGAGACCCGACGAAGTGCTGCGTCGAGCCGCGCTCGCCGCACAGGAATCCACGACCGACCGCGCCGGGACGGCGCACGGAAGGACCACGACATGAGCCAGCCGACCTTCGCCACCGACCTCACCGGGCAGGTCGCGATCATCACCGGAGCGTCCTCGGGCATCGGCCGCTCGTACGCCCAGGCGCTCGCCGCTGCCGGGGTGCGCACGGTCCTCGTGGGACGCTCCACCGAGCGACTCTCGGCCGTCGCCGACGCCCTGCCGACACCGAGCGTCTTCCTGGCGGGCGACCTCGCCGACCCCGCCGTGTCCGAGCAGGCCGTCGCGCTGGCGCTCGCCGCCTTCGGACGCCTCGACATCGTCCTCGCCAACGCGGGCCTCTACGTCGGTGGTGACGTCGTCGACACCCCGATGACCGCGATCGAGGAGCTCGTCGGCGTCAACGTCCTCGGAGCGATGGCGACGGTTCGCGCAGCGCTGCCGCACCTCGTCGAGCAGGGTGCGGGCGACGTCCTGGTGACGAGCTCGGTGTCCGGTCACCAGGACATCCACTGGGAGCCCGTCTACTCCGCGACGAAACACGCCATGCAGTCGTTCGTCCACACCACCCGGCGGAACCTCGTCGGATCCGGGGTGCGGATGGGCGCGGTCGCGCCCGGCGTCGTGCTCAACGAGCTGTGGGGGATCGCCGAGGGGGCTTCAGACGTGGAGGAGCAGATCGCCGCACGCACCGGCATCCGCTCCGAGGACGTCGCCGACGCCGTGCTCTTCATGCTCACGAGACCCCGACACGTCACCATCCGCGACCTCGTCGTCCTGCCCACCGACCAGGAGATCTGAGCGACTCGCGTCGCCCGCCGACACCTCCACCAGCCCGCCCCGATCGAAGGACCACACATGTTCGCTGACCTCCACGGCCGTACGGCCGTCATCACCGGCGGGGCCCGCGGGCTCGGCTACTCGATCGCCACGGCGCTCGCCGCGCAGGGCGTCCAGGTGGCGTTGCTCGACCTCCTGCCGACCGTCCACGAGTCGGCCGAGCGGTTGGCGTCCGAGTACGGTGTCCGCACCTCGGCGCATGCGGTCGACGTCACCGACGCCGCCGCCGTCGAGGCCGCCTTCGCCGCTGCCGAGGCCGAGCTCGGCGTGCCGTCGCTGCTCGTGACCGCGGCGGGCATCACCATCTGGGGTGACAGCGTCGACGTGCCGGCGGACACCTGGCGGAAGGTGCTCGCCGTGAACCTCGACGGCACCTTCTTCGCCGCGCAGTCCTTCGCCCGTCGAGCCATCGCCGCGGGCCGGCCCGCCTCGGCGGTCTTCATCTCGTCGATGTCGGCGTTCATCGTGAACCAGCCGCAGTTCCAGGCCTCCTACAACGCGTCGAAGGCGGCGGTCAGTCACCTCGCGTCGTCGCTCGCGGTCGAGTGGGCACCCTCCGGCGTCCGGGTCAACGCGATCGCCCCCGGGTACTTCCTCTCGGACATGACCCGCGAGTTCACCGAGGCGAACCCCGACCTCGCCGCCGAGTGGACCGCGGACATCCCGGCGGGCCGGATGGGGCAGCCGGAGGACCTCCACGGGCTCGTCCTGCTGCTCGCGTCCGACGCCTCCTCGTACCTCACGGGCCAGAGCCTCGTCATCGACGGCGGCTACACCGCGCTCTGAGCAGGCCCCACCCGCCGAACCGTTCGACCCGACCACACCGACCCGACCATACCGACCCGACCGCACCGACCCGAGGACCCCCAATGACGACGACGCCGCCCGAACAGACGCCTGACGACCAGGCCGACCGCGACGCCGTGTGGGGCGCACGGCGTCGACGCTTCGTCGAGGCCCGATCCGGTGCGGTCGAGCGTGCGTGGGCTCCGCGTGCAGTCCGCGTCGACGACGGGCCGTCGACGGGCCGGCGCCAGGTCGAGCTGCGCCACCTCGGCGGACTCGAGGTCACGGTCGAGGTCGACCAGTTCCTCGACCTCGGCGAGGCCTCCTGGAACGGCGAGGTCGTGTCGTTCGTCGCACCGACGACCGCTCCGGAGGCCGAGAGCTGGGCCCGCCGCTGGCAGGGCGGCCTGCTGACGACCTGCGGGCTCACCGCGGTCGGCCTGGCCGCGGAGGCGGACGGTGGGATGCACGGTCGGGCGCATCGCATCCCGGCGACCCTCACCCGCCGCGAGGGGCGATGGACCGCGGCGGGTCGGTACGAGCTCCTCGTCGACGGCCTGCTCCGCGAGGGCGCCGTGTTCCAGCAGAACCTCACGGTGACCCGCAGCATCCGAGCCGAGGTCGGCGTCGCGCGGATCCGCCTGCACGACGTCGTCCGGAACGAGGGGTTCGTCGCAGAGCCGGTGCGCCTGCTCTACCACGTGAACCTCGGCTGGCCGGTGCTGCACGGCGGTGCCGTCGTGGCGGCCGAGGCCGACGTCCCCGGCGGGGCGGTATCCGAACGCCAGGACGGTGGCGGCTGGCGGCGGGTGATCGGCGAGCCCGAGCCGGCCGCCGACGAGCAGGTCGACGCCCTCGACGCGGTCGCCGGGCCCGACGGCTGGTCCATCGCGACCCTCTCGGGCGAGGCCGGCACGGTCACGGTCCGGTTCCGACCGGAGCAGTTGCCGTTCCTCACGGTGTGGCGGAGCACGGCCGCGGGGTCGTACGCCCTCGGCATCGAACCCGGCACCTGCTGGCCGAGTCACGCGGCCGGTCCGGATCGCGGGAAGGCGGGCCGGATCGTGGAGCCCGGGGAGTCGTTCGAAGTCGACCTCGAGATCGTCTTCGAGCCCGCGGCCGACGACTTCGGCGACTGAGCCCACCGGCCTCCGTCACCATCACATTCCCGGTTTCCGAAGAATTCGCGCTGGGGTATGTCATCGATGACATGAACGAGGTATGCTCGCCATGACATCGATGACATGGAGTCATCGTCGGAAGCCGACACGGACGTCGGAACCTGAACGGACACCGCCGTGCACCCTGCTGCGAACCTCGACTCGACCGCCGTCACCTCCGTGGCCTCGGATCGACTCGTCGCCGGCCTCGACCTCGGCAGCACCGGCGTCAAGATCCTCGTGACCGACGCCGACGGTGCCGAGGTCCTCATCCACCAGCTGCCCACCCCGTGGCTCGCCGGTCCAGGCGGCACGACCGTGATGGAGGCGGCGTCCCTCATCGCCACCGTCCGGGAGCTCCTCGACCACGTCGGTGCGGAACTCGTCGACCGGTTCGGGCCGGCCGCACGGGTTCGGGCGCTCGCCGTCTCCGGCATGGGGGAGTCCGGGATCGTCCTCGACGCCGTCGGCCGGCCCGTCGCGCCCGCCATCGCCTGGTTCGATCCGCGCGGCGCCGAACAGCTCGCGGCCCTCCCCGCCGAGATCGCGGAGCAGTTCGCCGGTCGGACCGGCCTGCCGCTCGGCGTGCAGGTCTCGGTCATCAAGCTCCTCCACCTCCGTGACGCCGGACTCGACCTCGCCGGGACGCGCTGGCTCAACCTGCCGGAGTACCTCGTCGCGGCCCTCGGCGGCGAGGAGGCCGCCGAGTACTCGCTCTCGTCGCGCACCGGCCTGCTCGATCAGGACACCGGTGAACCGTGGCCCGAACTGCTCGACCACCTCGGCGTCGACGCGTCGTTCCTCCCGCCGTTCACCGACGCCGGTGCCCCGCTCGGCACCGCGAGCAGCCAGTGGGTGCCGGCGGTCTTCTCCGGTGCTGCCCTGACCGTCGCCGGCCACGACCACCTCGTGTCGGCCGTCTCCACCGGCTCGTTCCCCGCCGAGCGCTACCACGTGTCGATGGGCACGGCCGAGGTCCTGCTGCGACGCCTCGACGAACCACTCCCGTTCGCCGCCCGCGAGCGGCTCGCCGAGGTGTTCATCAACTGCGTCCGTCACGTCGTGCCGGGCACCTGGGTGCTCGTCGCCGGCGTCAAGACCGGTCTGCTCATGCGTCGCACCCTCCAGCTCGTCGGGGTGACCGACCGCGCAGGGCGCGACCGCCTGGACGACGAGGTCATGGCGCTCCCGGCGGGCGGGCTGCTCGGCGACGGCGACGTCTCGGTCGCGGGCGCCCGGAACGACGACGGCGTCCTCAAGCTCACGGTCCGTGCCGACGGCGCGGGACCGGCCGAGATCTTCGAAGCGGTGCTCCGGCACGGCAACGACGAACTCGCCGTGCTCATCGCGGCGATGGACCGCGAGGTCGCCCCGGCCACCTCGGCGCTGCTCACCGGCGGCTGGGCCGGCATGCGGTCCGTGCAACGCGCCCGAGCGGCCGTCCTGCCCGGCGTGCAGGTGTCGCACCGGTCTCAGGACACGGCATACGGCGCAGCCGTCTTCGCCGGGGCCCTCCTCGAACCCGCCACCTCCCGATCACATCCCTGACCGACCACCCGACCACTCAGACCGATCCTCGCCGGCGCGACCGCTGCCGGGACCAGACCCCATCCGAAGCACAAGGAGCACCTCATGAACGCAGTAGCCACCAGGACCAACGAGCTGACGACGCTCGAACGCCGCGCCATGGCCACGATCAGCACCCCGGGCGGTGGCATGCTCATCGTCGCCGGCGACCAGCGCAACGGCATGAAGGCCGTCATGACCGACGCCCCGAACGGCGCGGCCGGCATCAGCCGTGACGAACTCGCCGAGGCCAAGAGCGACCTCGTCCGGTTCCTCGGCAACCACGCACCCGCCATCCTCCTCGACCCGGAGGTCGCCCTCCCGCTCGTCGTCGACGAGCGCACCCTCTCCCGCACGACCGGTCTCGTCGTCGGCATGGACTCCTCGGGATTCGACACCGAGAACGGTCTGCGCCGGACAAAGTACGTTCCCGGCATGGACGCCCGTCGGGTCCGCGAACTCGGTGGCGACGCCGCCAAGATGCTCTTCTACCTGCGCTCCGACCAGCAGGAGGCCGAGCAGGTCGTCATCGACGAGATCGCCCGCCTCGTGGAGGAGTGCACCGCCGAGGGCGTGCTGCTCATCGTCGAGATCCTCGTCTACCAGCTCGACGGCGAGAGCGACGAGGCCTACGCCGAGATCTTCCCCGAGCTCGTGCGCGGCGCCGCGGAGATCTCCGTCGCCGCCGGTTCCAAGGTCCTGAAGCTCCAGTACCCGGGCTCCGCAGAGGCCGCCGCAGCCGTGACCGAGGCCGCCGCCGGTGTGCCGTGGGCCGTGCTGTCCGCCGGCGTCGACCACGAGACCTTCGTCGGCCAGGTCCGCACCGCGGTCGAGAACGGTGCCGGCGGCGCGATGGCCGGTCGTTCGCTGTGGAAGGATAGCCTTTCGATCTCGTCGGCGAAGCGTGAGGAACTGCTCACGAACCGTGCGCTGCCTCGCCTCCGTGAGCTCGAGCAGGTCATCGAGACCGCGCTCGCCGGTCGCTGACGGATCGCGGGCGGCGTCCTCGGTCGCCGCCCGCGAACCAGTCCGATCCGACCACGCCACGCAGGTGGAACCACCCGAGGAGCAGCCATGGCCACGATGCAGGACGTGGCGTCCCTCGCCGGGGTGAGCTCGAAGACGGTCTCCCGCGTGTTCAACGACGACCCGCACGTGCTCCCCGAGACGCGGTCGCGGGTCGAATCGGCCATGCGGGAGCTGAACTACGTCCCGAACGTCCTGGCGCGCACCTTCCGCGCCGGGCGGTCCTCCTCCGTCGGCGTCGCGGTCCCGGACGTCGTCGACCCCTTCTTCGCCGCGGTCGTCCGCGCCGTCGAGGAGGTCTGTTCCGTCTCGGGCATCACCACCCTCGTCACGAGCATCGGCGACGACCCGGCGCGCGAGCGTGCCGTGCTCGACTCGCTGCTCCGGTCACAGCTCATGGGGCTCGTCCTCGCGCCCGTCGCGGAGGACCAGTCGTGGCTCGCGCCGTGGGCCGAGCACACGCCCATCGTGTTCGTCGACCGCGCCCCCGGTGGACTCGACGCCGACAGCTTCGTCGAGGACGACCACCGCGGCGCCTACCTCGCGACGAGGCACCTGCTCGAGCACGGGCACACCCGGGTCGCCTTCATCGCCGACTCGGCACACCCGCCGAGCACCCGTCGCCGGCTCGAGGGCTACCGTTCGGCGCTCGCCGAGAGCGGGATCGACCTCGACGACGCCCTCGTCAGCCTCGACGCGACGGACCGCGGACCGGCCGCCGCCGTGGTCGACGCTCTCCTCGCCCTCGCCTCCCCACCGACGGCCCTGTTCTCGGCGAACGCGCGCGTGACGATGGCGCTCGTCCCCGCGCTGCGCTCACGGGCGATCGCCTCGCTCGGCTTCGGTGACTTCCCGATGGCCGACCAGCTCGATCCGGCGGTCAGCGTCATCGAACAGGACCCGGCACGCCTGGGCCGCCTGGCCGCCACCCGGGCGCTCGCCCGCTTCGGTGACGCGGACGGCGAGCACGAGCGCAGCACCGTCGTCCCCGTCGGGCTCCTCCTGCGGGAGTCCTGCGGCTGTCACCTCACCGCGTGATCCCCCGGGCGGCGGATGCGCCCCGTGCCGTCGCTCCGTAGCGTGGGAAGCTGTTCGCGACCACGGGGGATCACATGCAGCGACCGGACGACACACCGACCGAGGGCGGCTGGGCGCCGATCGGACAGCCCGCGCCTGGACCGATCCGGGCGCCGCTCGCCGACGGATCGCCGGCACCAGCACCGGCCGCGGCTCCGGTGATCGGTGCCGCCGGGCGCGCCGTGCTCGCGCAGCAGCCGGAGTCGGCGGCGGACCGCCAGCGCCGGCGCAACCGCGAGCTGGCCCCGATCCTGCCCACCAGGGTCCCGTGGGTCGCCGTCACGGTCTTCACCGTGCTCGCCGTGGGCCTCGCCTGGCTCGTCGCCGCGCCGCTGTGGCTGTCGGGTGAGGGACTCGCGAACCCCTGGTTCCAGCTCATCGCCCTCGGCATGATGTACACCCCGACCATCGCCGCGCTCGTCGTGGTGCTGTTCGTCGCCCGGCCGAGGAGCATCCCGCGGCTGCTCGGACTCGCGCCGCTGCGCCCCCTCGGCCGGACCCTCGGGCTCTGCGCGGCGGCGCTCGTCGGGTTCCCCGTCCTCGCGTTCTGCTCCATGCTGCTCGGGCAGGCCATGGGGCTCATCGAGCTCGACCTCGTCGGCCTGTCCGGTCTGGCCGCCATCATGACCGCCTCGGGCGCCGGCGAACTCGGGCGGGACGACCTCACCACGGTCGCCCTGGTCCAGCTCCTCACCCTGCCCCTCGGCGTCCTGGTGGCATCGCTGTCCGCGTTCGGGGAGGAACTCGGCTGGCGCGGCTGGTTGCTGCCGAACCTCCTGCCGCTCGGCACCTGGCCCGCCCTCCTGCTGTCCGGGGCGATCTGGGGCGTGTGGCACGCACCGCTCATCCTCCTCGGCTACAACTACCAGCGGACCGACGTGCTCGGCCTGCTCCTGATGGTGGGCTGGTGCATGCTGCTCGGCGTCCTCATCGGCTGGTTGCGGCTCCGCTCCGCCTCGGTGTGGCCGGCGGTGATCGCCCACGGCGCGGTGAACGCCGCCGTCGGGGCACTGCTGCTGTTCGCCAGCCCGACGTCGATGCAGGACACCGGCAGTGTGTTCGGCACCCTGCTCGGCTGGCCGGGCTGGATCCTCCTCGCAGCGACGGCGCTCATCCTGGTCGTCACCGGCCAGTTCGGTAAGCGTGCGGTGCCCGGACTGCGTGGCTCGGAGGTCGCCTCGCCCGTGAGCTGATCCTCCGACGCATGCGCGCCGCGTATGAGTCGCACCGGGCAGGCTGCTTGTCCGCCGCTTCGACGCTTGGTGCACTGGGACGATGCGCAGACCCGATCTCCCCGAGGCACCCGTCCGTCCACGTGCCGCCCACGCTCGCCGTCACGGCGGTGGGGTGAGCGCGCGGGTCCGCCGTCGGCGCCTCATCGCCGGCATCGCAGGCGGCCTCGTGCTCGCGCTCCTCGGGGGCGTCGGTGCGCTCGCACTGCGGCTGCAGGGCAACCTCAGCTCGGAGGCCATCGCCGCCCCGACCGGGCGTTCGACCGAGCCTGCGGAGCCAGGCGCACCGGACCCGGCGATCAACGTCCTGCTCCTCGGCTCCGACAGCCGTGACCTCGAGGTCGGCGACTACGGCGAGGACACCGGTACCAAGCGCAGCGACGCGATGGTGCTCGTGCACCTCTCCGAGGGCAACACACGGATCGACGCGATGCAGATTCCGCGTGACACGCTGACCGACCTGTCGATGTGCACGGACACCGGGCGGGGGACGCCCGACGACTACGGCATGGTGAACGCTGCGTTGAACTCCGGTGCCGCCTGCTCGGTCGCCGCGGTGCAGGCGATGACCGGTGTGCCGATCGACCATTTCATCGAGCTCGACTTCAGCGGCTTCCAGGCGATCGTCAACGGCATGGACGGGCTGGCCGTGTGTCTGCCGGCGGACATGGAGGACCCCTATTCGAACCTCGCGCTGCCCGCCGGAGCACAGGTCATCGACGGGACGCAGGCGCTCGCGCTCGCCCGCACCCGGCACGCGGTGGGTGACGGCAGTGACATCTCGCGCCTCGGCAACCAGCAGATGGTGATGTCCGCGATCGTGCAGCGGGCGCTGAGTGCCGAGGTGCTCACCCGGCCGGACCGCCTCATCCGCTTCCTGGACGCGGTCACCTCCTCGCTCACCGTCGACACCGCGCTCGGCGATCTCGCGAGCCTGACCTCACTCGCGCACCGGGTCTCACAGGTGCCGGCGTCGGCCATCACCTTCCTGACGATGCCGTGGACCGAGGCACCGTCGGACGCCAACCGGGTCGTCCCGAGCGATGACGCGGCGATCGTCTTCTCGAGCCTCGCCGCCGATGTCCCGGTGCCGATCGCGGGAGTCGCTGACGCGTCCCCGGCGGAGCCGGTCGCCCCGGTCGAACCGGTGCGGGTCGAGGCGGTCAGCGTCCTCAACGGCTCGCAGACGAACGGGGTCGCGACGGCGACGGCCGACCGACTGACCGCCCTCGGCTACACCGTCGCGTCGATCGGTGACGCGGAGACGGACACCCCGGTGACGGTCCTGCTCGCGCGCGACTCGGACGCGGCTCGGGCGACGGCCGCCTCCCTCGCCCAGGAGCTGGGGATCACGGTCGTCGTGAGCGGCGAACCGGGGCCGGACGAGGAAGACGTCGTGCTCGTCATCGGTGACGACTTCGGCTCGCTGACCCCGCCTGCCGCGCCGGCGCCCGTCGAGGTCGAGTCCCGCAACGCCGCCGCGGACCTCTGCGGCTGACGAGGGGCGTCGTCAGACCCCGGGTGGGACCCGCTCCGCCAAGCGGAGGAAGGCACTCACGGCGGGTGTCCCGAGGCTGTCGTGGCGGACGAGCAGGCCGATGTCCCTCGTGACCGGTGTCGGGAACCGGCGTACCCGGGCGCCGTTCGCCGCCGCCCAGTCGGCGAGCCGCTCGGGGACCACGGTCAGCCCGACACCGGCGGTCGCGAACCGTGTGAGCGCGTCGCGCTGGGTGGTCACGATCACCCGCGGTGGCTGCACACCGAAGCGGGCGTAGGCCTCGTCGGTCACAGCGCGCATCGACGTCCCGCGCGGGAGGGTCACCAGGGTGTGCGCAGCCAGCTCGTCGCCGGTGATGGTCGGCGGCGTGTGGCCGGCCTCGCGCTCGGCGACGGTCATCAGGCCGGGGAGGACGATCGCGAACCGCTGTTCCTCCAGGAGCCGCACCTCGACACCTGGGCCGGCGGTGGCCACATCGGCGACACCGAGGTCGATGCGCCCGAGGTCGACGGCTTCGAGCAGTTCGGCGGAGTCGACGGAACCCGTGACCTCGATGCGGACGTCTGGGTGCGCGGCGTGGAACCGGGCGACGAGTTCCGGGACGTGGGTCGCGACGAGCGAGGGGAGTGCACCGATCCGGAGCGTGCCGGCGGTGAGCGCCTGCTGCGCGTCGGCGAGCGCGCGGAGCCCCTTCGCCTCCTGGAGCATCCGTCTCGCCGGACCGAGCACGGACCGGCCGGCATCGGTGACCTGCATGCGCCGACCCACCCGAGTGAAGAGCGCGAGCCCGAGGTCTGTCTCGCAGCGTTGGATGCGTCTCGTGAGCGAGGGCTGCGAGATCCGGAGGACGTCGGCCGCTGCGGCGTAGGAGCCGTAGTCGACGACGGCGACGACCGCCTCCAGCTGCTCCAGGTTCATGCGTCGTGGATCCGGATCATGCCTCCACGGTACCGACACCTGCTGGATATGCCTGAGCGCCGGGGATCCCCACAGCAGGATGCCCCGCTGCGGGGGCTCCTGCCCCGGAGCGGATGCACGGGAGGTGCCTACGGAGCGCAGGCCTCGAACACGTGGTCGGGGTCGTCCGACGGCGTGAGGTCGCGGTCCCGCAGGATCGTGGAGAACGGGACCTGCGGATCGGCGCACACCTCGTCGAAGGTGCCGCGCAGGTCGTCGGTGTACTCGATGTCCAGCACGGCGCCTCCGTACACCTCGGTGTAGGTTGCGCACTCGTCGAAGCGGTGGCACTCCTCCGTGACGGCGAAGTCGAACCCGACGTCGTCCCGACCACGTGTGCCGAGCTCGGCGGCGTTCTTCTGCCCGATGAGGAGGCCGGCATCGTGGGCGAGGTCGGCGTACCGGGTGGCGAGGGCGATCGCGTCCTCCACGGTGAGTCGACCGTCGGACCGGGTGTACGAGTCGAGGTTGTCGATCTCGACGGCGTCGAAGCCCGCCTCAGCGCAGCGGGTGATGCTCGCACCGACCCGCTCGGCGATGCGCGCACGACGGTCGTCGGTGGAGAGGTCGAAGATGAGTTCGTCGGGCCAGTTCTCGTCGATGATCGGTTCACCGGTGTCGTCGGTGAGGACCAGGTCGGGCTCGGCCAGCCATGCCTCGCGATCGGCCGGCTGGCTCTGGAACCCGTTGACGTAGCAGATGGAGTACCGGTCGGGGTCGGGGGAGTCGGTGCTGTCGCGCGCGACGCCGCCCACCCCTGCCGCCGGTTCGTAGCCGCCGCCGAGCTGGTAGTCGAAGACGACGTCCGTGGGGAACCCGCCCGCTGAATGGGTCGGTCCGGTGTCGGAGCTCGCACCACTCGGGAAGGTGGAGCAGCCGGCGGCGGTGACCGTGAGCAGGACGGCGGCGCCCGCCGCGATGAGCAGCTGCGCGCGACGAGGGAGACGGTTCATGTCTCCACCCTAGGTCGCGGTCCCGTCCGGGGGTCGTCGCTCAGCCGGTACCGTTGGGGCATGAAGTATCTGGTGTTGTTCTCCGCGGGTGCCGCGCTCATCGTGCTCGGGATCGTCTTCGCGCTGCTCCTGGAGCTGCCCGTCGGGTTCCGCATCGCCGGGCTCGTGTCCATGCTGCTCGGCACGGTCCTGATGGGTGTCAACATCGGTCTGCAGTTCTTCGATCGCCGCAAGGAACGCGCACGTCGCCTCTGAGTCACCGCGGCGCAACCACCTCACCCGGTCGGTTCCCCGGCGTTACCCTCGATGGAACCCACTTCCACCGAGGCGGGACGACGACAACCCGGAGGCATCGTGGCGCGCGCGCTCTTCATCATCGACGTACAGAACGACTTCACCGAGGGCGGTGCGCTCGGTGTGGACGGCGGCGAGGCCGTCGCCGCGGGGATCACGCGGCTGCTGGCCGAGCACGGCGACGAGTACGTGCACGTGTTCGCCTCACGTGACTGGCACGACGCCGAGGGCGACAACGGCGGTCACTTCGCGACGGGTGAGCCCGACTACGAGACGAACTGGCCGGTGCACTGCGTCGCGGGGAGTGCCGGCGCCGAGTACCACCACGCGCTCGACACCAAGAGCGTCGACACCCACATCCGCAAGGGCCAGGGTGCCCACGGGTACTCGATCTTCGAGGGCGTGACGCCGGAGGGACGGGCCCTCGGGGAGGTCCTCGCCGAGGAGGGCATCACCGACGTCGACGTCGTCGGCCTCGCGACGGACTACTGCGTCCGGGTCAGCGCCCTCGACGCCATCGAGCATGGCCTGCAGGTCCGCGTCCTCGCCGGTCTCGTCGCGCCCGTCGACCAGGCCGCCGGGGATGCGGCGCTCGCCGAGATCGCCGAGGCCGGGGGAGTCGTCGTCCCCGCCTGAACTCCGTCGCCGGGTACCCGACGCAGATAGTAAGCTAGCTGCATATTATTTCGAGCAGGGCGAGAACGGGGCGCGCGCATGACGCACGGACGACACGGCGGAACGCGGACGGACGCGGACACCCGGACGCAGCGGCGGAACCGCGCGGGTGCGCCGCGGTGGCTGCGGGTCGTGCTCCCCGCGGTCCTCATCCTCCTCTGGCTCACGGCCGCCGGCGTCGGCGGTCCGTACTTCGGGAAGGTGAGCGAGGTCGCGACCAACGACCAGACGAGTTTCCTCCCCGCGAGCGCGGACGCGACGGAGGTGCAGACAGCACTCGACGGGTTCCGAGAGGGCGACGACATCCCGGCCCTCGTGCTGTTCGTCCGCGACGGCGGGATCACCGACGAGGACCGGGCGGCGATCGACGACGAGCTCTCAGCCCTCTCCTCCACCGAGGGCGTCGCCGACGGCGTCTCTCCGGCCATCCCCTCCGAGGACGGCGCCGCGGTCGAGGTCTTCGTCCCGATCAGCGGCGACGCGGAGGTCGGCGACGTCGTCGAGGCCATCCGTGCACAGCTCGCCGAAGCGGCCCCGGCCGGCCTCGACGTCTTCGTCACCGGACCGGCGGGGTTCACCGCCGACCTCACCGACGCCTTCGCCGGCATCGACGGCATCCTCCTCCTGACCGCGCTCGGCGCCGTCTTCCTCATCCTCATCGTCGTGTACCGCTCGCCGGTCCTCCCGTTCCTCGTGCTCGGCACCTCGTTGTTCGCCCTCTGCACCGCTCTCCTCACCGTGTGGTGGCTCGCGAAGGCCGGCGTCGTCCTGCTGAACGGCCAGGTGCAGGGCATCCTCTTCATCCTCGTGATCGGTGCGGCGACCGACTACTCGCTGCTGTACGTCTCGCGGTACCGGGAGGCCCTCCGCGACCATGAGCGGCGGTGGGATGCGACGTGGGCTGCGCTCCGTGGATCGTTCGAGCCGATCGTCGCGTCGGGCGGCACCGTCATCGCCGGACTGCTCTGCCTGCTGCTCAGCGACCTGAACTCGAACAAGGCGCTCGGGCCGGTCGCCTCGATCGGGATCGTCTTCTCGGTCCTCGCGGCGCTCACCTTCCTCCCCGCGCTCCTGCTGGCCTGCGGTCGCACCTCGTTCTGGCCGCTGCGCCCGAAATACGGGAGCGAGCACCGGGTGCGCGCCTCATCGACCGACGGCACCGCCGTGCCGACCACCGGTCTGTGGGGTGGGATCGCCCGTCTCATCTCCCGACACGCGCGCGTCGTCTGGATCGGGAGCACCCTGCTCCTCCTGGTCGCGAGCCTCGGGGTCTTCCAGCTCAAGGCGGACGGCGTCGCCCAGAGCGACCTCATCCTCGGCACGTCCGAGGCCCGTGACGGTCAGGCCGCCCTCGGTGAGCACTTCCCGGCCGGCTCGGCGAGCCCCGTGTACGTCCTCACGCAAGAGGGCGATGCCGCGCAGGTCATCGGGATCCTCGAGGAGGCTGACGGTCTCGACAGCGTCCAGGTGCTGTCGAGCGACGCCGCGACGGGCACCGCGGATGCGACGGTGAGCGACGGGGAGGCGGTGTTCACGGCTCCCGCCGCGGGGCCGCCGGGGACCCCGGTGGCGTCCGCCGAACCGACGGTCGACGACGGCCGCGTTGTTCTCCAGGCGACGCTCGATGCGGCACCGGACTCCGCGACGGCGGAGGAGAGCGTGCGACAGCTGCGCTCGACCCTCGACGCCGAGGTCGGCACCCACACGCCGGTCGGCGGCGTCACGGCGACCGCCATCGACTCGAACGACGCGTCCATCCACGACCGGAACCTCATCATCCCGGTGGTGCTCGCCGTCATCCTCCTCATCCTCATGCTGCTGCTCCGCTCGGTGCTCGCCCCGGTCCTGCTGATCCTCAGCGTGGTGGTGTCCTTCGCTGCGGCCCTCGGGGTCTCCGCGCTCGTGTTCGACCACGTGCTCGGGTTCCCGGGCGCGGACCCGAGTGTGCCGCTCTACGGCTTCGTCTTCCTCGTGGCGCTCGGGATCGACTACAACATCTTCCTCATGACGAGGGTCCGCGAGGAGTCGCTGCGGGTCGGGACGAGGGCCGGCGTGCTGCGGGGGCTGGCGATCACGGGCGGCGTGATCACCTCGGCCGGCCTCGTGCTCGCGGCCACGTTCGCGGCGCTGGGCGTCATCCCGATCCTCTTCCTCGCGCAGATCGCGTTCATCGTGGCGTTCGGGGTCCTCCTCGACACGATCATCGTCCGGACGCTGCTCGTCCCAGCCCTCAGCCACGACATCGGGAGCGCCATCTGGTGGCCGTCGAAGCTCGCGAAGGGTCGTGTCGAGCACCGGCACGCGGCCTGACCGAGGCGGACGCGACCGGTTACCCCTGCTCGGCGAGGAACGCCAGCACAGCGTCCTTGAACGCTCGCGACGAGACCGCGTTGAAGTGCTCCCGGCCGGGCAGCCCCACGTAGCGGGCACCGGCGGCTTCGGCGAGCCGCCGACTGCCGGCGGCGACCGCGTCGTCGTCTCCGGTCACGAGCAGCATCGGCAGCGGCGGCACCTCGGCCGTGCTCGGCTGGGGTCCTCCGCGGAGGCCTTCCACCAGGGCGATGAGGGCCTCCACGTCGTTGCCCGGGACGCCCTCTGCCATCGTCACGTAGGTGTCGGTCAGGGCGTGCGCGATCGTCGTCCCGGTCCTGACATGGCGACGGGCCGACTCCAGGTCGAAGTCGCGGAGCGAGTCGCCCTCGGGGAGACCGCCGAGGCTGAGGGAACGCACACGGTCCGGGTGTCGGACGCCCAACCGCCAACCCACCCGGGAGCCCAGCGAATACCCGAGGTAGTGCGGCTCGTCGACGCCGTAGCCGTCGAGGACGGACAGGACGTCGTCGACGAGGATGTCGAGTCGGTATGCGGCGGGATCCGTCGGTTTGTCGGAGGCTCCGTGACCGCGTTGGTCGAGGCTCAGCAGGCGGTACCCGGCACGCGTCAGTGTGCGCGTCCACCCGGCGAGGTCCCAGTTGAGGCCGGCGCTCGAGGCGAAGCCGTGCACCGCGAAGATCGTACCGAGGTCGCCTGTGCCGGGAGCCGGTTCGTGGAGGTACGTCGCGATCCGGATGCCGTCCGTCGACATGACGTAGGTGGGTGCGGTCGGGGCAGGCTGAGGAAGCACCCGTCAACGATACCCGCGGTGGCGCGGCGCAGGCTCAGTAGACGGCCACCGGTCGTGGTCCCTGGTGCATCATCTCGGAGAGGTACGGGGCGACGACGCTCGTGGAGATGCGGCAGTCGAGCAGCAGGATCCCCTGCGCCCCTGCGTGGACCCAGTCGGTGAGTCCGTCGAGGTCCGCGAGCGTGTCGATCGTCACGCCCTGGCCACCCAACGCCCGCGCGAGGGCGGCGAAGTCGACCTCGTCGATGAGCATCGGGGCCCGGTCGAGTCCTCGCGAGCCGTACTGGTGGATCTCGGCTCCATAGGCGGCGTCGTTGAAGACCACGATCACGCCGCTCGGCACCGTGCGGATGACGGTGTCGAGGTCGGGGAGCGCCATGAGGCCGCCGCCGTCGCCGGTGCAGAGGACGGTGGTGCCCGTGTGCCCGGCCGCCGCGGCACCGACTGCGCTCGGGAACCCGAGCCCGATCGACTGGTAGGCCGTCCCGACCATGACGAGGCGGTCGGGGGAGGGGATGTCGAAGTACATCGGCGCCCAGCCGATGAAGTGGCCGCCGTCCTGCACGACCGTGCGGTCGGCCGGGAGCAGCTCGTCCAGTCGATGCGCGAGGCTGCGCGGGTCGAGGCGCCCGTCGGCGCACAGTCCGTCGCCGGGCGAGCCGTCACCCGGGTCGCGGTCGAGGTGCGGTGCTGGGCGGGCGTGACCGGCCGACGTGACCCATCCGGACCCCGCACCGTCGGAGAGCCGTTCCAGGAGACCTGCGGCTGCGAGGGCCGCGTCACCGTGGATGAGCTCGTCGACCCTGGCGTTCGTCGGGGCGTCGGCGAGGTCGACCTGGATGACGTGCGCATCGGGGGAGAAGGCCTCGCCGAACCGCATCGTGAACTGGTTGAGGCCGGCGCCGACGACGAGCACGACGTCCGCTTCGGCGATACGCCTCGCGGCGTGCTCCGTCGCGAAGCCGCCGGCCACCCCGAGATCACGGGGGCTGGAACCGAAGAGCCCGCGTCCGAGCGCCGTGGTCGCGGTGTGGGCGTCGAGCAGCTCCGCGAGCTCACCGAGGACCGGGCCGGCGTCGGCCAGCCAGGCTCCACGCCCGGCCAGGATGAGCGGACGGTGTGCGCCGCGCAGAGCGGCGGCGGCGGTGTCCAGGCGCCGCGCGACGGGCTCCACGCGGGACGGCCGGACGAGTGCCGGGTGGTGCGGTGTGCCGTCCGCCCGCAGCGGCTCGTCGGACGCCACGGCGGCGAGGTCGTAGGGGATCGCGAGCACGACCGCGGTCCGGCGGTGGACGGCGTGCTCGATGGCACGGAGCGTGGTCGCGGTTGCGTCGTCACGGCCGACGGTGAAGGTCGGTGCACCGAGCCCGGCGGCGATCTGGAACTGGTCGACGTCCCAGGGGCGGGCCCCGGTGGTCGGGGCGTCACCGACGACGAGGACCAGCGGGATCTGGGCCATCACCGCCTCCGCGAGGGGCGTTAGGGTGTTGGTGAATCCGGCTCCGTAGGTCGCGGTCGCGGCAGCGAGACCGCCGCCGGCGCGGGCGTAGGCGTCGGCTGCGGCGACGCCCCCGGCCTCGTGACGCATGGCGGTGAAGCGGGTCGTGGTCGCGGCGAGTGCGTCGAGGAGGTGCGCGTTGCCGTTGCCCATGACGCCGAACACCTCGGAGATATGGCGGCTGAGTGCCTGTGCCACCCGGGCGGAGACGGTGGAGGAGCGGGTCGACGTGGGAACGGTCGACGAAGCGTGTTCGGACATGGGAGACCTTCGAGAACGTGGACGGATGGGATTCCGTGTGTGTCTCGCCGGTGCTGGCCGCGCTATCGCCCTTTTTTCGAGCAACGACCCCCGTGCTGCGGAGTCTGACGAGCACACTCTACTCCGCGGCGACCGCGCTGCACAGTGCGGCCGCGACAGCATCCGCTCCACATCCGTGACGCCTGCCGGACAGTCGGACCCGGGTTCGACGGAGGCTGGCTCCATGAACCACATCGTGCAGGCCAACGCGGCCGAAGACCTCCTCGCCCTCATCCCCGGACTCGTCGGAAGCACTCCGAGATCGAGTCTCGTCGTCGTCCTGTTCGCGGGCCGTCACAGCCGCGGCGCACTCCAGGTGCACCTGCCGGCCGGAACGGACGTCGAACGTCAGGTGGCGGACGCCGCCGCGGAGCGCGCCCTCGGGTTCGCCTGCCGGGCACCGGGTGTCGACGCCATCGTGCCTGTGGTCTACACGGACGACGCGTTCGGAGCCGGGGCGGAGCCACCGGGCAGGACGATCGCCGACGCCGTCCTCGAGCTGGCGAGCGCGCAGGGCTTCACGGTCAAGGACGCCCTCTGCTCGGCCGCTGACGGCTGGGGCTCCTACCTCGACCCCGGACTCCCCGCCGGAGGGCGTCCGCCGGCGATCGTGGCCTCGGCGGCGGTCCCGCCGGTCCCACCGCTCCCCTGGGAGCTCGTCACGACCGAGGTCCCGTCGGTGGACGTGGCGACGTTCGCAGCCGTCGACCTCGAGTACCGGGTGCTCTGCGCGCGACTGGCCTCCATGCTCGAGAAGGCCGCCGATCGTGCCCGCATGACCTGGCGGATCGACGTCGGAGACGCCGTGGAACGACTCGACGGCCTTCCTGCGGTCTTCGAGGACGCGCTCGCCCGCGGCGTCGAGGGGATGACCGCCCGGGAAGTGGCCTTCCTGTTGCTGAGCCTCTCACGTCCGTGGGCGAGCGATCTCGCACTCATGCAGTGGGCGTTCGGGCGCGAGCTGGGCGAGGAACTCGACGACGCCGAACGCGCGTACGGGCATCTGCCGGTCGGGACGGACGACCCGGAGGTGTTCCATCGGGTCGCCCACCTGCTGGTCGGCGACGGACCGCATCCCGACGTCCAACGCATCCGTGCAGCGAGCAGCCTGCTCCTCGGCGTCGCGGCGCGAGCGTCGGAGTCCGCACGCGTCGCACCGCTCGCCATGCTCGCCTGGCTGTCGTGGGCGCTCGGCCAGAGCACGCGCGCGACCGCCTTCCTCGCCGAGCTGGTCGACGAGGAGCTGGACCACCCGCTGGCGGCGACCGTCGGGTCGCTGATCCGCCAGGGGCACCTCCCGGCCTGGGCGTTCTGCAGTACCCCGGGAACACGCGACGGCGTGGCCGCCCCCAGCGATCAGCCCGCCGCGTGACGCTCCAGGAAGTCGTAGACCTCGGAGTCGTCGACGCCCGGGAAGGTGCCGCTCGGCAGCGGGGAGAGGATGTGGGTGTGCAACCGGGCGCTCGGCCAGGCCTGCTCCCGCCACTTGTCGGCGAGGTCCGACGGCGGTCGACGGCAGCAGGTCGGGTCCGGGCAGGTGGAGACCGCACGCGTCGTGGTCTCCCGTCCGCGGAACCACTTCGCCTCGCCCCAGGGCACGCCGACCGAGATCGAGAACTCCCCGGCCTCGGTCGTACCGGTCTGCGTCGCGCACCAGAAGGTACCGGCCGGGGTGTCGGTGTACTGGTAGAGCTCCGTGGTGCGGTTCGTCCGCGCGAAGGCGTTCCGTGCGCTCCACTTCCGGCACACGATCTGGCCCTCCACCGCGCCCGTCACATCGACGGGCAGCGGCAGCGCGTCATTCTCATAGGCCTTCGAGATCGCTCCATCCTCGGAGACCCGCAGGAAGTGCAGGCGCATGTCGAGCCGGGCGGTCGCCAGGTTCGTCAGGCGCAGCGCCGCGGCCTCATGGGTGACCCCGAAGGCGTCGCGGAAGTCCTCGACGGCCAGGTTGCGGTCGCGCTTGGCCTGTTGCAGGAACGACACCGCGGCCGTCTGCGGCATGAGCGCCGCCGCAGCGAAGTAGTTGATCTCGAGCCGTTGCCGGAGGAACTCGGCGTAACTCGTCGGACGTTGGTGCCCGAGCAGGCGGTGCGCCATCGCCTGCAGGGCCATGGACCGCAGGCCGTGTCCGCCGGGGATCGAAGCCGGTGGCAGGTAGATGCGCCCGTTCTCGAGATCGGTGACGCTGCGGGCGGAGTGCGGCAGGTCGTTGACGTAGATGAGGTCGAAGCCGAGCTGTTCCGCCATGATGCTCACCGTGCGGTGGGTGAGTGCGCCGGTGCTGTGCCCGGCGCGCAGCACGCGCGACTCCGCGAGTTCCTCGATCTCGGGCAGGTGGTTGTCGCGCTCCCGCATCCACTCCCGCAACTCGGTGTTGGCACGCCGTGCCTCCTCCGGGGTCGCGATCGCCTCGCTCGCGTGCCGCTGCAGTTCGCGGTGCAGGCCCACGAGTGCGCGGAGGGCTTCGTCGGGGATGCCTTTCGACGGCTTGACGATCGGCAGGGTCAACTCGCCGTAGAGGGCACTGCGCTGGAGGCGGTCCAGCTCGATCTCCAGTGCCGCGCGGGGGTTCGGTGCCTCCTTCGACAGCAGGTCGGTCAGGTCGACCCCGAGCGCGGTCGTCAGCTCCTGCAGGACCGACAGCTTCGGCTCGCGTTTCCCGTTCTCGATGAGGGAGAGCTGGCTCGCCGCCAGCCCGACCCGTTCGCCGAGGTCGTCGAGGGTCAGGCCTCGCCGGGTCCGGAAGTGCCGGATCCGATGGCCGAGCGTGAGGAGTTCGGCAGCGGCGGTCGATGCGGGAGTCGGCGTCATTCCTTCACCGTATCGAAAGAACCGCGATTCTTGAAGGGTGAACACCCACGAAGATCGTCAGAATCAGGCGCATGGTGGCTCTACGACCACTTCTTGACCGTCCCACCAACGCCGGAGGAACGCATGTCCATCGCCGAACTGATTCCCGATACCGCACCCACCCTCGCCGCCCGCGCGGAGCTCCGAGCGGTGCCGCGCCCGAAGCGGACCGGCCTCGCCGAGCTGCACGCCTGGGTCGACGACCTCGCCGCCCTCCTGGAGCCGTCCGCGATCCACTGGGTCGACGGCTCCGCGAGCGAGTCGCACCGGCTCACCCACCAGCTCGTCGAGGAGGGGAAGCTGATCAAGCTCAACCCCGAGTGGCGGCCGAACAGTTTCCTCGCCCGCAGCGATCCGCGTGACGTCGCGCGCGTCGAGGACCGCACCTTCGTCTGCTCCGAGCAGGAGGAGGACGCCGGCCCGACCAACAACTGGCGGGATCCCGCGGTGATGCGTGACGAACTGCACGGGGTCTTCGCCGGCAGCATGCGCGGTCGCACCATGTACGTCGTGCCGTTCTCGATGGGCGCGGTCGGCGGGCCGCTCTCGCAGCTCGGCGTGCAGATCACCGACTCGGCGTACGCGGTGCTCAGCATGGGGATCATGACGCGGATGGGCGACCGCGTGCTGGAGCTCATCGCCGACGGACAACCGTGGGTCAGGACCGTCCACTCGGTCGGCGCCCCGCTCGACGCGGGGCAGGCCGACGTGGTCTGGCCGTGCAACGACACCAAGTACATCGTCCAGTTCCCGGAGACGCGCGAAGTGTGGTCCTTCGGCTCCGGCTACGGCGGTAACGCACTCCTCGCGAAGAAGTGCTTCGCACTGCGGATCGCCTCGGTCATCGGACGCGACGAGGGTTGGTTGGCCGAGCACATGCTGCTGGTCCGGGTCGTCTCGCCGGAGGGCCGTGCGTTCCACATCGCCGCCGCGTTCCCCTCGGCCTGCGGCAAGACCAACCTCGCGATGCTGCGGCCGACGATCCCCGGGTGGACGGTCGAGACCCTCGGCGACGACATCGCGTGGATCCGACCCGGCGACGACGGCCGTCTGTACGCCATCAACCCGGAGGCCGGCTTC
Source organism: Plantibacter sp. lyk4-40-MEA-4 (assembly GCF_030209415.1). Lineage (NCBI taxonomy): Bacteria > Bacillati > Actinomycetota > Actinomycetes > Micrococcales > Microbacteriaceae > Plantibacter > Plantibacter sp. lyk4-40-MEA-4. The sequence goes on from NZ_JARVSA010000007.1 coordinate 35,776, forward strand.
TTCGGGGTCGCGCCCGGCACGGGCGCCGGCACGAACGCGACAGCCGTCGACACCCTGTGGGGCAACACGATCTTCACGAACGTCGCGCTCCGCGACGACGGAGACGTCTGGTGGGAGGGACTGACCCCCGAGCCGCCCGCCCACCTCGTCGACTGGCAGGGGCAGGACTGGACGCCCGAGTCGGGGCGCCCGGCGGCCCATCCGAACTCGCGGTTCACCGTCGCGGCGGCGCAGTGCCCGTCGATCGCCGACGACTGGGACGCGGCCGACGGCGTCCCGCTCGACGCGATCCTCTTCGGCGGGCGTCGTGCCACGAACGTCCCGCTCGTGGTCGAGGCCAGCAGCTGGGAGCACGGCGTGTTCATGGGGGCGACGATCTCCTCCGAGCAGACCGCCGCCGCCGAGGGCACGGTCGGGGAGCTTCGTCGCGACCCCTTCGCGATGCTCCCGTTCTGCGGCTACAACATGGCGGACTACTGGAGTCACTGGCTCCGAGTGGGCGGTGCACTCGAGCACGGCAAGGCGCCGCGGATCTTCCAGGTCAACTGGTTCCGGAAGGACGCCGACGGCTCCTTCCTCTGGCCGGGCTTCGGCGAGAATTCCCGGGTCGTCGAGTGGATCGTGCGGCGGCTCGAGCACGAGGTCGACGCACGGGAGTCGGCGATCGGCCGGTTGCCGCTCCTCGACGAGCTGAACCTCGACGGCATCGACGTGCCCGAGGCCGACCTCGACGCCCTGTTCGCCGTCGACCGCGAGTCCTGGCTCGTCGAGTGCGACCTCACCGAGTCCTTCTTCGACACCTTCGGCAGCCGCGTCCCGGCCGCCCTCCGTGCGGAACTCGCCGCCCTGCGCTACCGCCTCCGATCCTGATCCTCGTCCTCCATTCGCCCAATTTTGGGCGAATGGAGGTTCAGGCGCCCAAAGATGGGCGAATGAACCGGTGACGAGGGCGCTCCACAGGCTGAAGACCGCGGCGGCTCGTCGATACGAGGAGGGTACGCCGGTCGCGTACCGACCGATCGCGCGACGATCGAAGCATGACGCCGACCGATCTACCCGATCACCACGCCTTCTCCGTCCGCTCGGCGCTTGAGCAGGGCGTCTCGCCGGAGCGCCTCCGCACGACGCGTGTCCCGGCACCGTTCCCGGGGGTTCGGAGCTTCGCTGCACCGCGCAGGGGCGCGGACCTGCCTCCCGAACAGCGTCATCTCGCGCACCTGGAGCTGTGTCGGGCGTACGCCTTGCGAATGGCACCGGCGCAGTTCTTCTCGCACCTGTCGGCCGCGCATCTCCTGGAGGCTCCGCTCCCGGCGCGGCTGCGCTGGGACGAGGTGCATGTCGGCGTCCGGCCGCCGGACCGAGCGCCCCGGGTTGCCGGGGTCGTCGGCCATCGCTTGGCGGGCCTCTCCGGCGATCCGATCCTCGTCGAGAGGCTCGCGGTCGTGAGTCCCGCCGACATGTGGTGTCAGCTCGGACCGAGTCTCGACATCGATGAGCTGATCGCGGTCGGCGATCATCTCGTCCGTGAGCGTGGTGCCTCCGGCCGGTGGCTCAACCAGCGCCTTCCAGCGCTCTGCTCGCTCGACGACCTCGGAGCGGCGCTCAGCGGATCCCGGCATCTCGGCGCGGGGGCACTCCGTGCCGCGCTCCCGCAGATCCGCGCTGGTTCCGAATCGCCGAAGGAAACGGAACTCCGACTCGCCTTCGTTCGTGCCGGCCTCCCGGAGCCGGTGCTCAACCACGAACTCCGCGATCGCTGGGGGCGATTCATCGCACGTCTCGACCTCGCCTACCCGGCGTATCGCGCAGCGTTCGAGTACGACGGGCGCCAGCACGCCACCGACCCGGGGCAGTTCGCGAAGGACGTCGACCGGATCCATGCCGTCACCAGACTCGGCTGGTCCCACGACCGCTTCCTCGCACACCACCTACAAGCGGGTGCCGCGGTCGCGATCGACCGAGCACGCGAGCGCCTCATCGCGGCAGGATGGCGCCCGTGACACCGTTCATTCGCCCATTTTCGGGCGACGGAGCACCCATTCGCCCAAAAATGGGCGAATGAACCGGGGGGTCACACGAGGAGCTGGTGCTTGGCGAGTTCGCGGTAGAGCGGGACCTCGGTCACGAGGTCGCTGTGGGTGCCGACGCCGACCACCCGACCCTCCTCGAGGACGACGATCTGATCGCTGTCGACGACGGTCGAGAGCCGGTGCGCGATGACGATGAGCGTGCGTCCCGTCGCGACCGCGTCGATGGCTTCCCGCATCATCTGCTCGTTGACGCCGTCGAGGCTCGAGGTCGACTCGTCCAACAACAGGATCGGGGGAGCCGCGAGGATGGCGCGAGCGATGGCGAGGCGTTGCCGCTCGCCACCCGACAGCATGATGCCGTCCTCGCCGACCGGAGCGGCGAGACCGAGCGGGTTGCGGTCGAGGACCCCACCGAGGTTGACCGCATGCAGCACACGCTCGCAGTCGGCGTCGCTCGCATCAGGTGACGACAACAGCAGGTTGTCACGCAGCGTGCCGGCGAGGACCGGGGCGTCCTGTTCCACGTACCCGATCTGGTCCCGGAGGTCGGCGCGGGGGATCGTGCGGATGTCGACGCCGCCCAGCCGGATGGCACCGGCTGTCGGGTCGTAGAAGCGTTCGATGAGCCCGAGGATGGTGCTCTTGCCGGCGCCGGACGGTCCGACGAGCGCCGTGCGTCTGCCTTGCATCGCGGCGAAGGACACCCCACGGAGCACCTGACGACCGAGCGCCGACTGCGCCTCGGTGAGCCGGGCGGCGTCGGCGGCGACGACCTCCGGTGCGCTGGTGCCCTCGCTCAGCGCCTCGGTCGCGAGTGCCTCCGCTGCGGCCCGCTCGCGCTCGATGACCGCAGCGTCCGGGTAGGCGAACTCGACCCCGTCGAACTCGATCGCCGGAGCGGACGCTGGGGCGGCCCCGGGACGTCCGACCCGCGCGGCGATGGCCGCGTCGTCGTCGCCCTCGTCGGGCAGGTCGAGGATCTCCTGGATCCGGCCGAGCGCTCCGAGCGCCTGGTTGACGCTCGTGATCGCGCCGAAGGCCTGGCCGAGCGGCATGATCATCATGAACAGGAAGAGGATGAACGCGACGAGACTCGCGATGGTGATGGCCCCGGACGCGACGCGGAACCCACCGACGCCGAGGACGACCAGGAACGAGGTCTGCATGGCGATGCCGGCGACCGGGACGACCAGCGAGGAGATCTTCGCGATCCGCACGCCCACGCCGTAGACCTCCTTGGCCACGCCGTCCACCGCGTCGATCTCGCGGTCGGTCGCGTTGGACGCGCGGATGGTGCGGATGGAGCTGATGGCCCGCTCGACCGCGGCGGCGAGCTCACCCACCTTGGTCTGCTGCTCGCGGCTGGCGACGCGGATGCGTCCGCTCAGGGCGACGACGACGACGACCGAGACGACGACGACGAGGAGGGTGAGGCCCAGCAGGACGGGGTCGATGATCGCCATGGCGATGAGTGCGCCGAGGAAGGTGATGGCACCGCCGACGGCGTCCACGAAGCCCTGCGTCAGGACGGCGTAGAGCATGGTCGTGTCGCTGCCGACCCGCGAGACGAGGTCGCCGGTGCGGCGCGTGTCGAACTGGCTGATCGGCAGCCGGAAGATGCGCGCGATCAGCTGGCGCCGGGAGGAGTACACGACCCCGGTGCCTGCGCGCTGCAGCAGGTAGTGCTGGTATCCGCTGATGACGCCGGAGAGCACGACGAGCCCGACGAGGAGCCACGCCAGGTTGCCGAGCGACCGGCCCGCCTCGACGACCCCGATCACCTGGCTGACGATGAGCGGCTGGGCGAGTGACGCGGCCGCTCCGATGACGCTCAGGATGATGACGACGATGAGGATCGAGCGGTGCTCGAAGATGTACGGCATGAGCTGCTTGAGGCTCGCGCGGGGACCGTCGTCCTTCGGTCGGCTGAACGGGTTGCGGCTGCGTGCCGGGCGCGCTGGGGTGCTCATGGTGCTCTTCCTCCGAGGTGCGGTGCGCGGCTCCGAGACGTCCATGGCGACGGCGCACCGTGGTTCAACTCTAGGCGACGGTCGCACGCGCCGAGCCCGAAGCCGACGCGCCGAGCGCCGACGCAGCAAGGGCCGGTGCGCGGAGGTGTCCTCCACGCACCGGCCCTCGGTGATCGCCTCGATCAGGCGTCGATGTCGACGTCCTTGGTCTCCTTGGAGACGATGAGGGCGACGAGCGTGATCAGGGCCATCACCGAGAGGTAGACGCCGACCCAGAACGGGCTGCCGCCGCCGGCACTCCACAGTGCGACGGCGATGAACGGTGCGACCGCTGCGCCGAGGATCGACGAGACGTTGTACGAGATCCCCGACCCGGTGTACCGCACGTTCGTCGGGAACAGCTCGGGCAGCAGGGCGCCCATCGGTCCGAAGGTGAACCCCATGAGGCTGAACCCGATGATGAGCCAGATCATGACCCCGGTGAACCCGGCGCCGAGCAGCGGGACCCAGACGAGCCCGAACACGAGGATCGCGCTCGTCACGACGATGAGCGTCCTCCGGCGTCCGTACTTGTCGGCGAAGGGGCCGGACACGAGCGTGAAGATCCCGAAGAAGACCACGCCGGCGATGAGCATGAGGACGAAGGTCGTGTAGCTGTAGCCGAGGCCGGCGACCGGTGCGTCGAGCGGCGCACGGCCGTAGCTCAGCGAGAACGTCGTCATCAGGTAGAAGAGGACGTAGGTGGCGAGCATGAAGAAGGTGCCGAGGAGCAGCTTGCGCCAGTGCAACTTGACGACGCTCGCGAGCGGCGACCGCTGCACCTTGCCCTGCTCCTTCGCGTTCGTGAACGCGTTGCTCTCGACGAGGCGGAGTCGGACCCAGAGGCCGACGATCACCATGACGACGGAGAACAGGAACGGGATGCGCCAACCCCACTCGAGGAACGCCTCGGACGGCATGGACGGGTCGTCGCTCGGCAGGATAGCCGCGATGATCAGGAAGAGTCCGTTGGCGATGATGAAGCCGATCGGCGCACCGAGCTGCGGGAACGTGCCGAACAGGGCACGCTTGCCGGTCGGCGCGTTCTCGGTCGCCACGAGGGCGGCACCCGACCATTCGCCGCCGAGCGCGAAGCCCTGACCGATGCGGAGGATCACGAGCAGCAGCGGGGCGACCCAGCCGACGAGCTGGTAGGTGGGCAGGAGGCCGATGAGGAAGGTCGCGATCCCCATGGTGAGGAGGGCGCCGACGAGCGTCGCCTTCCGACCGCGCTTGTCGCCGAGGTGCCCGAAGATGACGGCGCCGACGGGGCGGGCCACCATCGCGGCGCCGAACACGGCGAAGGAGGCGAGGAGACCCGCGGTCGGGTCCTCACTCGGGAAGAAGAGGTGCGGGAAGACGAGGACGGCGGCCGTCGCGTAGACGTAGAAGTCGTAGAACTCGATCGTCGTGCCGATGAGGCTGGCGAGGACGACACGAGAGCGCGGATTGACCGGGGCCTTGGTGACTGGGGTTGCTTCGAGAGACATGCGTGCGCGTTTCGGTTCGGGAATGGACGCCGTCGAAGCATCAGCACCGGTCGCGCACGCCCGCCGACGACGGCAGGATCAGAGGTTCGCCCGCTTGTGGCAGGACCATGACACTGTACGCCGAAGTGCGGCATTCCGGTATTCGGTTGCCCAGCAGGGCGGATGCCGATATCGGAATGCCGCGTGATGCGACGCGCTCGAGTCAGCCGCGCAGTTCGCGGAGGACGACCGCGGTGGCCACGGCGGCATCGGCGGCCTCCGCCCCCTTGTCCTCCTTCGACCCGGGGAGCCCCGCGCGGTCGAGCCCCTGCTTCTCGTCGTCGAGGGTGAGGACGCCGAAGCCGACGGGCTTGCCCGTCTGGATGCTGACCTGGGTGAGGCCGCTCGTCGCGGCGTCGGAGACGTACTCGAAGTGCGGCGTGCCGCCGCGGATGATGACGCCGAGCGCGACGACCGCGTCGGCCCCGGCCTCGAGGGCGGCTTTGGCGACGACCGGGAGCTCGAAGCTCCCGGGGACCCGCACGAGACGGTGGTTGGCACCGCTCGCATCGAGGGCCTTGACGGCTCCGGCGATGAGACCGTCGGTGATGGTCTCGTGCCAGGTGCCGGCGATGACGACGATGTCGAGGCCGGTGCCGTCGACGCTGATGGTGGGGGATCCTTCGCCGCTCATGCGGTCTCCTGTCTTCGTCCCCCGAGCGCATCGGGGGTTGGTGGTGTTCCCGCTCCTCGAAGGAATCGAGGAGCGATGGTGGACTACTGGTGCGGGTGCGGGTGCGGGTGCGGTTCCGGTGCGAGCTCGAAGCCGATGCTGTGGCCCATGCGGTCGCGCTTCGTCTCGAGGTAGCCCTCGTTGAACAGGCCGACGCCGACCACCAGCGGGACGCGCTCGCTCACGGCGATGCCGTGGTTCGTGAGCTGTCGCTCCTTCTCCGGGTTGTTCGAGAGCAGGCGCACGGAGGTGATGCCGAGGTCCGTCAGGATCGCGCTCGCCGCCGTGTAGTCGCGGGCGTCGGCCGGCAGCCCGAGCGCGAGGTTGGCGTCGAGGGTGTCGAGCCCGTCCTCCTGCAACCGGTACGCACGCAGCTTGTTGACGAGACCGATGCCGCGCCCCTCGTGCCCACGCAGGTAGACGACGACACCGCCGTGGCGCTGGATGGTGTCGAGGGCGCTGTCGAGCTGCGGACCGCACTCGCACTTGAGCGAGCCGAACGCCTCGCCGGTCAGGCACTCCGAGTGGACGCGCACGAGCGCACCGGTGGCCTGCGGGTCGCCGGCGATGATGGCGACGTGGTCGGCACCGGTCCTGCGGTCGCGGTAGGCGCGCAACCGGAACGAGCCGTGCGTCGTCGGGACGGTCGTCTCCACCTCGAAGGACACGTTCGACGACTCGGGGATGGCCGCCTGGGCGGCGCGTTCCTCGGCGCAGACCGCGGCCGCGTCGGGGTTCTCCTCGAGGAACGCGACGAGCGCGGCGATCGTCGTGACGAGCACGCCCTCCCGCTCGCCGAGCGCGATGAGGCCGGGCAGACGCATCATCTCGCCGTCGTCGGCGACGATCTCGGAGATCGCCCCGACCGGGACGAGCCCCGCGAGCTTCATGAGGTCGACGGCCGCCTCCGTGTGCCCGTCGCGCTCGCGCACCCCGCCGTCGACGGCGCGCAACGGGACGATGTGTCCGGGGCGCGAGAGACTGGCAGGCATGGACGCCGGGTCGGCGAGCACGCGCAGGGTGTGAGCGCGGTCGGCGGCGCTGATGCCGGTGCTGAGTCGGTCGGCCGCGTCGACCGTGACGGTGTACGCGGTGCCTCTGGGGTCCTCGTTGAGCGCGACCATCGGCGGGAGGGCCAAGCGGTCGGCGATCTCGTTCGTCATCGGTGCGCAGATGAATCCGGAGGAGTGCCGGACCGTCCATGCGATCCACTCCTGGGTGGCGGACTCCGCAGCGAGGATCACGTCGCCCTCGTTCTCTCGGCCTTCGTCGTCGGCCACGATGACCGGACGGCCCTGGCGGAGTGCCTCGAGGGCCTCCGGGATGCTGGCGATGCTCATACGTTGCCCCTTCCGGTGGCGGTGGTGCCGACCGGGTCCGCGGACTGCGGATCCTGGCCGATGCTGCTGGGGAGTGCCGACTCGAGACGGCTGAAGGCGAGCATGCGCTCGACGTGCCGGGCGAGGATGTCGGTCTCGAGGTTCACACGGTCGCCGGGGACCCGATCGCCGAGCGTCGTCGCGGCCAGCGTCTCGGGGATGAGGGACACCTCGAACCAGGCCTCCGGTGCGTCCGGTGCGCTGATGGCGCTGACGGTGAGCGAGACGCCGTCGACGGTGATCGACCCCTTGTCGACGACGAGCGGCGCGAGTGCCGCGGGGAGCGAGACGCGCACGATGCGCCAAGCCTCGCCGGGCACCGTGGCCAGGATGGTGCCGGTGCCGTCGACGTGCCCTTGGACGATGTGTCCACCGAGGCGATCACCGACGCGGGCCGCACGTTCGAGGTTGACCGGAGATCCGACCGTGACGCCGTCGAGCGAGCTCATCGCGAGGGTCTGGGCCATGACGTCGGCCGTGAACGTCTCACCGGTCTGCTCGACGACGGTGAGGCAGACACCGCTCACGGCGATGGAGTCCCCGTGCCGGGTGCCCTCGAGGGCGAGCGGGCCACGGACGGTGAAACGTGCCGAGTCGTCGCCGTGGTCGATGGCGACGATGGTGCCGAGTTCTTCGATGATGCCCGTGAACATGGGTGGTCCGTTCTCTGGGGGTCAGGCGGTGAGGTGGTGGGCGGCCGAGGCGGAGGCGCTGCGGTCGGGTGTCGTGATGACCAGGAGGTCGTCGCCGAGTGGTTCGACGCCGACGGTGGTGAGTCGGATCGCTTCGCCGATGCTGTCGACACCGAGGTCGCCGATCGCGAGGCGAGGGCCGCCGAGGAGCACGGGGGCGAGGTAGGTGAGGACCGTGTCGGCGAGTCCTGCGCGGAGGAACGCCGTGGCGATGGTCGGGCCGCCCTCGATGAACACGCTCCGGACGCCCGCGGCGCGGAGCTCGGCGAGCAGCGCGGCCGGATCATGCCCGTGGTGGAGGACGACCGGCCGGGGGTGGCGGTGGACGGCGGCGTCCCGGGGGATCGGGCGATCCCCCATGACGACGGGCAGGGGCTGCTCGGGCAGGAGATCGCCGTGGTCGTCGCGAGCGGTGAGGCTCGGGTCGTCGGCGAGGACCGTCCCCGTGCCGACGAGGATCGCGTCGTGGGCGGCCCGCCGACGGTGGACGTCGTCGCGCGCGACATCGCCGGTGATCCAGCGGCTCGTGCCGTCGCTCGCGGCGATCCGCCCGTCGAGACTGGAGGCCCACTTCACGGTGACGAGCGGACGCCCGAGGCGGGCGGTGGTGAGCCAGTCACCGAGGAGGTCCTCCGCCGGTCCGGCGAGCACGCCGCCGATGACGGTCACGCCGCCGCCGCGGAGCCGTTCCGCTCCACCCCCGGAGTGGTGGCCGGGGTCGTCCACGGCGAACACGACGCGCTCGACGCCGGCCTCGAGGAGGGCGACGGCACACGGACCGGTCCGGCCCGTGTGGTTGCACGGTTCCAGGGTGACGACGGCGGTCGCGCCACGGGCCGCCCCGGGCGCGAGGTGGGACAGGGCGTCGACCTCCGCGTGCGGGGTGCCGGCTCCGCGGTGCCAGCCCTCGGCGAGCACGGTGCCGTCGGCGTCGAGGATGACGCAGCCGACGCGGGGGTTGACGCCGCGGGCGGGGCCGTTGGCGGCGAGTTCGAGCGCGCGCAGCATGGCCTGCTCCTCGCGGACACTCGCCCGCGGTGCTTCGGTTCCTGCGCTCATCTGTCCGTCATCTCGGTCGGTACTGACACGAGTTCCGGGGTCGCGGGCAGGTGCTCGCCGGCGTCGACCATCGGCCGACGCCCGTGCTTCCTTCCATCCGGACTCGAACGCCGTCTGCGAGCAGACGCGTTCATAACCGTCGGTCCTGGAGTTCCACCAGGTCAACCGGGCCTCGCTTGCGCGAGACACGGGTCGCGGACTATCACCGCCGGTTCGGACTCTCACCGACCCCGGAGCACGTTACGTGTTGTCGATTCTAGGTCAACGGGCTGAGTGGGTGCCCTATTCCCGGTTCGGATGACGCCCGGTTGCAGCGCCTGAAGCGGCCGGGTCAGCGCTGGGCGTCATGCTGATCGATCGCCGCGCGTGCGGTTCCCTCGTCGACCACGAGGTCGGAGATGAGCCCTCCCGCCAACGCCCCGAGGAGCGGCGGCACCTTGGCGGCACCGGCGACCACGCAGATCCGACGGGAGACCCCGCGCAGCACGTCGAGGTCGGGTCCGGATGCGCGGTTGTTGAAGGGGATGTCGCGCCACGAACCGTCGGCGCGGAAGAAGACGGTCGCGACGTCCCCGACCGCCCCGGCGCTCGCGAGCGCCTCGAAGTCGCTGTCGTCGAGGTAGCCGCCGACGTACACGTGGCTGGGTACGCCGGAGAGCTGCGAACCGAGACCGAACAGCGCGACGTCCATGCGCCGTTGGATCTCGAGCACGCGTCGGATGCTGCGCTCCCGCCACAGGGCGAGCTTGGTCGACGGGTCGTCGAAGAAGGCCGGCACCGCGAACTGCTGCGCGTAGGCCCCGTAGGCGTCCGCGTACCGATGCAGGATCTCACTCGCGTAGAGGATGCCCGAGGTGCGCGTGTTGGCCGCACCGTTCAGCTGGACGATCTGCGAGTTGTGGGTCCGCTTGGGGGTGAGGTGCCTCGCCACCGCACTCACGGTCGAGCCCCAGGCCAGGCCGAGCGTCATGTTCGAGTCGAACACGGAGCCGAGAAAACGTGCAGCCGAGAGGGCGACCCGCTCCAGGCGGTCGATGTCGCTCGTGTGGTCGGGGACCGGGACGATGTGGGCGGTCACGCCGAACCGGTCGCGGAACTCCGCTTCGAGCCGCGATGGCATGTCGTGCGGGGAGCGCACCTGGATGTCGACGAGCCCGCTTTCCCGCGCATATCCGAGCAGGCGGGACACCGACGACCGGGAGGTGTGGAGCTCCTGGGCGATGGCCTCCATGGTGAGGTCCTGCACGTAGTACAGCTGTGCGGCACGGAGCGCCTCGGCCGTCCGGTCCGGCTGGCTGAGCGCGTCTGCGAGCGACATCGGGTCTCCTTGCACGTTTGTTCACTAGGGCTGTTCAGAGTTGCAGCGGGTGTCACGATGTATTCAGTCACATCATTCAGCGGCGCGCAATCCCGGCAGCGTCGCGTTCCAACCGCGAAGAAGCGAGGCATCTCATGTCCCTCAAGTCGTCAGCTCCCCGTTCCACCGTCCAGTCCGTCATCGACCGCCCGCAGGCGTCGGTGCTCATCATCGGCGGCGGTATCAACGGCATCGCGACCTTCCGCGACCTGGCGCTCCAGGGCGTCGACGTCACGCTCGTGGAACGCAACGACTGGGCCTCCGGCGCCTCCGCCGCGTCGAGCCACATGATCCACGGCGGCATCCGGTACCTCGAGAACGGTGAGTTCCGCCTCGTCCAGGAGTCGGTGCAGGAGCGCAACGGGCTCATCAAGATCGCCCCGCACTACGTGAAGCCGCTCGAGACCACCGTCCCGATCTTCTCGACCTTCTCCGGCATCCTCTCCGCACCGCTGCGCTTCCTCACCCACAAGCAGGGCAAGCCGCAGGAGCGTGGCGCGCTGCTCATCAAGGTCGGCCTCACCGCGTACGACTCCTTCTCCCGTGACGGTGGCAGCGTGCCGCGTCACCGCTTCCACGGCCGCAAGAAGTCCCTCGCCGACCTGCCGAAGATGAACCCGGGCCTCAAGTACACGGCGACCTACTACGACGCCTCCATGCACGACCCGGAGCGCCTCGCGCTCGACGTCCTCATGGACGGCCTCGCCGCCGGCCCCCACGCCCGCGCCGTCAACTACGTCGAGGCGGTCGGCATGGGTGCCGACGGCGTCGAGCTCCGCGACACGGTCACCGGCCAGACCTTCACCGTGACGAGCGACGTCGTGGTCAACACCTCCGGCCCCTGGACCGACCTCACGAACGCCGGCCTCGGCGAGCCGACGACCTACATGGGCGGCACGAAGGGCTCGCACATCGTCCTCGACAACCCGGAGCTCTACGCGGCCACCAAGGGGCGCGAGATCTTCTTCGAGCACGAGGACGGCCGCATCGTCCTCATCTACCCGCTCAAGGGCAAGGTCATGGTCGGCACGACCGACATCGACGCCGACCCGAGCACCCCGAGCGTCTGCACCGAGGAGGAGGTCGACTACTTCTTCGACCTCGTCAAGCACGTCTTCCCGACCATCGCGACCTCACGTGAGCAGATCGTCTACCGGTTCTCCGGCATCCGTCCGCTGCCGAAGCACGACGACGAGGCCCCCGGCTTCGTGTCGCGCGACTACCGGATCGAGCGCCGGGCCGCCGCTGCACGTCCGTCCACCACCGTGTTCAGCCTCGTCGGCGGCAAGTGGACCACCTTCCGGGCCCTCGCCGAGCACCTCAGCACGGACGTGCTCAACACCATCGGAGCCCCGCGCCCCGTGGAGACCCTCGGACTCGCGATCGGTGGCGGCGCCGGCTTCCCGCGCACCGACGCCGCGACGCGCACCTGGGTCGCCGCGCACGAGGACGGCACCGGCGCCGAGCGCGCCGAGCAGCTGCTGGGCCGGTACGGCACGAAGGCCGCCGCACTCCTCGAGCACCTGTCCGAGCACGGCGATGACCGCTTGCAGGGCGCTGCCGACTACAGCGTGCAGGAGCTGGAGTACCTCGTCGAGCAGGAGCAGGTCGTGCACCTCTCCGACGTGCTGCACCGCCGCACGAGCCTCGCGTTCACCGGATCGCTGACCGCCGGCCTCGTCGACGAGATCGCCCGCGTCGTCGGCGGTGTCCTCGGGTGGGACGACGCCGAACGGACCGCGCAGATCTCCGCAGCGCTCGACCGCCTGCGCGACGCCCACCAGGTCGACCTCCGGGTCGACGCCGCCAAGGAGGCCCCGGCGTTCTCATAATGCACGAATGTGCAGGCAAGGCCCTTGTCCTGTGCAACAGGAGCTGGCTACCTTACAAGCAACTGGTCAGTGCAACCTCGCCCAGCGGGGGCTCGCGCCTCGGCGTCGGCCCCCACACGGCCACACCTATGAAAGGTCAATGAAGACATGAACCTCGGAACCATCTTCCTCTCCGAGACCGTGGGGACGGCGATGCTCGTCCTGCTCGGTACCGGTGTGGTCGCCACGGCGATCCTCACGAAATCCAAGGGCCTCGGTGGCGGCTGGCTGCTCATCAACTTCGGTTGGGGCCTCGCGGTCTTCGCCGGTGTCACGGTGTCCTACGCCTCCGGCGGTCACCTGAACCCGGCTGTCACGATCGGCTTCCTCACCACGGGCTCGATCGACTTCGGTACGGCGCTCGTCTACTGGGCGGCGCAGATGGTCGGTGCCTTCATCGGTGCCGTGCTGACGTACTTCGCCTTCAAGCAGCACTTCGACCAGGAGGAGGACCCGGGCAAGAAGCTCGGCGTCTTCTCGACCGGTCCGGAGATCCGCAGCTACGGCTGGAACCTCGTCACCGAGGTCATCGCGACCTTCGTCCTCGTCTTCGTCGTGATGTCCTTCGGCAAGACCGGCCCCGACGCGGTGGTCATCGAGGGCGTGCCCGGAGGACTCGCAGCCCTGGGCGCCCTCCCCGTCGCCCTGCTCGTCGTCGGTATCGGAGCCTCCCTCGGTGGCCCGACCGGCTACGCGATCAACCCGGCACGTGACCTCGGTCCGCGCATCGCCCACGCCCTCCTCCCCATCAAGGGCAAGGGCAAGAGCGACTGGTCCTACGCCTGGGTGCCGGTCGTCGGTCCTCTGCTCGGTGGTGTCCTCGCGGCCCTCGCCTCGATGGTGCTGCTCCCGGCCGTCTGACCTGACGCTGCGGCGGTGACCGGACACGATCATCGCCGCGGCACCCCGGGGCACCGGTTCCGGTGCCTCACCTCGCAACGCACGCAACGAAGGAGTATCCAATGGCGGACTACGTCATCGCAATCGACCAGGGGACGACGAGTTCCCGGGCCATCGTCTTCGACAAGAGCGGATCGATCGTCTCGACGGGCCAGCTCGAGCACGAGCAGATCTTCCCGAAGGCCGGCTGGGTCGAGCACAACCCGAACCAGATCTGGAACAACACCCGCGAGGTCATCGGCCAGGCGCTCAGCAAGGCCAACATCACCCGGCACGCCATCGCGGCCATCGGCATCACGAACCAGCGCGAGACCGCCGTCGTCTGGGACAAGACCACCGGTCAGCCCGTCTACAACGCGATCGTCTGGCAGGACACGCGCACGCAGGACATCGTGAACCGCCTCGCTGCGGACGGTGGCGTCGAGCGCTTCAAGAAGACCGTCGGCCTGCCGCTGGCGACCTACTTCTCCGGCACCAAGATCGTCTGGATCCTCGAGAACGTGGAGGGTGCTCGCGAGAAGGCCGAGGCGGGCGACCTCCTGTTCGGCACGACCGACAGCTGGGTCATCTGGAACCTCACCGGTGGTGTCAACGGTGGCGTGCACGTCACGGACGTCACCAACGCCTCGCGCACGCTCTTCATGGACCTCGAGACCCTGCAGTGGGACGACGAGATCCTCAAGGCGTTCGGTGTCCCGAAGTCGATGCTCCCGGAGATCAAGAGCTCCTCCGAGGTCTACGGCCACGCGTCCGACGACAGCCTCCTCCGTGAGACGCCGATCGCCGGCATCCTCGGCGACCAGCAGGCGGCGACCTTCGGTCAGGCCGCATTCCAGCAGGGCGAGGCCAAGAACACCTACGGCACCGGTAACTTCATCATCTTCAACACTGGTGAGGAGATCGTCCACTCCGAGAACGGTCTGCTGACGACACTCGGCTACAAGCTCGGTGACGCGAAGCCGCACTACGCGCTCGAGGGTTCGATCGCCGTGACCGGTTCGCTCGTCCAGTGGCTGCGCGACAATCTCGGCATGTTCTCCTCCGCTCCCGAGGTCGAGGCGCTCGCCAAGACCGTCGAGGACAACGGTGGCGCGTACTTCGTGCCGGCGTTCTCCGGGCTGTTCGCGCCGTACTGGCGTCCGGACGCCCGCGGTGCGCTCGTCGGGCTCACCCGGTACGTCAACAAGGGCCACATCGCCCGGGCCGCCCTCGAGTCGACGGCGTTCCAGACGGCAGAGGTCATCGACGCCGTCAACGCCGACTCCGGTGTCCCGCTGACGGAGCTCAAGGTCGACGGCGGCATGACCGCCAACGACACGCTCATGCAGTTCCAGGCCGACATCCTCGGCGTCCCGGTCATCCGACCGGTCGTCGCGGAGACCACGGCGCTCGGCGCGGCCTACGCGGCCGGTCTCGCCGTCGGCTTCTGGTCCGACCTCGACGACCTCGCGAAGAACTGGCAGGAGGACAAGCGCTGGGAGCCCAACATGGACTCCGCAGAGCGCGACCGCCTCTACCGCAACTGGAAGAAGGCCGTCACGAAGACCTTCGACTGGGTCGACGACGACGTGCAGTAGTCACGACCGACCGGAACGGCCCGTCCTCCTCGCGGAGGGCGGGCCGTTCCGTCGTCCGTCCTCGCTCGGCTCCCGAAGGGTGCATCTGCGCAGAACTCCTGCAGCTTGAGGACCGGCACGGGAACAACCGCGCCATTCCGCCTGCCCGCGCCGATCGGTCCTGTCAGGCGCAGGAGTTCTGCGCAGACGAACTACTCCCGCACGACTCGCTCCGACCCCCATCTCGTCGAGATGGGGGGTCCCATCTGCGCACACCTCCTGCTCGTCGCTGCTGCGTTGCCTCTCTGGGGCTGATCCTGAGCGTTGACCAGTGGCCAGCAGGAGTTGTGAACCATGCGCGACGGTGAAGTCCCGGCCGTGACCCTCCTCCACAGGGTTCCGGCAGTCCTCGACCGACGATGAAGCCATCGCTTGTGACCGCCCGCTCGATCGGTGCCCCAACCATCGATGGATGGACAGCGCATCTTCTGGTCACACGATCTTCGCCCGCTCGACGCTTCTCGAGGAGGGGATGCGACCGCGTGAGATCACCCAGGCGGTGCGTGACGGAACGATCGTTCGCGTGCGGCGCGATCGATACGCGCTCCCCGGAGTGCACGATGACATCCGTGCCGCAGTGCGCATCGGGGGGAGGCGAGCATGTCTGTCCACCCTGGCCGCCCGTGGTGTGTTCGTGTTCGACGCCACCCGGGTCCATGTGCATGTGGACCGCAGCGCCTCACGACTTCGCGGACCGCGGGCGGAGGACCGACGGCTGGCTACCAGCGATCGACGGGAGTTCAGCCTCCACTGGAGACCGCTTGACCAGCCGTGCGGCACGTTCGACTGCGACGTGTCGATCATCGACGCACTGGCACAGTCCATCCGGTGCCAGGCGCCGCGTATGGCACTTGCGACGCTCGACAGCGCGGTCCATCTCGGCTTGGTCGATGAACCTGACCTCCGTCGAGTCTTCGCCCTGGTGCCCGAACGCTTTCGCGCGCTCATGGCGTTGATCGATGGACGCGCCGAGTCAGGTCCGGAGACACTCCTGCGCTTGATCGTCCGCAGCCTCGGTCTGTCGTACGAAGTGCAGCCCCGCCTGGCGGAGGGTGGACGCGGTGATCTCCTGGTGGCTGAGTCGTTGTTGATCGAGGTCGACAGTCGAGCCCATCATGAGGGGTGGTCGCACGCCGTCTCAGACCGCACCCGTGACCTCAGAGCCGCCTCGCGGGGGCTGATGACGTTGCGACCGCTCTACCAGCATGTGGTGTACGAGCCCGGCCTCGTCGCGGCGGCCATCACCGGTCTGATCGGGGAGGTGCGCACAACTCCTGCTCACCGCGCGGGCACTTCGCGGGCTGCGCGCTGAATGCGGCGGGTGCGGGCTTGCGGACAGCGACGAGCAGGAGTTGCGAACGGACGGCGGGATCAGGCGCGGCGGAGGAGTCCGACGCGGTCGTAGACCTCGGCGAGGGTATGCTCGGCGACCTCGGTCGCGCGCGCGGCGTTGACCGCGAGCAGGCGGTCGAGCTCGGCGGGGTCGTCGAGGAGCTCGAGCGCGCGCGCACGGACCGGCTCGAGTTCGCCGACGACGACCTCGGCGAGACCCTTCTTGAGGTCGCCGTAGCCACGACCCTCGAACTCGCCGACGACCGCCTCGATGGGGGAGCCGGTGATCGCGGAGTAGATGCTCAGCAGGTTCGAGACGCCGGGCTTCTCCTGCGCGTCGAAGGCGATGACGCCGTCGTTGTCGGTGACGGCACGCATGATCTTCTTCTGCGTGACCTTCGGCTCGTCGAGCAACCAGATGATGCCTGCCGGGGTCTCGGCGGACTTCGACATCTTCGACGTCGGGTTCTGGAGGTCGTAGATGCGTGCGGAGTCCTTCTGGATCTGCGCCTTCGGGACGACGAAGGTGTCGCCGAAGCGGGCGTTGAACCGCTCGGCGAGGTCCCGCGTGAGCTCGATGTGCTGCCGCTGGTCGTCGCCGACCGGCACGATGTCGGTCTGGTAGAGCAGGATGTCGGCCGCCATGAGGATCGGGTAGGCGAAGAGTCCGACCGACGAGGCGTCGCGTCCGTGCTTGGCCGACTTGTCCTTGAACTGCGTCATGCGCGCGGCCTCACCCATGCCGGTGATCGTGTTCAGCACCCAGGCGAGCTGTGCGTGCGCCGGGACGTGCGACTGGACGTACAGGGTCGAGGCCGAGGGGTCGATGCCTGCGGCGATGTACTGGGCGGCCGTGCGACGGGTCTTCTCCCGGAGCTCGGCGGGGTCCTGCGGCACCGTGATCGCGTGCAGGTCGACGATGCTGAAGAAGGCGTCGTGCTCCTGCTGCATCTGCTTCCACTGCAGGAGGGCGCCGATGTAGTTGCCGAGGTGGAGCGAGTCGGCGGAGGGCTGCATGCCGGAGTACAGGCGTGGCTTGGTCATGTGGGTTCTCGCAGAGTGATGAGCGGCCGGAGCCGGGGCACGGGTGGTCTGGGTGGTGTGGTGCCGGTGGTCAGACGGCGTAGTCGACGACGACGGGGGCGTGATCGGACCATCGCTGGTCGTATGACGCAGCCCGGTCGATCGTGTAACCGGACGCGAGGGCTGCGAGCTCGGGAGTGGCGAGCTGATAGTCGATGCGCCAGCCGGTGTCGGTGTCGAAGGCCTGGCCGCGCTGGGACCACCAGGTGTAGGGACCGGGGACCTGGCCGGCGGACTGGCGCCCGATGTCGACCCAGCCGAGGCCGGTGCCGGTCACGCCGTCGACGCCCGTCACCGGCTCGCCCGCCGGACCGAGGTAGCGGTCGAAGTAGGACCGCTCGGCGGGCAGGAAGCCGGCACGCTTGACGTTGCCCTTCCAGTTCTTGATGTCGAGCTCGGTGTGGCCCACGTTGAGGTCGCCGACGACGAGGGACAGTGGGTTGTGCTCGCGCAGTGCTGGCAGCCGCTCGAGCATCGCCTCGAGGAAGCGGAACTTCTCGACCTGCTTGGGGGTGTCGACCTCGCCGGAGTGCACGTAGGTGCTCACGACCGTGACGAGGGTGCCGTCGATGTCGAAGTCGGCCTCGATCCAACGACCCGCGCTGTCGAAGTCGTCGGCTCCGAGGGCGACGCGGTGGATGCCCGCCGATCGACGGCTGACGATCGCGACACCTGCGCGCCCCTTGGCGGTCGCGGCGTCGTGCAGGATGTTCCATTCCGGTCCGAACAGCGTCTCGAGGTCGCTCGTCGCGGCGCGGACCTCCTGCAGGGCGAGGATGTCGACCCCGCGGTCTTCGAGCCAGTCGCCCATCCCTTTGCGGAAGGCCGCGCGGACTCCGTTGACGTTGACACTGGCGATGCGGAGGGGTGCAGACATGCCTCCAGCTTAGTCGCGGGGGCCGACAACGCCCTGGCCCCGGCGTCCGCCCGGGCGTCGGCGATGGGGCGGGTCCGACGCGTCCGCCGCGAGCGACTCGGGGGCTTCGCCGTGCTGTCGGATGAGCTCGGCCGAGGCCTCCTCGGCGTGCCGCACGCGTCGGCGGGCGAACCAGACCGCCGGGCCCTTGGCGCGCCGGAGGGATTCGCGAGCCTCCCGCAGTTCCGCCTCGGCGATCAGTCTCCTGGCCGCCAGCTCTTCGGCCGCCTGCTCCTCCGGTGTCGTCGTGCGCACACTGATGCCCTGGTCGTCGAGACCCACGGCGATCCACGCGGCGGAGGCGAGGATGACGCGGCTCACGAGGTTGAACCACAGCATGAGGCCGATGAACACCGCGAAGGTCGCGAGCAACGGGTTCCGGGAGGCCCCGGCGATCACCGCGCTGCTCGCGACGCTCAGGAGCGAGAGCACCAGACTGCCGAGCAGCGCACCGCCGAAGAGGTTGCGCCACGGGATCCGGATCCGGCTGAGCACGCGGTACATGGCGCCGAGGGTGACGAGGTTCACGACGACCGCGACGACCAGTCCGACGACCCGGCTGCCGACGGTCACCCAGAACGTGCCCTCCAGTCCGACGAGCGACAGCAGCCAGCTGAGCGCCTGGGTGCTGGCGACCGACAGCGTCGCGGAGACGAGGAGGAGGACGCCGAAGGCGAGCGCGAGCACGAGGTCGACGACCTTCAGCAGGAAGAAGCTCGCGGCGACCTTCGGGAGCGCGAAGATCGACCGGACCGCCTGCCGGGTGTAGTACAACCATCCGATCGCCGTCCAGATGAGTCCGACGGCGGCGATGACCCCGGTCCACCCGAGGAGGGAGGCGCTCGACAGCTGCTCCTCGGCGATGATGCCTTCGCCGTCGGTGCCGATGAGGCCGGGGACGGCGCGGTTGATGATCTCCACCAGTGCTTGGAAGACCTCGGCGTTGTTGCCGAGCCAGATGCCGGTGATGGCGAATCCGACGTAGACCGCTGCGAACACGGCGAAGACGGCCTGGAAGCTGATCCCGGCGGCCAGGAGGTTGCCGTCCATGGCGAGATACCGATGGATGACGCGATAGGGCTTCAAGCGCATGACCCACGTCGTGGCGCGCTCCGCTCTCGCCGCGCGGGGCGCGAGTCGTCGGATGAACGGGTTCTCGCTGTTCTGGATCCATTGGAACACCAGCGGAGGTGGCGTCTGCTGGAGCCGCGCCCTGGGGGTGGTGCTGACGTCCGGCGCGTCGGCGGAGTCCTTCCTCGGCGCACGCGGATTGGTCACCGGACCAGCCTACAAGCGGGCCGGACCGGGGGAGAGGCGGTGCACTATGGTCGAACCATGCGCGAGGCGGAGGGGCAACGCACGTTCACCGGCACCGGCGTCGGACGCGGCGTCGTGGCCGGTCCCGTGCTCCGCATGCCGGAGCCGTTGCCCGAACCGAGTGCCGACCCGTTCGGCGGGGACGTCACGCTCGAACAGGCCAGGGCCGTCGCGGCACTCAGCGCGACGCGGGTCGACCTGGAGGAGCGGGCTCGACGAGCCGGCGGCCATGCGCAGGACGTGCTCGAAGCGCAGGCGGTCATGGCCGACGACCCGGCACTGGCAGAGGACGTCGCGACGCGCATCGCAGCGGGGCGCTCTGCGGAGCGCGCCGTGTTCGAGGCCCTGGCGACGGTCCAGCAGGTCCTCTTCAACCTGGGCGAGCCGATGGCGGCGCGCGCGACCGACGTCGGCGACGTCTCGCAACGGGTCATCGCACGGTTGCTCGGTCGGCCTGTCCCCGGTCCGCCCGAGTCGGACGAGCCGTTCGTCCTCGTCGCCGCGGACCTCGCTCCGGCGGACGCCGCACTCCTCGATCTCGATCGGGTGCTGGCCCTCGTGACGAGTGGCGGCTCGGCGACCTCGCACACGGCCATCCTCGCGCGCGAGCAGTCGCTCATCGCCGTCGTGGGCGTCGCCGGAGCCGAGCAGTTCGAGGACGGTGAGATCGTCCTCGTCGACGCCGGAGCCGGGGTCGTCACGGGGTCGCCGACGAAGCGCGAGGTGCGGTCGGCCCGGTCCACCGCGGCCGAGCGCGTGCGGGTCTCACCGCGCTCGCCGGGCGAACTCGCCGACGGCACCCCGGTGCCCCTGCTCGCGAACCTCGGGTCCGTCGCCGGCGCGGCCGGTGCCCTGGCGCTCGGCGCCGAAGGGGTCGGGCTGTTCCGCACCGAGCTCCTCTTCCTCGATCGCGCGGAGGCGCCTGGCGTCGCCGAACAGGCTGACCGCTACGGCGAGTTGCTCGCGGCGTTCCCGGGCAAGCGCGTCGTCGTCCGGGTGTTCGACGCCGGAGCCGACAAGCCGCTCGCCTTCCTCCGACCGGACGACGCCGAGCCCAATCCGGCGCTCGGGGTGCGGGGCATCCGGGCGCTCCGCGCTCATGACGAGGTGCTCCGAGACCAGCTCACGGCGCTCGCGCTCGCACAGGACGCCCACGAGGCGGACCTCTGGGTGATGGCCCCGATGATCGCCGACCTTCCCGAAGCCGCGGCGTTCGTGACGCTCGCCAAGCGGCTCGGGCTGCGCACGGTCGGGGCGATGATCGAGGTGCCGTCGAGTGCACTGCTCGCCGCGCAGATCCTCGGGGTCGCGGACTTCGTGAGCATCGGGACCAACGACCTGACGCAGTACACGCTCGCGGCGGACCGTCTCCTCGGGCCCCTCGGCCCGTACCAGGATCCGTGGCACCCGGCCGTGCTGCGGCTCGTCAAGCTCGTCGGTGACGCCGGTCTCGCCTCCGGGCGCTCGATCGGCGTCTGTGGGGAGGCGGCAGCGGATCCGGCCCTCGCGGTCGTGCTCGTCGGCCTCGGGGCGACGAGTCTCTCGGTCACCCCGGCCGCGCTCGGCGACGTCCGGAGCGAGCTGCGCCGCTACACGCTCGAGGCGGCTCGCGCCATGGCGATGGACGCCCTGAGCGCCGCGTCGCCGGCTGAAGCGAGAGCTGCCGCGCTGGCCTGACCTCGCTCGATGCTCGGATCTTCCCGCACGAACACGTCCGGCCCAGCGCGGTGCGCTGGGCCGGACGGATGAACCGGGTGCTGGCTAGGAGACCTTGCCGGAGATCATGGCCTGCTTGACCTCGGCGATCGCCTGCGTGACCTGGATGCCGCGGGGGCACGCCTCGGTGCAGTTGAAGGTGGTGCGGCAGCGCCACACGCCCTCCTGGTCGTTCAGGATGTCCAGGCGGACCTGCGAGGCGTCGTCGCGGGAGTCGAAGATGAAGCGGTGCGCGTTCACGATCGCCGCCGGGCCGAAGTACTGGCCGTCGGTCCAGAAGACCGGGCACGACGAGGTGCACGCGGCGCACAGGATGCACTTCGTGGTGTCGTCGAAGCGGGCACGCTCGGCGACCGACTGCACGCGCTCCTTGTTCTTCTCCGCGGGCTTGCCGGGCATGAGGAACGGCTGCACCTCGCGGAACGACGCGAAGAAGGGGTCCATGTCGACGACGAGGTCCTTTTCGAGCGGCAGACCCTTGATCGCCTCGACGTAGATCGGCTTCGAGATGTCGAGGTCCTTGATCAGCGTCTTGCAGGCGAGGCGGTTCCGGCCGTTGATCCGCATGGCGTCGGAGCCGCAGATGCCGTGTGCGCAGGAGCGACGGAAGGTGAGGGTCCCGTCCTGTTCCCACTTGATCTTGTGGAGCGCGTCCAGGATGCGGTCCGTCGGGAACATCTCGACGTCGAAGTCCTCCCAGCGCGGCTCGGCGTCCACGTCCGGGTCGAACCGACGGATGATCAGGGTGACCGTGAAGGACTGGATCTCCTCCGGTGCCGCGGCCGGCGGGTTCTCGAGCGTTGCAGTGCTCATCGCTAGTACTTCCTCTCCATCGGCTGGTACCGCGTGATGACCACGGGCTTCCAGTCGAGCCGGATGTGGTCGGCCGCGTCGGACGAGTGCGGGTCGCCGGACAGGTACGCCATCGTGTGCTTCATGTAGTTCTCGTCGTCGCGCTTCGGGTAGTCGTCGCGCATGTGACCGCCACGGCTCTCCTGACGGTTGCGAGCGGAGTAGACGACGACCTCGGCGAGGTCGAGCAGGAAGCCCAGCTCGATCGCCTCGAGGAGGTCGGTGTTGAAACGCTTGCCCTTGTCCTGGACGGCGATGTTCTGGTACCGCTCGCGCAGGTTGTGGATGGTGGCGGTGACGCCGGCGAGGGACTCGTCCGTCCGGAACACCTGGGCGTTGCGGTCCATCTCCTCCTGGAGCTCCTTGCGGATCGTGGAGATCCGCTCGGTGCCGTTGGAGTTCCGCATCTGCTCGACGAGGCCGGAGACGAAGCCGGCGGGGTTCTCGGGCAGGGGCGTGAAGTCGACGCTCTGGACGTACTCGACGGCGTTGTTGCCGGCGCGCTTGCCGAACACGTTGATGTCGAGGAGGGAGTTCGTGCCGAGTCGGTTCGAGCCGTGGACGGACACGCACGCGCACTCACCGGCCGCGTACAGGCCGGGGACGACGGTGTTGTTGTCGCTCAGGACCTCGGCCTTGACGTTCGTCGGGATGCCGCCCATGGCGTAGTGCGCCGTCGGCATGACCGGGACGGGCTCCGTCACCGGGTCGACGCCGAGGTAGGTGCGCGCGAACTCGGTGATGTCGGGCAGCTTGGTCTCGAGGACCTCGGCACCGAGGTGGGTGCAGTCGAGGTAGACGTAGTCCTTGTTCGGTCCGGCACCGCGGCCTTCCGCGACCTCCTGGACCATGCAGCGCGCGACGATGTCTCGCGGTGCGAGGTCCTTGATGGTCGGCGCGTACCGCTCCATGAAGCGTTCACCGCTCGCGTTCCGGAGGATCGCACCCTCGCCTCGGGCTCCCTCGGTGAGGAGGATGCCGAGACCGGCCAGGCCGGTGGGGTGGAACTGGAAGAACTCCATGTCCTCGAGCGGGAGTCCCTTGCGCCAGATGATCCCGACGCCGTCGCCCGTGAGGGTGTGCGCGTTCGAGGTCGTCTTGTAGATCTTGCCGAAGCCACCGGTGGCGAAGATGACCGCCTTCGCCTGGAAGACGTGGATCTCGCCCGTGGAGAGCTCGTACGCGACCACACCGGACGGCTTGTCGACGCCGTCGACGTTGGTCATGATCAGGTCGAGTGCGTAGTACTCGTTGAAGAAGTTGATGCCGAGGCGGACGCAGTTCTGGAACAGCGTCTGCAGGATCATGTGGCCGGTGCGGTCGGCCGCGTAGCAGGCGCGGCGGACCGGAGCCTTGCCGTGGTCGCGGGTGTGGCCGCCGAAGCGACGCTGGTCGATCTTGCCCTCTGGGGTGCGGTTGAACGGCAGACCCATGTTCTCGAGGTCGATGACCGCGTCGATGGCCTCCTTCGCGAGGATCTCCGCAGCATCCTGGTCGACGAGGTAGTCGCCGCCCTTGATGGTGTCGAAGGTGTGCCACTCCCAGCTGTCCTCCTCGACGTTCGCGAGCGCAGCGGCCATACCGCCCTGCGCCGCTCCCGTGTGGGACCGCGTCGGGTAGAGCTTGGAGATGACGGCCGTCTTCGCTCCGGGGCCGGCCTCGATCGCGGCGCGCATGCCGGCACCGCCGGCACCGACGATCACGATGTCGAACTGGTGGTAGTGGATGCCGTCGATGACGGTGGACTCGGTGGTTTCTGTAGTCACGGTTTCCGTTGCTCGGTCTCGGTTGCTCAGTTGGCGGGGCAGAACGACGCGAGCAGGTCTGCAGGTGCGCCGGCGGGGCACGGGTCGAAGGTGAAGACGACCAGGGTCCCGAGGATGATGAGGATGGTGACGGCGGCGAGGATCGCGACCTTGAGGACGCCGCGGATCGTGCGACCCGTGGCGTAGTCGTTGACGATGGTGCGCATGCCGTTGCCGCCGTGGATCAGCGCGAGCCACAACATGGCGACGTCCCACCACTGCCAGAAGGGGTTCGAGAGCTTGCCGCCGACGAAGGCGAAGTCGATGGCCTTGATGCCGTCACCCACCATGAGGTTGACGAACAGGTGGCCGAAGATGAGGACCAGCAGGATCACGCCGGAGACGCGCATGTAGATCCAGCCCCACTTCTCCCAGTTGACGCCCTTGCGGCGCGCGGGACGAGCGGGGGTGCGGGGAGCGGCGATCGTCGTCATCAGTGGCCCATCTCGCTGAACACGTTGATCAGGTGGCGCGGCGTGAAGCCCAGCATCGTCACGACCCAGAGACCGATGACGATCCAGAACATGGGCCGCTGGTACTTGGTGCCCTTCGACCAGAAGTCGATGAGGATGATGCGGATGCCGTTGTACGCGTGGTAGGCGATGGCGGCGACGAGCGCGACCTCACCGAGCCCCATGATGGGGTTCTTGTACGTGCCGATGACCGCGTTGTACGCCTCGGGGGAGACCCGCACCAGCGCGGTGTCGAGGACGTGCACGAGGAGGAAGAAGAAGATGGCGACGCCGGTGATCCGGTGGAGCACCCACGACCACATGCCCTCACGGCCCCGGTACAGGGTGCCGGCCGGGCGTTTGGATGTCGTGGATTCCAACGGTGACGTTCGCGTGAGACTCGCGGTCACGAGGTCCTCCCTGATAGTCGCTATCTGCGGCAGATCGTTCTGCCGTGCGGGGGTTGTTGCCTGCCGTGCGTCGAATCGGCGCGCTGGACCAAGTGTAGGCGGGGGATGCGCCGTCCCGCCGCTAAGGCTGGCCTAACTGTCTCGACGTCGAGAGAGGCCGGACATCTGCGCGACGACCGGGCGACACCGGGTGTTCACAACCAGTTCCGACGTTTGAACACCTTGTAGAGGATGACGCTCGTGGTGGCCATGAGCGCGAGCGCCATCGGGTAGCCGAACCACCACGACAACTCCGGCATGTGGGTGAAGTTCATGCCGTAGATCCCCGCGATGAGACTCGGGCCGAACAGGATGGCGGCCCAGGAGGAGATCTTCTTCACCTCGTCGCCCTGCTTGAGGCTCGCCTCGGTCATCTTCGCCATCTCCTCGTTCTGGCGTTGACCGACGAGGGTGCTGTTCACGGTCAGGATGTCGCGCAACAGCTCCCGGTAGGCGTCGATCCGCTGGTTGACGCTCGTGAGGTGGTCGGCGACGTCGCGGAGGCCGCGTTGCAGTTCGTCGGCGACGCCGTACTTCGCGCTGCCCTGTTCGAGCGACAGCATCACATCGCTGAGCGGATGCGTCGCCC
This sequence comes from Plantibacter sp. lyk4-40-MEA-4, assembly GCF_030209415.1. NCBI lineage: Bacteria > Bacillati > Actinomycetota > Actinomycetes > Micrococcales > Microbacteriaceae > Plantibacter > Plantibacter sp. lyk4-40-MEA-4. Next base: position 61,402 of record NZ_JARVSA010000007.1, read on the forward strand.
GCTCGAAGGCGATGACCTCGCGGGAGAGCTGGTAGATCCGGCGGGAGACCTGGGACTCGCCGACGAAGACCTGCTCCTCGATCTCGTCGATGTCGTTCGAGAGCCCGGCGACCACCGGGCCGTAGCCGTCGACGACGGCGTCGATGATGGCGTACAGGATGGCCTGCGGACCGTAGGCGAGGAGTTCGTGCTCCTGCTCCATCCGCGCCCGCACGTGCGAGAGGTCGGGGGACTCGGCGTGCCGCAGCGTGATGACGAAGTTCGGGCCGACGAAGACGTGCAGTTCGCCGAACTCGACGGTCTCGGTCTCGTCGACGTAGTTGGCGGCCCGGAGGACGACGAACAGGACGTCGTCGTACCGCTCGATCTTCGGCCGCTGGTGCGCGGTGATGGCGTCCTCGACGGCGAGCGGGTGGAGACCGAACTCCGCCGCCAGGACGCCGAGCTCGCCCGCGTCGGGCCGGTAGAGCCCGATCCACGCGACGCCGTCCGGGGTCTCATGAAGTGCGCGGAAGGTGTCCTCGAGCGAGGTGAGCGTCGAGCTGCGGGATCCGTGGCGGTAGATGCAGGCGTTGACGATGCTGTTGCGGCCGTCGAGGTCCGCTGCGTCCGGCGGACCGACGGGGACCGGGGGAGCCTGTTTGCTGCCGAAGGACGGGATCGGGATCCCGAGGACGTTGCGTCCAGCCATGCTCGTACCGTTCTTTCTCATGCTCGATCTGGCGCTCATCGTAAACCCGTCAGATGACGCTTCCGTGCCGTCGTCCTCAGGGTGGAGCCTGGCGGTACGCTCGGGGGATGACCACGCCCCTCGAACGCTTCTACGCAGTGATCCCGGCCGGCGGCATCGGCAGTCGTCTGTGGCCGCTCTCGCGAGCCGACGCACCCAAGTTCCTGCACGACCTCACCGGCTCCGGCAGCACGCTGTTGCGCGCGACCTGGGACCGCCTCGCGCCGATCGCCGGTGACCAGCGCATCATGGTCGTCACCGGGCGTGCGCACCGCGCGGCCGTCGAACAGCAGCTGCCCGACCTCGCCGACGCCAACGTGGTCCTCGAGAGCGAGCCGCGCGACTCGACCGCCGCGATCGGGCTCGCCGCAGCGATCCTCGTCCGCCGCGAACCCGACGTCATCGTCGGCTCGTTCGCCGCCGACCACGTGATCCGCGGCGACCGGCTGTTCCGCGCCGCGGTCGCCCAGGCCGTCACGGCCGCCGAGGAGCGCTACATCGTCACGATCGGCATCCAGCCCACGGAGCCCGCCATCGGGTTCGGCTACATCAAGAGCGCCCGCGACCTCGGCATCCGCGGAGCCGAAGGGGTCATGCTGGTCGACTCCTTCGTCGAGAAGCCCGACCTCGCCACGGCCAAGCGGTACGTCTCGAGCGGCGAGCACCTCTGGAACGCCGGGATGTTCATCTCGCGGGCCGACGTCCTGCTCGAGGAGATCGGCCGACAGAAGCCCGAACTCCTGGCCGGCCTCCTCGAACTCGCCGAGGTCTGGGACGACGCGGCGGCCCGCGGACCGGTCGTCGACCGCGTCTGGCCGGCGCTCGAGAAGATCGCGATCGACTACTCCGTGGCGGAGCCCGCCGCGGCCGCCGGTCGCATGGCCGTCGTGCCGGCGCACTTCGACTGGGACGACGTGGGGGACTTCGCCTCGCTCGCCAAGCTCAACTCCGGTGGGCGCAAGTCCGACCTCGCCATCCTCGGCGAGAACGCGCGCGTGCTCTCGGACGCTTCCAGCGGCATCGTCGTCAGCCAGACCGGTCGGGTCATCAGCCTCATCGGCGTGCAGGACATCGTCGTCGTCGACACCCCGGACGCGCTGCTCGTCACCACGAGTGCCAACGCGCAGCGGGTGAAGAGCGTCGTCGACGCCCTCAAGCTGTCCGGTCGCGACGACGTCCTCTGATCGGCGACCGTCGGTGACCGCGCTGCGCGAGCTGCTCCTGCAGGCGGGCGCGCGTCTCCAGGCCGCAGGTGTCCGTGACGAGGCTCTGGCGGAGGTCTACACACCCCGCGGACTCCCGCTCGTGAAGCGGGCACCCGCGCTGCGGCCGATCGGCCGGGCGTGGCGCCTCGGGGTCGTCCTGCTCTCGGCCGACGGTCGCCTCTTCACCGCGGCCGAGTCCACTCGGGCGGTGGAGCCGAAGTGGTTCAACCACCGCTCCTCTGAGGTCGAGCACCGTCGGATCGCGCAGCAGGCGGCGCACCGCGGCCCGTTCGCCGAAGGCGACGTCGTCAACTTCGAGGTCGTCGAGCTCGCGCTGGACGAGGCGTCACTCCGGGAGGGTTCGGGTCCGTTGCGCCTCGTCGACGACGCGGTCATGCTCCGCTGGGCCGGGCACGACCTCGGGCTCACCCCGCTCGACGCCTACCTCGACGACCGCGTCTCACTCCTCATCGGCGAGTGACCCGTCCGTTCGCCCGAGAACGAGCGGACCGACGGGGCGATCAGACCGCGGGGCCGAACCACTCCGTGTAGAGCCGCCAGAAGTTGCGGTTGCCGTAGGCGCTGCAGGCGTCGCCCGTGCCCGAGACGTTCGCGAGGGCTGCGGGGTTCGGTTGGTACGGCGTGTAGAGGTAGAGGTTGGCCGTCGCCTGGTTGCGGATGTCGACCTGGGTGCCGCCGCAGGCAGCGTCGGGGCTGTACTGGATGTAGACCGATCCCAGGTGATACGCCCGCTGGTAGGACTCACCCGGCACGTTGAGCGGGTACAGCGTGTACTGCCGGAACTGCCATGCGGAACGGTAGACCTGGTTCTGGAACCCGAAGTAGTCCGCGTCGCAGCTCGCGCTGAAGTTCGGGCCGGTGTCGGGACAGCCCCAGCCCATGGCGCGCGCGTAGCCGTATTCGCTCGGCCCGGTGATGAGCGACTGCTCCTTCTGCATGAGGACGAGCAGCACCTTGGGGTTGATCCCACACGCGTGGGCGACCTTCGCGACGATCCTCGCCGCCGACTCGTTCACGGCGCCGCGGTAGGCCTCGCAGTGTCCGGGCTCGGCCGCCGGGACGGACTCGGTGCTGGCACGGAAGTCCGCCAGGCACGGCACGCCGTCTTTCGGGGTACAGGGCTGGGAGGCGAAGAACGCCTGGACGTCAGCCTCGCTCATGGCGTTCGCGTCGTAGAAGTTCGCGTCGCTGATGATCTCGCCCGGGTCGAAGTCCGTGCCGCGGACCGTGGGCGGCGCCGGCTGGGTGGGTTTGCCGGGAGCCGGCGTGGCCGGCTTCGTCGGCTTCGGGGTCGCCGTCGAGGGCGTGGTCGGCGAGGGACTCGGGGTGGGCGTCGGCGTCGTCTGCGTCCGGCTCAGCTGCAAGCTCGCAGCGGCCGCGGTCGCCGGCGTGGTCGGCAGTGCGCCGAGTGCGACGAGCGCACCGATACCGAGCGCGGCGAGCAGCGAGGCCGCGGCCGATCGGTGCGCACGGCGACGCCGCGCGGGCGAGGGGACCGACGGAGCACGCATGACGACCAGCCTAATCGGGACCGGTGACGTGCAGGGCTTGCGGCGGCCGACAACCGACGGATAGCCTGAAGGCACTGTGAAGAACTGAGCGAATCGACGTCCCGCGCCTGCGGCAGACCATCACGAACGTGATGTGCCCGGCGGGAATCCATCGAGGTACGCCAGACGCTTCCAGGTCCGCCCAGGAGTTCGAGCCCAGCGCTCGCTCCTGACGTGTCGGACGACGACCGTACGCGGCGTGCCCCATCTCGAAAGGGGCCTCCATGCGAGCACCCATGACCCACGCGACACCAGTCCACCGCCGCACCGCTTCGAGGTTCGGGCGATCCATCGACATCCAGCAGCTCCGCGCCGACGGCGTCACCCGCTCCTACGGCGACCGCGTCGTGTTGCGCGACGTCGACCTCGTCGTGTCGGCCGGAGACCGTCTCGGCCTGATCGGCGAGAACGGCGCGGGGAAGTCCACGCTGCTGCGCATCCTCGCCGGGATCGACGAGCCGGACGACGGCGAGGCCGTCCGCCCGGTGCGCACCGGCATCCTCATGCAGGAACTCGAACTCCCGCAGGACACGACGGTCGGCGAGCTGCTGGAGCAGGCGCTCGGCGAGGTCCGGGCCGTCGAGCGGGAGCTCGAGACGTCGGCGGCGTCACTCGGTGAGCGGGGTACCGCCGGTGACGGTTCCGCCGAGCAGCGGTACGCCGCCGCGCTCGATGCGGCGGAACGCGCGGACGTCTGGACGGCGGACGCCCGGTTGGACGCGGTCGTCGACGGCCTCGGTATCACCGGGATCGAACGGTCGCGACGACTCGGTGAGGTGAGCGGGGGACAGCGATCCCGCTTCGCCCTCGCCGCGCTCCTCGTCGCCAGACCGACCGCACTGCTGCTCGACGAGCCGACCAACCATCTGGACGACGAGGCGGTCGCCTTCCTCCGCGGCCACCTGTCGGAGTGGCCGGGCCCGGTGCTCTTCGCGAGCCACGACCGCGCCTTCCTGGACGAGGTGGCGACGGGGCTCGTTGACATCGATCCGTCCCGCCCGGTCCCCGTCGGCGAGGCATCACCCGTCGTGGAGTTCGGCGGGCCGTTCAGTGAGTACCTCGGCTGGAAGGCCGCAGAACTCGACCGGTGGTCGACGCGTTACGAGGAGGAGCAGGCCGAGCTGCGACGGCTCGCGTCCGCGGTGCACGACGTGGCCCCGCGGATCAACCACGATCGGGGCATCCGCGACAACAACCGGATGGCGTTCGGCATGCGAGGCGACCGCGTCGAGCAGCAGATCAGTCGGCGGGTGCGGAACGCGCAGCTCCGACTCGAGGTCCTCGAGCGCGAGCAGGTGCGGCGCCCGCCTCGCCGACTCTCGTTCGCAGGGATCCCGAGCGGCTCGACGGTCCTCGACGAGGGGGAGCAGCTGCTCGACCTCGCCGACGCCCGCGTCGACGGCCGGCTGCACCTCGAACGCCTGCAGCTGGCGCCCCGGTCGCGCGTGCTGGTCACTGGGGCGAACGGTTCGGGGAAGTCGACGCTCCTGTCGGTGCTCGCCGGTTCGCTGCGTCTCGATACGGGGACCCTCCTCCGGCGGAAGGGGCTCCGGGTGGGGCTCCTCGAGCAGGACGTCGCGTTCCCGGATGCGGATCGATCACCTCGGGAGGTCTACGACCGGACGCTCGGCGAGGCGCGTGCAGCGCGCACCCCGCTCGCAGGTCTCGGGCTCCTGGCGCTTCGCGATCTCGACCGTCCGATCGGTCGGCTCTCCGTCGGGCAGCAGCGCCGTCTGGCCTTGGCGCTCATCATCGCGAGGCCTCCGCATCTGTTCCTCCTGGACGAGCCGACGAACCACCTGTCGCTCGCGCTCGCGACGGAGCTCGAGGACGCGCTGGGCGATTACCCGGGTGCGGTCGTCATCGCGAGCCACGACCGGTGGCTCCGTCGGCGCTGGACCGGCGACCGGCTCCGACTCGGGTGATGACGCCGGGTGGGGGAGCGGTGGGCCGTCCGACCTCGACTCCTCCGCCCGTCGCCGTCAAGCCCGTGCGCGCACGCCCCGACGCCGGGAGGATACGGGCATGAGTCTTTCGATCGGAGCCCCGGTGTGGGGCGTGCAGGACATCGCGCGCGGTGTCGCCTTCTGGACCCGGGCGCTCGACTACGTCCCTCGAGACGAACCGCAGGACGACTGGGCCTCGCTCGTCCCCCGCGACGGCGACGGCGTGCAGCTGTCCCTCATGCTCGTCTCCTCGCGCGCGGAGGACCGTCGGCGGCACCACCTCGACCTCTTCGCCGACGACCGCGAGGCCGAGGTCGAGCGGTTGCTCGGCTTGGGCGCCGGTCCCGTGGATTGGGAGTACGAGGAGGACGCCGACTACGTGGTCCTCTCGGATCCCGACGGCAACCTGTTCTGCGTCGTGCAGCGCTGATCCGGCCGCGGCACGCGAACACCCGATGCGCAAGACGCATCCGACGCCCGGGTCCGTCCTGCTCACGTGCGCAGGAGCGCGGTCCGGTGATGCGCGTCTGCGCATCGCCGTGTTTCCGGCGGATGACGCCGGTGCCACCGTTCTGTAACGCTTCGGTCGCGAAGCCGGGATCGTCCGTCCGGCAGTCGTCGCATTGGGTAACGTAACCCCATACGCCCCGTGACCCGCGGGGCTGCATCTTGGAGGCTACCTTGGCAATCTCAACTCGGAAGGCCGCTGCGGGCGCAATCGCCGGCGTCGGTCTCATGGCACTGCTCGCCGGCTGCGCATCGGCTCCCAGCACCGGCGACGGCGACTCGACCGGTGCCGCATCCGACTTCCTCCCGTGCATGGTCTCCGACGCCGGTGGCTTCACCGACAAGTCGTTCAACCAGCTCGGCTACGAGGGTCTGACCGAGGCGGCGAAGGAGCTCGGCGTCGAGCCCATCACCGTCCAGTCCGACAAGGCCGACGACTACAAGCCGAACCTGCAGAGCCTGGCCGACCAGGGCTGCTCGCTCATCGTCAGCGTCGGCTTCGCCCTCTCCGCCGACACCGTCACGGCCGCACTCGCGAACCCCGACATCGACTACGCGATCATCGACGACGCCGCCGACAACGACTTCGACGGCAAGGTCGACGCCCCGAACATCAAGCCGATCCTGTTCGACACCGTCCAGGCCGCCTTCCTCGCCGGCTACGCAGCGGCCGACTACTCGAAGACCGGCGTCGTCGGCACCTTCGGCGGCCAGCCCTTCCCGTCCGTCCAGATCTTCATGGACGGCTTCGCCGAGGGCGTCGCGTACTACAACGAGCAGAAGGGCAAGAGCGTCCAGGTCGTCGGTTGGGACGTCGCAGCTCAGACCGGTTCGTTCACCGGTGGCTTCGAGGCCAACGACACCGCGAAGCAGCTCGCCCGCACGCTCATCGACCAGAACGCCGATGTGCTCATGCCCGTCGGTGGCCCGATCTTCCTGAGCGCGATCGCCGAGATCCAGGAGACCGGTAAGGACATCGCGATGGTCGGTGTCGACGCCGACCTGTTCGTCACGAACGCGGACACCGGCAACCTCTTCCTCACCTCCGTCCTGAAGGACATGAAGGCCGGCGTCGGCGACGTCGTGACCGAGGCGGGTGGCGGCAAGTTCGACGCCGCCGCGTACATCGGCACCCTCGAGAACGAGGGCGTCGGCATCGCGCCGTTCCACGACTTCGAGTCCAAGGTCTCGCCGACCCTGGCCGACGAACTCGACACGATCAAGCAGGGGATCATCGACGGTTCCATCAAGGCGACCTCGGTCTCCTCGCCCGTCAAGTAGTCCCTCTTCACCCGGGCCATCGCCCGGGACTCCGGGGGGAGGTCGCGATCCGCGACCTCCCCTCGCTTTGTCCGCGGCACGGTCGGACGGCGATCCCGACCGCCTGTGCCGACATCCGACACGTGACTAGATTGGGACCCATGAAGCTCGAGCTCCGCGGCATCACCAAACGGTTCGGCGCACTCACCGCCAACGACCACATCGACCTCACCGTCGAACCGGGGGAGATCCACTGTCTCCTCGGCGAGAACGGTGCCGGCAAGTCCACCCTCATGAACGTCCTGTACGGCCTGTATCAGGCCGACGAGGGCGAGATCCTCCTGGACGACGTCGTCCAGCACTTCCAGGGCCCTGGCGACGCCATGGGCGCAGGCATCGGCATGGTGCACCAGCACTTCATGCTCATCCCCGTCTTCACCGTCGCCGAGAACGTCATGCTCGGCCACGAGCAGACCAAGGGCGGTGGCCGCCTCGACGTCGCCGCGGCCCGCAAGCTCGTCATCGACATCTCCGAGCGGTTCGGCTTCAGCCTCGATCCGGACGCCATCGTCGGCGACCTCCCGGTCGGGGTGCAGCAGCGCGTCGAGATCGTCAAGGCGCTGTCCCGCAACGCCAACGTCCTCGTCTTCGACGAGCCCACCGCCGTGCTCACGCCGCAGGAGACGGACGAGCTCATGGCGATCATGAAGCAGCTCAAGGAGGAGGGGACGTCCATCGTCTTCATCACCCACAAGCTGCGCGAGGTCCGCGAAGTCGCCGACCGCATCACCGTCATCCGCCTCGGCAAGGTCGTCGGCGAGGCCTCGCCCACCGCGACGAACGCCGAGCTGGCGTCCCTCATGGTCGGGCGTCCCGTCGAGCTCACGGTCCACAAGGAGGCGCCGAACCTCGGCGACACCACCTTCATCGTGCAGGACCTGTCCGTCGTCGACCACCTCGGCCAGCTCGTCGTCAACGGCGTCAGCTTCGAGGTGCGCGAGGGCGAGGTGCTCGCCATCGCCGGCGTGCAGGGCAACGGACAGACCGAGCTCACCGAGGCGATCCTCGGGCTGCAGCCGCACACCAAGGGCAGCATCAAGCTCGACGGCGTCGAACTCGTCGGGTCCACCCCACGGAAGGTGCTCGACGCCGGCGTCGGGTTCGTGCCCGAGGACCGGTCCGAGGACGGGCTCGTCAAACAGTTCACGATCGCCGAGAACCTCATGCTGGACCGATCGACCGGTGCGCCCTTCGTGAAGGGCGGCAACGTCCAGCGGGGGTTCCGCGACGAGTTCGCCCGCGAGAAGTCGCAGGAGTTCGACGTCCGGTCGCAGGGCATCGAATCGCCGGCAGGCTCCCTGTCCGGCGGCAACCAGCAGAAGGTCGTCCTCGCCCGTGAGCTCAGCCGTGAGCTGCGGCTGTTCGTCGCCGCACAGCCGACCCGCGGCATCGACGTCGGCTCGATCGAGTTCGTGCACAAGCGCATCGTCGCCACGCGCGACGCAGGCATCCCCGTCATCGTCGTGTCGACCGAGCTCGACGAGGTCGTCGCGCTCGCCGACCGCATCGCCGTCATGTACCGCGGCGGCATCGTCGGGATCGTCCCGGCATCGACCCCCAGAGAGGTCCTCGGCCTCATGATGGCCGGCGAACTCCCGGCAGGAGCAGCAGCATGAGCGAGACGTCCCACACCCCGCCCGGAACGGTCCAGCCGGTGGCACCGGGTGAGGCGAAGCCCGACACGACCCAGCCGCGCTCGAACAAGGTGCTCGCCGAGATCCTCAACTCGAGCATCGTCATCTCGATCCTCGCCGTCATCCTGGCGATGGTCGTCGGTGCGATCCTCATCGCGCTGACCGATCCGAAGGTCCACACCGCCGCCGGGTACTTCTTCGCGCGCCCGGGCGACACCATCGCGGCGGTCTGGCAGTCGGCGACCGGTGCGTACGGCGCGCTCTTCCAAGGGTCGATCTACAACTTCAAGCGCCCGGACTTCCTGAACGGCATCCGCCCGCTGACGGAGACGCTGACCTTCGCGACCCCGCTGATCCTCGCCGGACTCGGTGTCGGCCTGGCGTTCCGGGTCGGCATGTTCAACATCGGTGGGCGTGGTCAGATGCTCATCGCCGCCGCCTGCGCCGGATGGGTCGGCTTCACGCTCGACCTCCCGCCCGTGGTGCACCTGCTCGTCGCGATCGCCGCCGGCATCATCGGTGGCGCGTTCTGGGGCGGCATCGTCGGTGTCCTGAAGGCCCGCACCGGTGCGCACGAGGTGATCATCACGATCATGCTCAACTACGTCGCGTTCTACCTCATCACCTTCATGCTCTCCACGCAGGGGCTGTTGCAGGCTCCCGGCTCGAACGTGCCGAAGAGCGCTGCGATGGCACCGAACGCGGTGTTGCCGAAGCTCCTCGGTGACCGCTACAACCTGCACGCCGGCTTCCTCATCGCGATCCTCGCGGTCGTGTTCGTGTGGTGGTTGTTCAGCCGGTCGTCGATCGGGTTCCGCTTCCGAGCGGTCGGTGAGAACCCGAACGCCGCGCGCGTCGCGGGTATCGACGTGAAGAACACCTACGTGTACGCCATGCTGCTCTCCGGCGGACTGATCGGTCTCGCCGGCGTCTCGCAGGTGCTCGGAACGGTGACCTCCGGGTTCGACAACGGCATCGACGCCGGCATCGGCTTCGACGCCATCACCGTCGCGCTGCTCGGACGCAGTCGGCCGGGCGGCATCCTCATCGCCGGCATCCTGTTCGGTGCACTCAAGGCCGGCGGGTACTCCATGCAGGCCACCCAGGGCGTGAACGTGCCGATCGACATCGTGCTCGTCCTCCAGGCGCTCATCGTGCTGTTCATCGCGGCTCCGCCGCTCGTGCGGGCGATCTTCTTCCTGCCGAAGCCCGACGGTTCGACGCGCCGAACGCGTCGCTCCGCCAAGAAGGAGGTGTCCGCATGAGTGGATTCACGCTCGACAAGCAGACGCCGCAGCCGGCTCCCGACGCCCCGATCGTCCTCGAGACGGTCGTCGTCCGCAGCTGGAAGGCTCCGATCGCGTTCGGGATCTTCACCGTCATCGCGTTCCTGTTGTTCGTCATCTGGCACCGCGACGGCAACAGCACGTTCCGGCTCTCCAGTGACGGCGACGTCATCCAACTGCCGACGGTCGTGCTCCCGTCCACGGTCACCGGCATCGTCGTCACGATCCTCCTGGCCGCCATCGCGGCGCTGAGCGCGTACCTCGTCACGACGGGCAAGAAGATCCCGCTCTGGCTCATCACCGTGTTCGGGGTGCTGTTCATGGTCGGGTTCCTGTCGTGGGCCGCCGCGGGCAAGGCGATCCCGATCACCGGGCTCCTGCTCGGCACGGTCGCGCTGAGCGTCCCGCTCATCTTCGGCGCGCTCGGCGGCGTCATCTCCGAGCGGGTCGGCGTCGTGAACATCGCGATCGAGGGACAGCTGCTCGCCGGCGCGTTCTCGTCCGCCTTCGTCGCCTCGGTGACGGGGAACGCCTTCCTCGGGCTCGTCGCGGCGATGATCGCCGGGACGCTCGTGAGCTTCCTGCTCGCGGCGTTCTCGATCAAGTACCTCGTCGACCAGGTCATCGTCGGTGTCGTGCTCAACGTCCTCGTCGTCGGCTTGACGAGCTTCCTGTACTCGCAGGTGCTCACGAAGAACGAGGCGCTCTTCAACAGCCCGCCGAAGTTCCCCCGGATCAACATCCCGATCCTCAGCGAGATCCCGCTCATCGGACCCGTGCTGTTCCGCCAGACGATCATCATCTACCTGATGTACATCGCCGTGGCCGTGGTGTTCTTCTGCCTGTTCTACACGCGCTGGGGCCTCCGCCTGCGCGCCGTGGGGGAGCACCCGCAGGCGGCCGACACCGTGGGCATCAACGTGAACCGGACGCGCTTCTGGAACGTCGCGCTCGCGGGCGCGATCGTCGGCCTCGGTGGGGCCTACTTCACCCTGGGCTCGGTCGGTGCGTTCAACAAGGAGATGACGGCGGGTGCCGGCTACATCGCACTCGCGGCGGTCATCTTCGGACGCTGGGACCCGCTCAAGGCGACCCTCGCCGCGCTGCTGTTCGGCTTCACGCAGAACCTCCAGTTCGCGCTGAGCGCCATCGGCTCCCCGGTGCCGAGCGCGTTCATGCTCATGCTGCCGTACGTCGTGACGATCTTCGCGGTCGCCGGACTCGTCGGCATCTCCCGCGGACCGGCGGCCGCCGGCAAGCCCTACGTGAAGGGCTGACCGTGAGCGACACGACGACCACGCCACCCGTCGACTGGGAGGCGCTGCACACCGCGGCCCGGGAGGCGATGGGTCACGCCTACGTGCCCTACAGCCGTTTCCCGGTCGGCGCGGCTGCCCTCGTGGACGACGGCCGGATCATCTCCGGCTGCAACGTCGAGAACGCCAGCTACGGTCTGACGCTGTGCGCCGAGTGCGCGCTCGTCTCCGCGCTCCACATGTCGGGCGGAGGACGCCTCGTGGCGTTCGCCTGCGTCGACGGCAAGGGCGAACGCCTCATGCCGTGCGGCCGTTGCCGACAGCTGCTGTACGAACACTCGACGGCGGGCATGCTGCTCGACACCGTCTCCGGCATCCGCACCATCGACGAGGTCCTGCCGGACGCTTTCGGACCACGTCAACTCGAGGAGTACCACGCATGAGTTCCGTAGAAGCATTCGACGTCGTCGACCTCATCCGCACGAAGCGCGACCGCGGTGAGCTGTCGACGCCGGAGATCGACTGGCTGATCGACGCCTTCACCCGGGGCTACGTCGCCGACGAGCAGATGTCGGCGCTGGCGATGGCGATCCTGCTGAACGGCATGGAGCGGCGCGAGATCCGCGACCTCACGATGGCGATGATCGCGAGCGGTGAGCGGATGAGCTTCGCGTCGCTCGACAAGCCGACCTCGGACAAGCACTCGACCGGCGGCGTGGGCGACAAGATCACCCTGCCGCTCGCCCCGCTCGTCGCCGTGTTCGGCGTCGCGGTGCCGCAGCTGTCGGGCCGCGGGCTCGGGCACACGGGTGGGACGCTCGACAAGCTCGAGAGCATCCCGGGATGGCGCGCGGCGCTGACGAACGACGAGATGATGGCGCAGCTGGCGGACGTCGGCGCGGTCATCTGCGCCGCCGGTTCCGGTCTCGCCCCGGCGGACAAGCGCCTGTACGCCCTGCGCGACACGACGGGCACGGTCGAGGCGATCCCGCTCATCGCGTCGAGCATCATGTCGAAGAAGATCGCCGAAGGCACCGGGGCGCTCGTCCTCGACGTCAAGTTCGGCTCCGGCGCCTTCATGCAGGACTACGAGCGCGCCGAGGAACTGGCGCGCACGATGGTCGCGCTCGGGACGGACGCCGGTGTGGCGACGACCGCGCTGTTGACGGACATGAACGTCCCGCTCGGCCTCGCGATCGGCAACGCGAACGAGGTGCGCGAGTCCGTCGAGGTCCTGGCGGGTGGTGGTCCGGCGGACGTCGTCGAGCTGACGCTCGCCCTCGCGCGGGAGATGCTGACCCTCGCCGGGCAGCCGGACGCGGACGTCGAGGGCGCCCTCGCGGACGGTCGGGCCATGGACGTCTGGAAGCGCATGATCCGCGCACAGGACGGCGACCCGGACGCACCGCTGCCGGTCGCCAAGGAGACGCACGTCGTCACGGCGTCGCGCGACGGCGTGCTGGCGACGCAGGAGGCACTGCCGTTCGGCATCGCGGCCTGGCGCCTCGGTGCCGGTCGGGCCAGGCAGCAGGACCCGGTCATCCACGCGGCGGGCATCGACCTGCACGCGAAGCCGGGTGACGAGGTCCGGGCCGGACAGCCGCTCTTCACGCTGAGCGCCGACGACGCCGCCCGCTTCCCGCGGGCGCTCGAGGCTCTCGAGGGTGCCTACACGATCGAGGACACCGCGCCACCGCGCGGCCCCATCGTCCGGGCCCGCATCGAGGCCTGACAGCCGCAGACGCTCAGTCCGTCGCCCGGTCCTCGAGGCGACGGACTGAGCCATGTCGCAGGATGCGCGTGAGCGGTACAGTGAACCCCGTGACCTCTGCAGACGAATCCCCCCTCTCCGGCGTCGACCTCCGCGCGCTCCCGAAGATCTCGCTCCACGACCACCTCGACGGTGGTGTGCGGCCGGCCACGATCATCGAGCTGGCCGAGGCAATCGGTGTCGACGTCCCCGTGTCGGACCCCGACGGCCTGGCCGACTGGTTCTACACGCAGTGCAACGCCGGCTCGCTCGTCGAGTACCTCAAGACCTTCGACCTCAGCACCGCGGTCATGCAGACGGAGGAGGGGCTCGTCCGCATCGCGCGCGAGTTCGTCCAGGACCTCGCTGCGGACGGCGTCATCTACGGCGAGGTGCGCTGGGCTCCCGAGCAGCACCTCACCCGCGGCCTCAGCCTCGACGCGGTCGTCGAGGCCGTCCAGGAGGGTATCGAGCTCGGTGTCAAGGACGCGGCCCACTCCGGCTCCGACATCCAGATCGGCCAGCTCGTCACGGCCATGCGGCACGCCGACCGCGCGCTCGAGATCGCGGAGCTCGCCGTGCGCCATCGCGAGCGCGGCGTGGTCGGGTTCGACATCGCCGGCGCCGAGGCGGGTTTCCCCGCCAGCAAGCACCGCCTGGCGTTCGACTACCTGGCGGCCGAGCTGTTCCCCGTGACCGTCCACGCGGGGGAGGCCGACGGCATCGAGTCGATCCGGAGCGCCCTGCTCGACGGCCGTGCGTTGCGACTCGGCCACGGTGTCCGCATCGCCGAGGACATCTTCATCGAGCGCGACGACGCCGAGTCCCTCTACGCCACGCTCGGTCCCGTCGCGGAGTGGGTCCGCGACCGCAAGATCCCCTTGGAGCTCAGCCCGCAGTCGAACCTGCAGACCGGAGCCATCGCGGCCTGGGGCGAGGAGCTCGAGGACCACCCGTTCGACCTGCTCTACCAGCTCGACTTCGCCGTCACGGTCAACGTCGACAACCGCACCATGAGCGACACGAGCCTGACGAAGGAGCTCGCGCTCCTCTCCGAGGCGTTCGACTACGACCTGACCGACCTGGAGACCTTCCAGCTGAACGCCGCCGCCGCGACGTTCCAGCCGTTGGAGATCCGCGAGGCCTTGGCGGACCGCATCTCGGAGGCGTTCGACGAGTTCCTCGACGACGACGAGGACTGACGATGTCGGCAGGTGCTGTTCCGGCGACCGCCTGGGCGGCACCTGCGCGGCAGGCTTCCAGCCTCGGAGCGTTACGATGGTTCCGATCCACTCGGGTCGACCGATCCTCTGATTGAAGCGATGCCACTCCCAGAACTGTCCGAAGCCAGCGTCGCGCTCCACGTCGATGCCGACGACTGGCGCGAGGCGATCCGCGTAGCCGGAGCGCTGCTGTCCGACACCCGCGCGACCGACGTCGCGTACACGCAACGGATGATCGACGTCGTCGAGGAGTTCGGCGCGTACGTCGTGATCGCGCCGGGCCTGGCGCTCGCGCACGCCCGACCGGGTGCCGACGTCCACGAGGACGCCCTCGTCGTCGCGACCCTCGCTGCTCCGGTGCGGTTCGGCCACCCCCACAACGACCCCGTCTCGGTGGTCCTCGGCCTCGCGGTCACTACCGCTGAGTCACACGTGGGTTGGGTGGCGGAGATCGCCAACGTCTTCAACGACGAGACCGCCATCCCGCGGCTCGCTGCGGCCACGACGCTCGACGAGGTGCGAGCCGTGTTCGGTGCGTCGCCGCTGTCCGGCGGAGGCCAGGCATGAAGATCGTCGCCGTCTGCGGTTCGGGAGTCGGCTCCTCGGCCATCCTCAAGCTCAACGCCGAACGCGCGCTCGAACGCCTCGACCTCGAGGCCGACGTCGTCGCCGGCGACATCGAGAGCCTCGGCACCACCGCGGCCGACGCCCAGGTGATCCTGACCTCGCCGGAGCTCGTCGAGCGCATCGGCAAGACCTTCGCCGACGTCGTCGTCATCGACAACTACTTCGACCTCGCCGAACTCACCGAGAAGCTCGAACGCGCCATCGGCTGAGTGGTGTGCGCTCCGGTCTCCGGGCCGCACACCACCGGGCGCCGAGCCCGTCGAGGGGCTAGGAGACGAGCGCGGTGAGGTCCGTCCGCAGAGCGGCGAGCCGTGCGGTGACCGTGGCCGCCCGCTCGGCGGCGTCGCCGTCGGCGGACTGGACGTCGACGTACACCTTGAGCTTCGGCTCCGTGCCGCTCGGCCGGATCATGACCCTGGTGCCGTCGTCGAGCCAGACGCGCAGGACGTCGCTCGGCGGGAGCGCCTCGAACCCGTCGGCGAGGTCGTCGATCCGGGTCACCCGAGCTCCCGCGAGCTCCGTCGGCGGGAGCGCCCGCAGCCCGGCCATGACCTCGCCGATGCGGCTGAGTTCGGTGTAGCGGATGGAGATCTGGTCGCTGCCGAAGGAGCCGAAGGTGTCCGCGAACCGGTCGAGGAGCCCCGCGACGCTCTCGCCCGCCTGCGCCGACGCCGTCGCGAGACCGAGGAACGCGACGGCGGCCGAGATGCCGTCCTTGTCGCGCACGGTCCCGGGGTTCACGAGGTAGCCGAGGGCCTCCTCGAAACCGAAGAGCATGCCCGGCGTCCGGGAGATCCACTTGAACCCGGTGAGCGTCTCGCGGAACTCGAGGCCGTGCGCCTCGGCGACGAGGCGCAGGGCGGGGGAGGAGACGATCGAGCACGCGAGCGTGCCCTCGGGAGCCGCATCGCCGTCGAGTGCGGCACTGGCGGCCTGGGCGGCCCGCCAGCCGAGGAGGAGACCGACCTCGTTGCCGGTGAGTCGACGGAACCCCGAGGGGGCCGCGTCGTCGGGGATCGCGATCGCCAGGCGGTCGGCGTCGGGGTCGTTGGCGATGATGAGGTCGGCGCCGACTGCTCGCGCCGTCGCGAAGGACAGGTCGAGTGCGCCCGGCTCCTCCGGGTTCGGGAAGCTGACGGTCCGGAAGGTGGGATCGGGATCGATCTGCTCGGTGACGAGTTCCGGTGCCGGATACCCGGCGGTCTCGAGGACGCGTCGGGTCGTCTCCCAACCCACGCCGTGCATGGCCGTGTAGACGACGCGCAGCTGGCCGCCCGCCGGGGCGGGAGCGACGGCTGCGGTCTCGGCGACATAGGCGTCGACGACGTCCTCGCCCGCGATCTCGAACCCGTCGCTGCGCGGGAGGTCCTGGACGAGCGCCGTCTCGGCGATGCGCCCGATGTGGGCGGCGATGGCCGCGTCGGCGGGGGAGACGATCTGGGACCCGTGGTGCTCGCCGCCCAGGTACACCTTGTAGCCGTTGTCGGCGGGCGGATTGTGACTCGCGGTCACCATGACGCCGGCCGCGGCGTCGAAGAATCGCACGGCGAACGCGAGGACGGGCGTCGGCAGGAGCCGTGGCAGCAGGATGGCGCGGACGCCGGCACCGGCCATCAGCTCGGCGGTGTCCCCGGCGAACACGGCGGAGTTCTTCCGGCCGTCGTAGCCGATGACGACGCTCGGCGTCACGCCTTCCGGTGCCTGCTCGAGCAGGTAGGCGGCGAGTCCGGCCGCGGCCTGCGACACGAGGACCCGGTTCATCCGGTTGGAACCGGCCTCGATGCGTCCGCGGAGCCCGGCCGTGCCGAACTGCAGACGGGTGTCGAAGCGGTCGTGCAGTTCTGCGACGGCCACGTCGTCGGACACGCGGGCGCGTTCGACGAGGCCTGCCAGTTCGGCCCGGGTCTCGTCGTCGGGATCCTGGGCGAGCCAGGCCTCGGCGGTCGCGAGCAGGCTCGTCGCCTCGCTCACAGGGCCGCGACGATCTGCGCGAGGAGCTTGCTGATCACCGGCTCGGCCGCTTGGCCGGCCTCGATGACCTCGGCATGGCTGAGCGGTGTCTGCTGGATGCCGGCGGCGAGGTTCGTGATGAGCGACATCCCGAGGACCTCCATGCCGGCCTGACGTGCGGCGATCGCCTCGAGCGCGGTCGACATGCCGACGATGTGACCACCGATCGCCTTCGCCATCTGGACCTCGGCCGGGGTCTCGTAGTGCGGACCGCGGAACTGCGTGTAGACGCCTTCGTCGAGCTCCGGAGCGACGCTGTGCGCGATGTCCCGCAGCCGCTTGGCGTAGAGGTCGGTGAGGTCGATGAAGGTCGCACCTTCGAGCGGTGAGTCGGCAGTGAGGTTGATGTGGTCGCTGATCAGCACGGGCGTCCCCGGCGTCCAGTGGTCCTTGATGCCGCCGGCGCCGTTCGTCAGCACCATGACGCGGGCACCGGCAGCCGCAGCCGTCCGGACGCTGTGCACGACGCGGCGGACACCGTGGTTCTCGTAGTAGTGCGTCCGGGCGCCGATGACGAGCGCACGCTTGCCGCTCGGGAGCAGGATCGAGCGCAGGGTGCCCACGTGGCCCTCGAGCGCCGGCTTCGAGAAGCCGACGATCTCCGAGGCCGGGATCGTCGCCGTCGTCTCGCCGATCAGATCGGCCGCCTTGCCCCAGCCGCTGCCGAGGGTGAGCGCGATGTCGTGGCGGTCGACGCCGGTCTTCTCGGCGATCTGGCCGGCGGCTTCGCGGGCGATCTCGAAGGGATCGACATCGGACAGATCGAGTGGGTTCGCAGAGGTTTCGGACATCCTCTCACTCTAGACAGGGGCGGGGCCGCCGCCCAACCGTGGCGACCCCGCTCATCCGCGCACGATCCCGGCCGCCGCAGGCCCGAACGGGTTTGGTCCCGCCCCTGGTGGCGCGCGAGAATGGAGGCATGGCCTACGAGTTCGAACGCAAGCAGCGAGTGGCGATCATCGGAGGCGGACCCGGCGGGTACGAGGCTGCCCTCGCCGGGGCGCAGCTCGGGGCCGACGTCACGCTCGTGGAGCGTTCGGGCGTCGGCGGAGCGGCCGTCATCACCGACGTCGTCCCGTCCAAGAGCCTCATCGCCACGGCCGACGCGGTCGGGGCCATCGGCGAGGCCGCCGACCTCGGTGTGCAGTTCTTCGTCCGTTCGGAGACCACCGGCAAGCCCAGCCGTCCCGAGGTCGCGGTGAACCTCGCCGCCGTCAACAAGCGACTGCTCGGACTGGCCCGCCAGCAGTCCGAGGACATGCGGGCGAGTCTCATCCGTGCCGGTGTCCGCATCGTCAACGGTCAGGGGCGGCTCGACGGACCGAACGAGGTCATCGTCTCGACCGATCTGTCCGCCGGCACCGACTTCGACCGCATCGAGGCCGACACCGTCGTCGTCTCCGTCGGCGCGAGCCCACGCCAGTTGCCCTCCGCCCTGCCGGACGGCGAGCGCATCCTCACCTGGACGCAGCTCTACAACCTCACCTCCGTCCCCGAGCACCTCATCGTCGTCGGCTCGGGCGTCACCGGCGCCGAGTTCGCCTCCGCCTACACGGCGCTCGGCTCCAAGGTCACGCTCATCTCGAGCCGCGACCAGGTGCTGCCCGGTGAGGACGCCGATGCGGCGGCGGTCATCGAGAACGTCTTCAAGCGCAACGGCATGACGGTCCTGTCGAAGTCGCGGGCCGACTCCGTCACGCGGACCGAGACCGGCGTCGTCGCCACGCTCTCCGACGGCCGCACGGTCGAGGGGTCGCACTGTCTCATGGCGGTCGGTTCGGTGCCCAACACCGCCGGGATCGGTCTCGAGGAGGCCGGCGTGCAGCTGACCGATTCCGGACACATCCGCGTCAACCGGGTGGCGCGCACGAGCGTCCCCAACATCTACGCAGCCGGTGACTGCACGACCTTCCTGCCGCTCGCGTCCGTCGCGTCGATGCAGGGTCGCACCTCGATGCTGCACGCGATGGGCGACGCGGTGAACCCGACCGAGATCCGCAACGTCGCCGCGAACATCTTCACGCAGCCCGAGATCGCGACCGTGGGCTGGACCCAGAAGCAGATCGAGGACGGCATCGCCCAGGGCGAGATCTACAAGCTGCCGCTCGCCCAGAACCCGCGCGCGAAGATGATGGGCATCAAGGACGGCTTCGTCAAGCTGTTCGCGCGGACCGGCAGCGGGACGGTCATCGGCGGGGTCATCGTCGCCCCGAAGGCCAGCGAGCTCATCTTCCCGCTCGCCCTCGCGGTCGAGCAGCGGCTGAACGTCGACCAGGTCGCGCGTGCCTTCACGGTCTACCCGTCACTCACCGGGTCGATCACCGACGCGGCGCGCGCCATGCACATCGTCGAATAGACGTCGTCCTCGTCGAACCGTCGCCGAGGAGCTGGACGTCACCGATCGCGGTCCGCGAGCACGATGCGCGCGACGGCGACCCGCGAGCGCACGCCCCAGGCGTGGAAGACGGCGCTGAGATGCTTCTCGACGGTCTTGCGGGAGATGCCGAGGGCCGTCGCGATCTCGTCGTTGGACAGTCCGTCCGCGACGAGTTCGGTGAGGTCCCGCTGTCGGGGCGTGAGCGGTGCGGTCGGGACGGGGACGGCGGTCAACGGCAGTGTGGCCGGGAGCCGTGAGGGGAGCTGGCGGCGGGACACGATCCCGAACGCGGCGAGCACCCGGGTGACGTGCGCGTCGACCGTGCGCGAGGAGAGCTGGAGGACGGACGCGATCTCCGCCGTCGAGTTGCCCTCCGCGGAGAGCAGGGCGACCTCGCGTTCGCGCGGCGACAGTCCGTCCCAACCGGATCCCGCGACCGGCGCGAGACGTCGACCGATCGCCTTCAGCTCCCGGGCGGCGGAGCGGGTCGCGGCGGTGTGTCCGCCGCGGACCGCCTGCTCGGCGAGCGCGGCCAACTCGCGGACGGCCTGCGTCCGGTCGGACATGGCGATCAGGGCGCGCGTCGCGAGGATCTCGCCGATCCCGGCTTCCAGCATGCGGCCGTCGGCCAACGCGCGGGTGGTCGCCGTGCGCGCGAGCGCCAGCGCCTCGGCGGGGCGCCCACGGAGGAGTTCGAGCTTGCACTGCATCCGGAGGATGGCCGGCCCGGGGACCCTGCGGTCGACGTCGGCGGCGATGAAGCCGATGAGGCGTTCCGATTCGACGATGTCGCGGTCGAGGAACGCGCTCGAGACCAGCAGTTCGATCGCGAGGGCCCGGTCCTGGACGGACAGGCCGCTGAAGTCGTTCCCCGAAGCGCTGCGGGCGAGGGCCGCGGCGCCGTGGTCGTCCGCGAGGGCTGCGAGACCGTAGCCGACGAGGAGGTAGCACGTCGTCTGGAAGGCGCCCGTGGGTTCGGGGATGGCCTGACGGACGCGGCGGGCGAGCGTCCTGGTCGCCCCCTGCTCGGCACGGTTCCCGGCGACGAGGCACTGCACGGCCTCCGCGTACAGCGCGGTCGGTCCGCTCCCGGCCCGCTCGAACATCGCGAGCGCGGCGGCCTCGGCCTCGGCGACGCGTCCCTCGTTGAGCAGGAGGCGGGCGAGGACCCCGTCGACGAGTGTCCGGTACAAGCGCCCCGGGGTGGCGGCGATGTCGTCGGCGAACGCGTCGGCGAAGCGCCGGGCGGCGTGGATCAGGACGTTGACGACGGCACCCTCGACGAGCAGGTACCCGACGAGCCAGGCCAGGGTCGGGTCGAGGTCCCCGCCGTCGTCGACGAGGGCGTCCGCTTCCGCGAAGCACCCCTCCAGCTCCGAGCCGGACGAGCGGTCCGACCCGAGGGCCAGCCCGGCGGCTCCGAGCACGAGCAGGCGGGTCGTCCGATCGGAGCCCGTCGAGGCGGCGAGCGCGTCCACCGCGTCCCGGCGACAACCCGCGAAGTCGGCGGTGGTGAACCGGGCGTATGACAGGAGGGCGAGGACGCGGGGATCGGACGCAGCGCCGGGCTCCGCCTCGAGCAGTGCGATCGCACCGGCGGCGTCGAAGTCCGCCACACGATCCAACGCATCTTCGAGGAGGTCGGCTGCTGACACCTGCTCAGCGTATCGTCGCCGGGTCCGATGCGACGCCCGAAGGCGCCGGTCGGGTCAGCTGATGGTGAGGAGCTGGTGACCTGACGAGACCGTGGCACCGACCGTCGCGTCGATCGCGCCGACCGTGCCGTCCTTGTGCGCCGTGATGGGCTGTTCCATCTTCATCGCCTCGAGGACGACGACGAGGTCGCCCTTCACGACGACATCGCCCTCGGCGACCGCGAGCTTCACGATGGTCGCCTGCATGGGCGCCGAGACGGAGTCACCCGTCGCACCCGAGACCACCGCTGCACCACCGCGGCGGTGCGGAGCGGGAGCGGCGACCGGCGCACCGACGTTCAGTCCCAGCTGTCCGCCCGGAAGGCTGACCTCGAGACGCTTGCCGCCGACCTCGACGACCACCGTCGAGCGGGCAGCGGGTGCCTGCTGCGCATCGATGGATCCGTCCCAGGCCTCGATGTCGTTGACGAACTCCGTCTCGATCCATCGGGTGTAGACGCCGAAGGTGCCGTCCTCCGCGGTGAACGCGGGGTCGCGGACGATCTTCCGGTGGAAGGGGATGACGGTGGGGAGGCCGGCTACCTCGAACTCGTCGAGTGCGCGACGGCTCCGTTCGAGCGCCTCCTCGCGGGTACGTCCCGTGACGATGATCTTGCCGAGCAGCGAGTCGAACGCGCCTGAGATCGTGTCGCCGGCCGTGACACCGGAGTCGAGCCGGACACCGGGGCCGCCGAAGGTCTTGAACACGTGGATCGGGCCCGGCTGCGGGAGGAAGCCGCGTCCCGGGTCCTCGCCGTTGATGCGGAACTCGAAGGAGTGGCCGCTCGGCTGCGGGTCGTCGTAGTCGAGGACGCCGCCTTCGGCGAGACGGAACTGCTCGCGGACGAGGTCGATGCCGGTGACCTCCTCGGAGACCGGGTGCTCGACCTGCAGGCGGGTGTTGACCTCGAGGAAGGAGACGGTGCCGTCCTTGCCGATGAGGAACTCGCAGGTGCCGGCACCGAGGTAGCCGACCTCCTTGAGGATCGCCTTCGACGCGCGGTAGAGCTCCGCCACCTGGTCGTCCGAGAGGAAGGGCGCCGGTGCCTCTTCGACGAGTTTCTGGTGGCGACGCTGCAGCGAGCAGTCTCGGGTGGAGACGACGACCACGTTGCCGTGCGCATCGGCGAGGCACTGCGTCTCGACATGGCGTGGCTGGTCGAGGTACTTCTCGACGAAGCACTCGCCCCTGCCGAACGCTGCGATGGCCTCGCGGGTGGCCGACTCGAAGAGCTCGGCGACCTCCTCGCGCTCACGGGCGACCTTCAGGCCGCGACCGCCGCCGCCGAACGCCGCCTTGATGGCGACGGGCAGGCCGTGGACGTCGACGAAGTCGAGCACCTCCTCGGCACCCGATACGGGGTTGAGCGTGCCGGGGGCCAGCGGAGCGCCCACCTTCTCGGCCACGTGGCGGGCGGAGACCTTGTCGCCGAGCCGTTCGATGGCCTCGGGCGACGGGCCGATCCAGATGAGCCCTGCGGCCATGACGGCACGCGCGAAGTCCGCGTTCTCGGCGAGGAAGCCGTAGCCCGGGTGGACGGCGTCGGCGCCGGACCGTCGGGCGATGGACAGGAGCTTGTCGATGACGAGGTACGTCTCCGCGCTCGTCGTCCCGTCGAGGGCGTAGGCCTCGTCGGCGAGACGGGCGTGCATGGCGTCGCGATCCTGGTCGGCGTAGACGGCGACGGAGGCGATCCCGCTGTCCTTCGCGGCTCGGATGACGCGGACGGCGATCTCGCCACGGTTGGCGATGAGGACCTTGGTTATACGTGGCACAGTCCACGAGCCTACCGGGAGGCCCGGGTGAGCCTTTGGCTCACACGCACAAAAAAGCCGCAGGAACGACGTGTCGCCTCTACAAGGACCGGTCGTCAGAGGGCGCCGCGCCGGTTGCGCAGCTCGTGCCAGTCGTGTCCCAGCGTGCGGACGAGACGCCGCAGGGTCGGGAGCGAGAGGCCGACGACGGTCGACGGATCACCCTCGATGCGGGTGATGAAGGCGGCGCCCAGACTGTCGATCGTGAAGGCACCCGCGACCGCGAGGGGTTCCCCCGATGCGACGTAGGCGTCGATCTCGGCGTCGTCGAGGTCGTCGGCGAAGGACACCTCGGCGCTTGCGACCGCGCCGATCCCGACCGGCGAGGCGCCGGTGCAGTCGATGAGCCAGTGACCGGAGTACAGGGTCCCCGTCCTCCCGCGCTGGGCGTGCCAGCGTTCGCGGGCGCGCTCGGGTGTGTGGGGCTTGCCGTGGACGACGCCGTCGAGGACGAAGACCGAGTCGCCGCCGAGGATGAGGTCGGCCGCCTCGCCGCGTTCGCGCACGACGGCCAGAGCGGCTTCCGCCTTCGCACGGGCGAGGAGTGCCACCACCTCGTCGGGGGCGAGCGGTGCACCCGCGGCGAGGGTCGCGTCGTCGACGGCCCGTTCCTCGTCGACCGACGACGGGACGACGATCGGCTCGATGCCACTCGACCGCAGCAGGGCGAGTCTGGCCGGTGACGTGGAGGCGAGCGTGAGGCGCATGACGGTTCCTTCTGCAGTGGACGGTGGACTCCCGGCAGCCGCCCGTGTGACATGCTCGACGCATGAGCACGACGACTGCACGCACCGTGGAACTGGACATCACCAACGTAGCCCACGGGGGTGTCTTCGTCGCCCGGCACGAGGGCCGGGTGGTCTTCGTCCCCGACACGCTCCCCGGCGAGCGCGTGCGGGCGCGCATCGTCGACGAGAACGAGAAGCGCTTCTGGCGGGCGGAGACGCTGGAGGTCCTCACGCCGTCCGAGCACCGCCGTCCGCACGTCTGGGCCGAGGCCTCCGTCGACCGCGAGCCGAGCGAGCGGGCGGGAGGAGCGGAGTTCGGACACATCGAGCTCGCCCACCAGCGTGCGTTGAAGCACCAGGTCCTCGCCGAGGGGCTCGAGCGGTTCGCCGGAGTCGCTCCCGAGTTCACGGTCGCCGCGGTCGAGGGCGAGACGCCCGACGGCACCCGATGGCGGACGCGGGTCTCCCTGCACGTCGACCAGCACGGCAACATCGGTCCCTACGCCTCGCGGTCCCACCACGTCGTCCCCGTCGACGACCTGCCGCTCGCGATCGAAGCGGTCGCTGGAGCGGCCAAGCTCGAGGAGTTGCCGGACGGCACCACGTCCATCGACATCGTCGCCTCCTCGACCGGGGCGGTCCGCGTCCTGACTCGTACGGACGAGGTCGGAGGCGGCGACCGCCGACGCGGTGGCGGGCGAGGTCGACGCGGGGGACCGAAGCCGGTCCGTCCCGCAGCGGACCCGATCCGTGAGCTCGTCGGCGAGCGCGAGTTCATCGTCGACGCGAACGGGTTCTGGCAGGTCCACCGTCAGGCGGCGACGACCCTCCAGCAGGCCGTATCCGCGGCCATCGACGACGCGCGCTTCGACCCGCGCGCCGCGAACCTCGACCTCTACGGCGGCGTCGGCCTCCTGGCCGCGGGCGTGGGGGACCGCTTCGGCGCGACCACCCGCATCACGACCGTGGAGAGTGACGAACGCGCCACCGAGTACGCGGGCGAGAACCTGTCCGAGTGGGTGGGCGCACAGGCCGTCACCGCGAAGGTCGACGCCTTCCTGCGGTCGGAGATCGCGACGGGCAGTCGGATCGAGCGGTCCCGGTACGCCACCGCGACCGTCGTGCTCGACCCGCCCCGCTCGGGCGCCGGCGCGGAGATCGTCGCCATGCTCGGCGAGCTGCGGCCCGCGTCGATCGTCTACGTCGCCTGCGACCCCATCGCGCTGTCCCGCGACGTCGCCCTCCTGGCGGAGCAGGGCTACGAGCTCGACCACCTCGCGGCCTACGACCTCTTCCCCAACACGCACCACCTCGAGGCCGTCGCGGGCTTCTCACGGACGGCTTGAGCGGGCCCGAGCCGACGGAGGCGACTCGCGATCCGGCCGTCGCGCCCGGCGGGTCCGTCACTCGCTACGATGGTGCCGTGGTGACCGTCGCAATCATTGATGATCACGAGTCCGTGCGGCTCGGGATCGAAGCGGTGTGTGCGCACGCCGGGTATCAGGTCGTGGCGAGTGCCCCGACCGCCGTCGAGTGCATCGCCGCGTTGAACGGTGTGGTGCCCGACGTGGTCGTCCTCGACCTCTCGCTCTCCGACGGCAGTACGCCGACCTCGAACATCCACGCGGTGCAGGCTGTGGGGGCACACGTCCTCATCCACTCGATCGCCGATCGGGTCGCACTGGTGCGCGAGGCGCTGGCCGCCGGAGCGTCCGGGGTCATCCCCAAGTCGTCGCCGACGGACACGGTCATCGCCGCCATCGGCACGGTGGCCCGTGGCGAGGCCCTGAACAACATCGAGTGGGCGAGTGCGATCGACGCCGACAGCGATTTCGCGCGGGCGCAGCTTGGTCGTCGCGAGCGCGACGTCCTGCACCTCTACGCGTCCGGCCTGCCGCTGAAGACCGTCGCCATGCAGCTCGGCATCGCCTACTCCACGGCCCGAGAGCACATCGACCGCATCCGGGTGAAGTACGTCGAGGTGGGGCGTCCGGCACCGACGAAGGTCGACCTGCTCCGCCGAGCGGTCGAGGACGGGATCCTCCCCGGCCTCGATCAAGGCGGGACGGATGTCTCCTAGCTTCCGGGCACCGACCAGGCATCCCGCGATCCCCGCGACCACGAGAGATGTCCAGGTTCAGCGCCGGATGCTGAACACCGCGAACTTCGAACGCCTCCTCGGCCGGTCGGTCGCGATCATCGGACTCGTCTTCGGACTGCAGACCGCGTTCACCACGCTCGGTCAGGGCGTCCAGATCACCGGCTGGTTCGGCGTGGTCTACGTCTCGCTCGTCTTCGGGACGATGTTCGGCGCCATCATCTGCTGCCTCTTCCTGTGGCACCACCGCATCGCCTCCGGCGTCTTCGCCGCCGTGTTCTTCGTGGCCCTCCTCATCTGGCCGGCGGTGAACGCGCAGGCGTCGGCGGACATCAACCAGGAACCGTGGATCTGGTACCTCTGCACGATCGCCGTCGCGTTCGCCTGCATCCCGCTGCAGTTGCGGGGGGCCATCGTGTACCTCGTCGTGACCTCGGTCATGTACGGCGTCAACCGCGTCATCGACGCCGACTTCGCGCCGGCGTCCTTCGAGATCGGTGCGCTCGACGCTTCGTACGCGACGATCATCGGAGGGCTCATCGTCGTCCTCGTCGGGCTGTTCCGTGTGCTGGCCGGTCGGGTCGACATCGCAAGGGCGGCTGCCCTCGCCACCTACGACGCGGCCGTCAAGCAGCACGCCACGGAAGTGGAGCGCGTCGAGGTCGATTCGATCGTCCACGACAGCGTCCTCGCCTCCCTGCTCGCCGCGGATCGGGCGCTGACCCCGAAGTCGGAGGCGCTCGCCGTCATGATGGCGCGGGTCGCGATCGAACAGCTCGAGGGTGTCGGAGCGCCGATGACGAACGAGGACGAGGTCACCGGTCTCGCCGAACTCATCGAACGGCTGCGTGCGGCCGCGTCGATGCTCGGTGAACCGTTCTCCGTCACGGTCGAGGGGGCGTCCGGCCGGGTCCTGCCCGTCACGGTCGCGAACGCGGTCTACTGGGCGACGGTGCAGGCGATGGTCAACAGCGTCGAGCACGCGGGTTCGGGAGTGGCGCGGAGCCTGTCCATCGAGGGCACGGTCTCCGGCGGCGTCTGCGTCATCGTCGGCGACGACGGCGTCGGGTTCTGCCCCGAGCAGGTCGCCGAGGAGCGGCTCGGGCTGAAGGTCTCGATCGTCGAGCGGGTCGCCGCGGTCGGCGGACGCTCGACGGTGATCTCCCGTCCAGGTGAGGGTGCCGTGATCCGCATCGAGTGGTCACCGGAGCACGACTCGTGACCCCGGCACCGCGGTACGCCCTCGTCATCCTCGCCGCCCTGTTCTCGGCGTACCACCTGCTCCGCGCGGCACTGACGCTCGAGACACCCCGCGACGTCGTCCCCGTCCTCATCGCGATGCTCGTCTACGCCGTCGCGAGCGTCCTGAGCCTCTGGCCGATGGGCACGACGCGCATGCCGTCGTGGCTCGCGAGCATCAACCTCGCGACCGCGATCGTCGTCCCGTTGCTCGTCACCAGCCAGCTCGACCCCACGCGGAACAACGGCTACGCCACCTGGCACGTCGCGTCGATCGGAACACTGATGACGATCACCGTGGTCCGGCAGCGGGAGGCGGTCGCCTACATCGGGATCGTCTTCCTCACGGTCCAGTCGCTCCTCTGGGCGGGTCCGGGACTGGCGCTCGGGATGGGTGTCACGGGCAGCCTGATCTGGGTCGTCCTCGCGAGTGTGCTCACCCGATCGATCGCCGGGGCGCAGCATGACGCCGAGCGCCTGACACAGGCGGAGCATGCGACCTCGGACTGGCAGGCTGCGCAGTACGCGCACGTGCACGAGCGGAGACGACGCCTCAGCCAGACGGGCCGACTGGCGACCCCGATGCTCCGTACGATCATCGCCAACGGCGGCAGGCTGTCGGTGGCCGATCGCACGGAGTGCCGGACGCTCGAGGCCAGTCTCCGCGACGAGATCCGTGGCCGCCACCTCCTGAGCGACCCGGTCCGGTCCGAGGTGCTCGCGGCCCGGCGGCGCGGCGCGATCGTGAACATGCTGGACGAAGGTGGCCTCGAGGAGCTGGACGCCGGCGTCCTCGACGCGATCCACGAGCAGATCGCCGAAGCGCTCGCCGCCTCGCACGCGACGCGCCTCATCGTGCGGAGCGTCCCGGACGACGAACGCGTCGCGGTGACCGTGGTCGGCCTGCGTGCGGTGCACCGGGAACCGGGCGCGGCTGCGGGTCCGGACGACGACGACGAGGAACTCGACGTCTGGCTCGAGATCCCGCGCGACGGCTCCCGTGCTGGCGTGGGTGCGGTCGGCGTGTCCGACGAGGACTGAACCGCTCCGACGAGGGCAGCGCCCGTCGACAGGCTCAGGGACCGGAACGGCGCGGACACACCTCCTCCGGTCACTGAGCTTGTCGA
Organism: Plantibacter sp. lyk4-40-MEA-4; assembly: GCF_030209415.1. Classification (NCBI taxonomy): domain Bacteria; kingdom Bacillati; phylum Actinomycetota; class Actinomycetes; order Micrococcales; family Microbacteriaceae; genus Plantibacter; species Plantibacter sp. lyk4-40-MEA-4. The sequence goes on from NZ_JARVSA010000007.1 coordinate 89,545, forward strand.
AGTGCCCACGAGGAACCCTTCGCCGGCGGGTTCAGAACGGTGCGGGATCGGGTGCCGTCCGGTGGTGTTTGCCGTCGGGTGTCGTCCACTCGAGCACTCCGCCGGGTCCGTGGTCGAGGTTCCACCCCGGGAGGTGCTTCATCCGGTGATGATGTCGACACAAGCAGGCGAGATTGCCGACATCCGTCGTGCCGCCGTCCTCCCACGCGACCGAATGATCGAGGTCGCACGCCCGAGCACGCCTCCCGCAGCCAGGTGCCCGACAGGTGCCGTCCCGCAGGCGCACCGCCCGTTGCAGATCGGCCGGGACGCGGTACTGGTTGCGGCCGACGGAGAGGATCGCACCCGTCTCTGGCTGAATGAGGATCCGGGTGAAGCTGGGGGCGTTCACCGCGATACGTGCTGCGGTCTCCGGGTCGATGGGCCCGTAGCCGTCGAGCACGGCCGGGGCATCGCTCACACCGGCCATGCTGAGTGCCGGGACCGTGATCTGCACGGTCGGTTTGATGTGCTCCTGGACCTCGATCGGGTGCGGGAGGACCGGGCTCGACATGACGTCGTCCGGTGTGTCGCCGGTGAGCGCGAGGGCTGCGAGGGCGTCAGCCTGCAATTGTGCGCAGGTGCGGGTGTCACCCGCCGAGCGTGACTCGGCCGCGGCCGCCTCGACCCGCTCGACGATGCCCTGCGCGATGGGCGCCGTGGTGAAGAGATGCACCCAGGCCATGCCGTCCGCTGCGGGTTCGAACTCGACCCGGCGGTCGGCCTCGGAGCGGACCGCTCTAGCGGTGATGGACTCGGGGTGGAGCCGCTCCCGGAGCACTCGGGCGTGCCTGCGGAGGTTCGCGTTGGTGGACGCTTCCGCAACCGGCAGGACTTCCGCGAGGAACACCGCCCGCCCCGCGGTCGGCACGTCACTGAGTTGGTCGATGATCGTCTGCGCGTGCCTGGCCGAGATCCGGCCCGCTTCAAGGGAGGCGAGCACGGCCGGTGCGTCGTTGACGAGCCGCTCGGCGTCGTTTGTCGCCCGCTGGACCGTCTGCTCGGGCGTGCGCGTCGCCATCGCGAGAGCCGCGCAGGTGGATCGGCGAAAGAGGGTCCGGCGTTCCGCCGGCGGGAAGATCGCCGGGACCGTGGCGTCGGCGAAGGCGTCCGCGTAGGCGGCGGAGCGAGCGAGGAGGCGGGCCTCACGCGCGTCGAGGGCTGCCCGCAGCCGTTGGATCTCTGCGTATTCGTCCGAGAACTCCGCGAGGCGTGCGGCGTGCTCGTCGCTCGCGCGCATCGCGGTGAGGGTGGTCTCGGTCATGGGACAAGTCCACCATGGACCACTGACATTCCAGATGCTAAGTCGTCTCGGATGTGGAAGTCTCCTCGTGTGCCCTTCGACAGGCTCAGGGACCGGGGAAGGGTCGCTCGTGGACCGGGAAAGGGTTGCCCAGAGCCGGAGGGAAACCGGATGGACCTCCTCCTCCGGTCACTGCGGTTGTCGAAGTGCCTCCGTGCGCCCTTCGACAAGCTCAGGGACCGGGGAGGGTGCTCAGCGGACCGGGGAGGATGCTTCAGAGGACCGGGGGAGGTTGCTCAGGGACCGGGGGTGCTCCGGATCGGAGGAGGTTGCTCAGGGACCGGGGGTGCTCCGGACCGGGGAGGATGCTCAGGGACCCGGGGGAAGTCGCGCAGGCGGCGGGAGAGGTCAAACGAAAGGAGGGCCAGCACCCGATGCTGGCCCTCCGTGACGTTCGTGGGTCAGAGCGGTAACCCGAATACCGCTCTGACCCGCCCCCGAACTCCTGCCCGCTTACCCTAGATGGAGCAGGAGCTGGTGAAGTGGTCTCGATGAGACTCAACTGTCGAGAATGATCATCCCCCATCAGGGGTACCCCCGACAGTCGGCACTATGGAGGACACGAACGGGGGACAGCACCGCGCGCCACGAGGGGCAACCGGTGGTCGTCCGCCCAGGCGGATCAGCCCGTGAACGCGCGCCAGTGTCCGGGGCCCGCGGTGATCCCCGTACGGAGGTTCCGCCTCGTCCGCTCCCACGTCGACGGGACACGGGGCGCCGGGGCGGTGTCGGCGTCGCGCAGCGCCTGTTCGGCGATCGCGACGCTCAGCACCGCGGTCAGCGCAGCCAGTTCCTCGTCTGTGGGCGCACCGCGCACGATCCGCAGATCGATCGACGACGGCTCGGTCGTGCTCGGCTCGGTGCTCACAGCGGGATGTTCCCGTGCTTCTTGGCGGGCAGGCTCGCACGCTTCGTCCGGAGTGCGCGGAGCGCCTTGATGACCGAGACCCGCGTGGCAGCCGGCTCGATGACGCCGTCCAGCTCGCCGCGCTCGGCGGCGAGGAACGGGCTCGCCACGTTGTAGGTGTACTCGTTCGCGAGGCGCGTGCGCACGGCGGCGACGTCCTCGCCGGCCTCCTCGGCCCGCTTGATCTCGCCGCGATACAGGATGTTGACGGCACCCTGCCCGCCCATGACCGCGATCTCGGCCGTGGGCCAGGCGAGGTTGATGTCGGCCCCGAGCTGCTTAGAGCCCATGACGATGTAGGCGCCGCCGTAGGCCTTGCGCAGGATGACGGTCACCAGGGGCACCGTGGCCTCGGCGTAGGCGTAGAGGAGCTTCGCGCCGCGGCGGATGACGCCGGTCCACTCCTGGTCGGTGCCGGGCAGGTAGCCGGGGACGTCGACCAGGGTGAGGATCGGGATGCTGAACGCGTCGCAGAACCGGACGAACCGACTCGCCTTCTCGCCCGCTTCGATGTTGAGCGTCCCGGCCATCTGGGAGGGCTGGTTCGCGATGACACCGACCGACCGTCCCTCGACGCGCGCGAAACCGATGACGATGTTCGGCGCGAAGAGCGGCTGGACCTCGAGGAAGTCCGCGTCGTCGACGACGTGCTCGATGACGGTCTTCACGTCGTAGGGCTGGTTCGGCGAGTCGGGGATGAGGGTGTTGAGTCGGCGGTCCTCGTCCGTCGTCTCCAGCTCCACCTCGACGTCGAAGACCGTGGCCTCGGACAGGTTGTTGTCGGGCAGGAAGCCGACGAGGGTCCGGGCGTAGTCGAGCGCGTCCGGCTCGTCGCTCGCGAGGTAATGGGCGACGCCCGAGCGGGTGTTGTGCGTGTACCCGCCGCCGAGCTCCTCCATGCCGACGTCCTCGCCCGTGACGGTCTTGATGACGTCGGGCCCCGTGACGAACATCTGGCTCGTCTTGTCGACCATGATGACGAAATCGGTGAGTGCGGGGGAGTAGACGGCACCGCCGGCCGCCGGACCCATGATGATGGAGATCTGCGGGATGACCCCGGAGGCCTGCGTGTTGCGTCGGAAGATCTCGCCGTACTTGCCGAGCGCGACGACGCCCTCCTGGATGCGCGCGCCGCCGGAGTCGAGCATGCCGATGATCGGGACGCCCGTCTTCAACGCGAGGTCCATGATCTTGATGATCTTGTCGCCGGCGACCTCGCCGAGCGAACCGCCGAAGATGGTGAAGTCCTGCGAGTACACGGCGACCTGGCGGCCGTGGATGGTGCCGGTGCCGGTGACGACGGCATCGCCGTACGGCCGTGAGCGGTCCATGCCGAAGGCGGTCGTGCGGTGCCGCACGAACTCGTCGAGTTCGACGAAGCTGCCGTGGTCGAGCAGCTGCTCGATGCGCTCCCGCGCGGTGAGCTTGCCCTTCTTGTGCTGCTTCTCGATGGCGGCTTCGCCGCTCGCCGTCACGGCCTCGTGATAGCGGTTCTTGAGGTCGGCGAGCTTCCCGGCCGTCGTGTACAGGTCAGGGCCGGAGGTGGTTTCGTCGGTCACGCTTTCACCTTACCCGGTGGTCCCCCGGCCGACCCGTTGACGATCGGGTACAAGCGGCGCGCTGATCCGTTGTCGGCATCGTCCAAGCATGCCGGTGGGCGACGCGGGCACCGACGACCGGCCTCAGTAGGGTTGTGCCATGGATCTGCCCCTCGCCGCCGCCCTCGTCCCACGCCTCGAGATCCTCGCTTACGCCGGCTCCACCAACGACGAACTCGCCCGACGCGTGCGCGAGGACGGCGGCGCCGCGTGGCCGGACCGCGCGGTCGTCGTCACCGACGACCAGCGCGGGGGACGAGGCCGCCTCGGTCGCGTGTGGACGGTGCCACCCGGCACGTCACTCGCCGTCTCGGTCCTGCTCCGGCCGGTCACTCCGTCGGGTGATCCGCTCCCGCTGCAGGCCTACGGCTGGCTCCCGCTCCTCGCGGGTGCGGCGCTCGCGGAGTCGCTCCGGGAGCTCGGGGTGCCCGCCGACGTGAAGTGGCCGAACGACGTGCTCATCGGCGGTCGGAAGGTGTCCGGCATCCTCGCCGAGCTGCTGCCGAGTGGGGACGCGGTGATCCTCGGGACCGGTGTCAACCTCCGTCAGCGTGCCGAGGAACTGCCGACCGACCGGTCCACCTCGCTCGCGCTCGCCGGTCTCGTCGATCCTGACCCGGACACCGTCCTCGTCGGCTACCTGCGCGCGTTCGGCACACTGTACGACGCCTACCTGGCGGCGTGCGGTGACGCCGAGGCCAGCGGGCTCCGAGCTGCGGTCACCGAGCGATGCGTGACGTTGGACAGCTCGGTGCGGGTGGAACTCCCCGGCGGCGACATCCTGACCGGGACGGCCGAGCGGATCGACGCCGACGGGCGGCTCGTCGTCCGACCGACCGACGGTGGTGCGCCGGTCGCGGTGGCGGCCGGCGACGTCACGCACGTGCGCTGAGCGTTCCCGCCTGTTCGGTGAGGGACCGGCGTGCGAGTACCGTCGCGCCGGAGACGGCTGCCGGCATGACCAGCACGGACAGGACCGGCACGAGGAAGAGGACCGCGACCGTCATCCCGAAGCCCAGGGTGCGGGCGCGTCTCCTCGCGAGGGTCCGGCGGCGGTCGCGCAACGACAATCCCCTCGCGTCGAACGCGTAGCCCGTCAGCTCGAGGGCGAGGAACCAACCGCTCACGGCGAGCCCGAGCACCGGGACCACCGTCTGGCCGACCACCGGGACGAAGCCGAGGAGGAAGAGGACGGCCGCCGTCGGGATGGTGAGCATGAGCAGGCCGAGTGCCCGGGTGACACCGGTGAGGAGTCCGCGCCAGGCGGACTCACCCGACTCCGGAGGAGCGTCGCCGAGGGTGCGTTCGACGTCGGCCCAGATCCGCTCGTAGAAGGGGTCGCCGACGAGGAGCGTCGCTGCGGCGTAGGCGTACAGCATCACCACGACGGCGACGGCCACCAATGCCACCGCTGCGGCCACCCGGATGGACGAGCGGTACGGCTCGTCCCAGGTGTCGGCGAACGGTGTCGCCCAGTCGACGATCGTGGCGGCGTTGACGCCGAGGAGGACGAGCAGCGCGATGAACACGACGCCCACGATCGCGGCGGGGACCATGCCGAGCAGCATGCGCTTCGGCGAGGTACCCCAGAGGCGGAACCCGCCGAAGAGGATGCCGATCCCCTCGAGGAACGACCCGACGACGCCGGGGTGCTGCGCCGTCGGTGCGGTGCTGTCGGCCGGTTTCACGCCTTCATGCTAGCCGGGCGGCCGATGCACGCATGCTCGGGATCGCCGACGGGCGGGGTGGGAGCAGGCGGCGGGTTGCCGCGACTGCTAAGAATGGGAGTATGGCTGATCCCGGTATGACGGGGCCGGGCAGGCCGGCTCCTCCCGCGGCGGCGACCGAACGTGTGGTCGCACGCCTGCGTCCGCATGCCCGGCGGCTCCTGCTCCCCGCCCTCCTGCTCATCGCGGTGAGCGGCGCCGGTGCGTACTTCTTCGGCTCGTTCGACCTCGAGTGGCAGAACTGGGCCGTCCTCATCGGCGGCGGGGTGATCGTGCTGGTCGCCTGCGTCCTGCCGTTCATCGCCTGGCTGTCGGTCCGCTACGTGATCACGACCCGGCGACTGATCGTCCGTCGCGGGTTCTTCGTGCGGACGCGCCAGGAGCTCTACCACGCCCGCGGCTACGGCATCACGGTGCACAAGAGCTGGGTGCAGAGCGCCTTCGGGAGCGGCAACGTCCGGGTGACGAGCGGTGGCGAGGTGCCCGTCGTCCTGCGGGACGTGCCCGGTGCGGTCCTCGTCCAGAACGCCCTGCACGAGCTCGTCGCGGAGAACCAGAGCATCGCCGCGCCGTACCCGGCAGCACCGCCTCCGATGCAGCAGCCACCGGTCCGACGCTGACCGGTGCGGGGCGCGCCCGGCCGGTACGATGTTCGAGTCGGGGCACCCGTTGATCCGCCTCAGGATCCGCCCGTCCCGCCTGCCGAAACGAGACCCGCCGGCCGGTCGCCGGAGAGCTGGAGTGAACCCATGAGCATTCGCGTCGGAGTGATCGGCGGCGGTCAGCTGGCCAGGATGATGGTGCCTGCGGCCGTGAACCTCGGACTCGACATCCGGGTGCTCGCCGAGCAGGAGGGTATGTCCGCCCGGCTCGCCACCGTCGAGGTGGGCGACTACCGCGACGCCGACACGGTGCTCGCCTTCGCCGAGACGGTCGACGTCATCACCTTCGACCACGAGCACGTGCCACAGCAGGTCCTGCGGGCGCTCGTCGATGCCGGTGTCCAGGTACACCCGGGACCGGACGCGCTCGCCGTCGCCCAGGACAAGCTGCTCATGCGCGAACGCCTCACGGAGCTCGGACTGCCGGTGCCCGACTGGGCGCGCGTGCACGATCAGGAGGAGCTCGCCGCCTTCCTCGCCGAGCACGGCGGGAAGGGCGTCGTGAAGACGCCACGTGGTGGCTACGACGGCAAGGGCGTCCGCGTCGTCCACGGACCGAACGAGGTCGACGACTGGTTCACGGCGCTCTCCGAGGACGCCAACGGCGGAGCACTGCTCGTCGAGGAGCTGGTGTCGTTCCGGCGCGAGCTCGCCCAGCTCGTCGCCCGGCGCCCGTCCGGCGAGGTGGTGCCGTGGCGCGTCGTCGAGACCGTCCAACTCGGCGGGGTGTGCAGCGAGGTCATCGCTCCGGCGCCCGGCTCGGCTGGTCGGCTCGCCGACACCGCGGAGGAGATCGCCATGACCGTCGCGACCGCGCTCGGGGTGACGGGCGTCCTGGCCGTCGAACTCTTCGAGACCGACGACGACCGCCTGCTCATCAACGAACTCGCCATGCGTCCGCACAACAGCGGGCACTGGACGCAGGACGGCAGCGTCACGAGCCAGTTCGAGCAGCACCTGCGGGCCGTCCTCGACCTGCCCCTCGGCTGGACGGGCTGCCACCGCGATTGGACCGTCATGGTGAACGTCCTCGGCGGGCCCGCGGAGGGGACGCTCGACGACCGGTACCCGCAGGTCCTCGGTGCGCACCCGCTGGCGAAGGTGCACAACTACGGCAAGGACCCGCGCCCCGGGCGTAAGGTCGGCCACGTCAACGTCGCCGGCGACGACCTCGACGACGTCGTGTACGAGGCACGGGCCGCCGCGGCGTTGCTCGGAGCCGAGAACGCCTGACCGCCCTTCGACAAGCTCAGGGGCCGGGTGAGGGCCTCAGGGGCCGGGTGAGGGCCTCAGGGGCGGGGTGAGGGCCTCAGGGACCGGGCCGGGGAGCCCAGGGACCGGGCGGGGCCCGCCCGGGGATCGGTGACCGGTCCCTGAGCCTGTCGAAGGGCCCTGCTCACGAGCCCGCAGCGCCTCAGTACACGTCGCGGATGTAGCGCTTCTCGCGCTTCAGCGTGTGCACGTACTCGGCCGCGGCCTCCGTCGAACGCCCGCCGTGTTCGGCGATGAGCTCGTGCAGCGCCTGGTCGACGTCCTTCGCCATCCGTGAGGCGTCACCGCAGACGGCGAAGTGGCCGCCCTCCTCGAGCCAGGCGTAGAGCTCCTTGCCGTTCTCGCGCATCCGGGTCTGGACGTACACCTTCTCGCGCTGGTCGCGGGAGAACGCGAGGTCCAGACGGTCCAACACCCCTCCGGTGAGCAGCTCGCCGAGTTCGTCCTCGTAGATGAAGTCGTGCGCTCGGTGCTGGTCGCCGAAGAACAGCCAGTTCCGACCCGTCGCCCCGCGCTCGCGGCGCTCCTGGAGGAACGAGCGGAACGGCGCGATCCCGGTTCCCGGGCCGACCATGATGAGCGGTGCATCGTCGTCCGACGGCACCCGGAAGCCCGCGTTCGCGGAGACGAAGATCCCGCTCGTGGCACCCTCCGCGACCCGGTCGGCGAGATGCGTCGACGCGACGCCGCCGTGCAGACGGTCGCCGACCGCGTACCGGACGCTCGCGACGGTGAGGTGCACGCGCCCGTCGGCCGCCAGCGGACTGGACGAGATCGAGTACGCGCGGTGCTGGAGCGGACGCAGCACGTCGAGGAGCGAGGCGGCGTCGAACCGGACCGCGGTGGATCGCAGGAGGTCGAGGATGTCGCGGTCGCGCAACCAGGAGTCGAGCGTCTCCGCCTGGGCGAGCGCGAGGATCCCCGCCAGCTCCGAGCCCGGCGCGCGGTCGGCGAGCTCGGCCACGAGGTCCTTCGACGGGGTGCGGATCTCGAACCCGTTGGTGAGCCGGTCCGCCAGGGTCGAGCCATCGACCGACTCGTCCGCGGTCGCGTCCAGTTCGGCGATGATGGCGTCGACGAGCGCCGGGTCGTTGCTCGGCATGACGCCGAGGGCGTCGCCGGCCGCGTATTCGATGCCGCTGTCGCCAAGGTCGAACTCGTAGTGCCGGATCTCCTTCGACGAGGCGGGCCCGGACAGGACGCGGTTGACGGCGAGGGTCGCGCCGTACGGCGTCTTGCGGGTCCACGGTGAACGCGTGCGGCCGGGCTTCTTCGCCGGTTTGGCCGCCGGCGCGGGAGCGGGTGCCGCATCGGCATCCGTCGGGGCGAGGGCGCCGAACAGCGACAGCGCCTGCGTGGTCCACGCCGCGGCGGGCTCCTCGTAGTCGACGTCGCAGTCCACGCGGGCGAGGATGCGTTCCGCGCCGAGCTGCTCCAAGCGCGTGTCGATGAGCTTGCCCGCCTGGCAGAACCCGTCGTATCCGGAGTCGCCGAGCGCGAGCACGGAGAACTTCAGGCCGTCGAGGCGTGGTGCGGTGCTCGCCTGAAGCGTCTCCCAGAACAGTCCGGCGTTGTCGGGCATCTCACCTTCGCCGTACGTGGAGGTGATGACGACGACGTGTCCCATCGTCGGGAGCCGGTCGACCTCGACGTCGTCGAGCCCGATCGTCGTCACCGCCACGCCGTAGCCGGAGGCGGCTCGGCCGAGATCCTCCGCGATGGCCTCCGCGGTGCCCGTCTGCGTCCCGACGAGCACGTGCAGGGCGAGCTGCGGCGTGCGGCCACCTGCGTCGGTGGCGTCGATCGCGCTGGAGCGGACACCGGCCAGGAAACCGGCGAGCCAGACACGCTGCTCGGGGCTGAACGGTGCGTCCGCCGGGATGAACGGGTCGTCGGCGCTGCTGCCGAGCGCGGCGAGCGCCTCGAAGAGCACCGGGCTCGATCCGATCGCCGTCGGTGTCCGTGTCTCGGTCATGATCCCCTCCGGGCCGGGCGCGTTCATCGGCCACCCGCCAGCGTCAGTTCGGCCAGAGCGGCCGATGCAAGGAGTGCTTCGGTGCCACCGGTCGCTGCGGATCGGGCACGGTTCTTGGCGTGCTGGTGCATGATCCACCCCGTGGTGCCCGGGTGGTCGATCGACCGCACGTTCCGCAGCCGCAGGGCCTCCGTGTAGTCGTGGAGTCGCTTCGACGCGATCATGGCGGCGAGCGCCCCGTCGTCGTACCGTTCGAGCAGCTCTCGAGCCGCCCGCTGCACCCGCTGCATGACGAAGAAGTCCTCGGTGAGGATGAGCGTGCGCACGCTCGCCTGCACGAGCGGGTGCGACGGGTCGTCGACGCCTGGTGTGCGGGACAGCGCGACCTCCTGGGCGAGCTTCAGCACCGTGTAGCTCGTGAGGAGTGCGTAGACGTCCTGCGGGTCCGCCGCCGGTTCGCCGAGTCCGGGGGCACGACCGCCGCGGACCGGCCGGCGGTCGCGGTAGTCGAGCTTGAAGGTGCGGAGCTGCTGTGCCGCGAGGGCCGCGCCGAGCTCGTCGAGGAGTTCCTTCCGGCTCTTGGCCGCGAGGATCGCGTCGCTGTCCTGGTAGAGGAGCAGTGCGCGGGGCATGCCGAACACGAACTGGTGCCTCGCCGTGTCCCACTCGGCGAGCAACCGGGAGGCGAGCGGCGAGCCGGTCGCCTCGACGTGCCACTCCAGCAGCAGGAGCACGGCGGCCTCGTGGAACGCCGCCTGATCGCCCTCGGTGATCGATCCGAGGAGGAGCGAGTCCGCGCTGACCTTGCTCGGCAGTTCGCCCCGCGGGTCGTACTGGTAGACGAAGCCACCGCTCATCCCGTTGCCGAAGCCGATACCGAAGCCGCCGAGGTTCAGCACGGCGCCGTTGGTCATGTACTCGCAGGCGTAGTCGCCGACGCCCTCGACGACCGCGGTTGCGCCCGAGTTGCGGACGGCGAAGCGGTCGCCGGCCTCGCCCTGGACGAAGGTGCGTCCGCCGGTCGCCCCGAAGAGCGCGAAGTTGCCGATGAGGACGTTGCCGCCGTCCTCCGAGCTGCCTCCGCCGGGGGAGAGGATCGCGATGGTGCCACCGGAGGCGCTCTTCCCGACGCCGTCGTTGCAGGTGCCGGTGTGCCGCCAGTGCAGGCCGTCGACGCAGAACGCCGCGTACGACTGCCCCGCGGAGTGCTCGGTGCGGATGGTCACGGTGTCGGCGGCGAGCGAACGGTGGCCGCGGTCGTCGGTGACGACGGACGGGATCGCCGCCGCCTGGGCGTCGTCGAGCTCGTGGTTGAGGATGCGCTCGAGGTCGATCGCGAGCTGCCCGCCCACGGAACGCCAGCGGTTGCCGAGGCGGATCCCGCCGTCGGCGTCCTCGGCTCCGAGGTCGAGCGTCGTCCGGCCGTCGTCGAAGAGTCCTGCCCGTACCCGCTCGATGAGGGCGTCGTCGAGCGTGAAGTCCTTCTCCAGGTAGACGGGGTCGGTGACGACGACCTCGGGGACGACCGCGAGCATGGCCCGCAGGTCGAGGTCCGCGACGGCGGCCGGGTGGTCGACGAGGTGGAGGAGGTCGGTGCGACCGCGGGCTTCGCGGAGCGAGCGGAGGCCGAGGATGGCGAGCCGCTCGCGGACGTCGTGTGCGATGTTCAGGAGGTACTGCGCGAGCGCGCGCGGGTCGCCGTCGAAGGTCTCCGGGTTGGTCGTGAGACCGGCCGGGCACTTCACGTTGCAGTTCTTCGCCATGACGCACTTGAGCATCATGAGCGCGGTGGTCCCGAACTCGAAGCTGTCGCCGCCGAGCAGGGCGGAAATGACGACGTCGCGACCGGTCTGGTGCGCGCCGGAGCAGCGCAGGGTGACCTTCGACCGCAGACCGTTCGCGCTGAGGGCCTGGTGGACCTCGGCGATGCCGATCTCGGCGCTGCGTCCGGCGTACTTGAGGCTCGTCACGGCGGCTGCGCCGGTCCCACCGGTGTTGCCGGCCACGTTGATGACGTCGGCACCGGCCTTGGCGACGCCGACGGCGATCGTGCCGATGCCCTCGGAGGAGACGAGCTTGACGACGACGCGGACCCGTGCCGCCTTGCAGTCGTGGATGAGCTGCGCGAGGTCCTCGATCGAGTAGGTGTCGTGGTGCGGCGGCGGCGAGACGAGCTCGATGCCGGGCGTGCCACCCCGGGCGGCGGCGATGTCCACCGTCACCTTGGGAGCCGGGAGCTGACCGCCCTCGCCGGGCTTCGCGCCCTGGCCGATCTTGATCTCGAGTTCCTGCAGCATCGGGTCGGCGAGGTAGCCGGCCCAGACGCCGAAGCGCCCGGAGGCGAACTGCTTGATGCGCGAGCCGCGGATGGTGCCGTAGCGGGACAGGTGCTCGCCGCCCTCGCCACTGTTCGACATCCCGCCGACCATGTTGGTGCCGTGCGCGACCGCCTCGTGGGCGGTCGCCACGAGGGCGCCGTGGCTCATCGCCCCGGATGCGAGGGATCGGGTGATCTCGCTCGCCGGCTGGACGAGGTCGGTCGAGATGCTCTCGGCCCCCTCGACGAGCATCGAGAAGTAGTCGTCGGCGGACCCCGTCGCCTCCACGATGAGGTCGCCACCGGAGATCCAGTGCCCCGTCACCTCGCCGCCGAAGCGGTGGACGTAGTACTCGCCGAGCGCCGAGACCCGGGTGAGGTCGCCCGCGAGCGGTCCCGTGAGCTGCAGCCGGTGCCGACCCTGCTCGGTCCGCGTCGCGCGCAGGCCGCGGACGACGATCGAGGAGTTGCCGACGGGGCCGAGCCGATCGAGCTCGCGCGCGAACTCCTCCGGGGTGGTCAGCCGGGTGATGTCCTCGGGCAGCACGAGCACGTCGCGGAGGGCGGCCGGGCGACGGCGCCGCTCGGTGGTCATCGACTGGACGAAGGAGCGGTAGCCGGGCGTGATGGTGAAGGCGTCGATCTCGTCGTCGTCGAGGGCGTCGAAGGAGGTGTGCTGGTAGGCGTCGTCGTCGATCCCGAACGCGTCCTCGAGGTTCCCGATGGTGTGGAGGCGCAGCGGGTCGTCGCCGAGCGTACCGCCGTCGCGGTCGACGGCGGTCGTGCCCGCTCGCGGCAGCTGCACGGGCTCCTCGGTGAGGTCGACGAAGCCGCGGACCGCGGTCGTCCCGTAGGAGTGGCCGGCGCCCTCGGCGCGTTCCTTGAACAGGCCGAGGAGCGGGACGTCCGCGTCGCTCGACGTCGTCAGGGCGCGCTGGTGCCAGGCGCTCGCCGTCCGGGCGATCCCGGCGAACCCGACGCCGCCGACGGGGGCGCGGAGGTGCGGGAAGGCGCGCGCGAGCACGGGGTCGCTCGTGTCGAGGTAGTTCGGCTCGAAGAACTCTCCGCCGATGTAGCTCTCGACGGTGCACAGGCCGACCCGACCCATGGTCTTCAGGAGCGACTTCTCGGCGGCGTACGCGAACCGTCGGAACGCGGCTTCCACCTCGTCGGGGTGCTGCTGCTCGGCGCGGAGGCGGACCGCGAGCGGGTGCACCGCCGACGCACCGAAGCCGAGGGCGGAGGCGACGTGGTGCGAGGACGGCAGCTGGCCGCTGTCGACCACGAGCGACACGCGGAGCCGGAGGCCGTCGTCGATGAGTCGCTGGTTGACGGCCGCCACGACGAGGATGAGCGGCAGGGCGGCACCCTCCGCGTGGACGCCGCGGTCGCTGAGGATCGCGATGCCGCCGTTCTCTGCGGCGAACCCGGCGACCTCCGCGGCCACGCGCTCGACGGCGGCCTCGAGCGCGTCGGCGTTCGCCTGCGCGTCCACCTCGGGCCGGTAGAGGATGTCGAACCACGCGACCGGCGACTCGTGCTGAGCGCTGAGGCGCCGCAGTTCGTCCTCGCTGACGATGGGGGATCGGAGGACGAGCTGCTTCGTGCCGACCGTGCCGCTACCGGGCTTCGGACCGAGCGCGACCCGCAGGGTCATGCCGTCAGCCTCACGGATGCTGTCGAGCGGCGGGTTGGTCACCTGGGCGAAGCGCTGGGAGAAGTACTTCGCCAGGCCGCCCTCCTGGTCGGACAGGGCGTTGATGGCGTTGCCGTAGCCCATCGCCGAGATCCGCTCCTTGCCAGAGGCGAGCATCGGGTCCGTCATGAACCGGAAGCTCTCCTGGTTGAGGGAGTAGGCGACGTAGCGCTGCACCTGGCTCAGCCCACCGCGGTAGGCGAACGCGTCGTCCGCCGAGGCCGTCGGTGCGGACACCGGGACGCCCCGGTCCTCGAGCGCGTCGAGGTCGGTGGCCGATGCGGCGAGCATCGCCGGGTAGTCCTTGCGTGCCGCGAGGAGCTCGAGCGCCTCGCCCGTTCGGAGGCGCGTGCCCGTGCGGTGGTCGTAGGCGAGCATGCCGCCGGCCTCGATGCGACCGCGGTGGACCACCTCGTCGTCCGGGAACGGCAGCTGCCCCGCCTCGGAGGTGACGCAGAGGTAGTCCGCCGTCTCGACGCTGCGCAGCGGGCGCAGGCCGAGGCGGTCGAGCCGGGCGCCGACGGTCGTGCCGTCGTTGAAGATGAGGGCGGCCGGGCCGTCGTTCTTCTCCTCGACGAGCGAGAAGTACTCGAGCATCGCCCGAACCTCGCGGCTCAGCGTGCGATCGTTCTCCCAGGCCGGGGGCATGACCGATACGACCGCCTCGAGCAGTTCGAGGCCGTCCTCGACGACGCGGCTGTGCAGCGTCTGGTCGAGGCGCGAGCTGTCCGACTGGCCCCTGGCCCGGATGATCTTCCGGCCCCGCGATGCCGCCAGCGCCGTCTCGGACAGGCGGTTCTTGCGGTCGGTGTTGAGCTCGCCGTTGTGCGCCATGAGGCGGAAGGGCTGCGCCATCGACGGGTGGGGAGCGGTGTTCGTCGAGAACCTGGTGTGGAAGGCGAGGGTCCTCACCCGGTGCAGGGGGTCGGCCAGGTCGGCGAAGTAGGGGATGACCTCGCCGGAGTTGAGGCGTCCCTTCAGGACCTGCGTGCGCGTGCTGAGCGACAGCGGGTACAGGCCGTCGAGGGTGAGGTCCGTGTAGGCGGTGGCCTCGATCGCGAGCAGGGCCGCGTGCGCGCGCCGGTCGAGGTCCTCCGTGGAGGCGTCGTCCGACGGCTCGAAGATCCACTGCCGGATCGGCAGCTGGTACTGCACGGCCTTCGGGCGCAGGACGGCGTCGACCGTCGGCACGGCACGGGCGAGCAGCACGGTGAAGCCGGCCTCGACGAGCGAGCGTTCGATGAGAGCCTCGGCGTCGCCGATCCGACCGTGGTCGACCGGGAGGAAGACGTTCGCGACGCCGAACCGCCCGGCGACGAGCGGTTTGCCGACGAGGGAGCTGAAGAAGTCGACCGAGAGGTCGATCTGCACGCCCGCTCCGTCGCCGACACCCTCGGAGGACATGCCGCCGCGGTGGGGGATGGCGCACAGGGCGGTGTCGCCGAGGGCGATGACGTCGTGGCTCTGCACGCCGTCCTTACGGGTGATGAAGCCGACGCCGCAGTCGCTCTTGTCGGTCTGGCGATCGACGAGGTCGGGCAGGGGCGATGGTGCTGCGGTGCGCGGGCGCGGTGGAACGGAAGACGAGATCACGACGGGGTACCCCTCGGAATGCGGGCGCTGGACGGCCCGGAGACGGTGAGATGACGGGACCGGATCTACGTCGCTGGAGGCTGGGTCCGTGTCGACGCGGGCGCTGGGTGCGGCGGCCGTCGTCTGCATGAATGGAGGTGTTCCGATCCTAACCGGGCCGTCCCGCCCACTCAACCGTAACGAGCCGAACCCGGCCGATCGGCGTAGGCTGGGTGTTTCCGGTACGTATGGGACACGCCGTGAGCGCTCCGGCGGCTCCCGTCGACGGCCCATCGCGCAGCGCCCGGATGCGCTGCGGGGCGGCTCACGAGCCGGCCCGTGGTGGATCGGATCGCGACCGGACGACCGATGTGCAGCCAGCTGCATGTTTTTCGGACCAGAATGGTGAGATGACGACAGAGCACACGGCTGCGACCGGTCGCGGCTTCGCGCACGCCAAAGCGATCCTGCTGGGCGAGCACGCCGTCGTCTACGGTTCTCCAGCCGTCGCCCTGCCCATCCCGTCGCTCCGGGTCGAGGCGACCGCCCGGCGCATCGACGGGGCCTCGGTCCTCGACACCGAGATCTCGCTCGGCCCGCTCGACGCCTCCGATCCGCTCGGGACCACCGTCCTCGAGACCCTCGCGCACGTCGGTGCGGCCCCGGCCGGCGTCGAGGTCGTCGTCCGCGGGACGCTACCGATCGGACGGGGCCTCGGTTCGAGCGCCGCAGCGGCCAACGCGATCGTGGACGCCGTCGCCGACCTCCACGGTGTGGCGCTCGACGACGCCGACCGGTTCGAGCTCGTGCAGCGCGGCGAACGCGTCGCCCACGGGACGCCCAGCGGTCTCGACGCCCGGGCCACGAGCGCCTCGACACCCATCCTCTTCACCGCCGGCCGGGTCGAGCATCCGCCGATCCGCTTCGGCGGCAGCTTCGTCGTGGCCGACACCGGTGCGCGCGGGTCGACCCGGAAGGCGGTCGCCGACGTCCGCACCTTCGTCGAGCTGCACCCCGAGCGCGGCCGGGCGCTCCTGGCCGAGCTCGAACGCGGGACCCTGGCGGGCGTCTCAGACCTCGCCGCGGACCGCCGCGACGACCTCGGGACCCGCATGAACACGGCGCAGGTCGTCCTCGACGAACTCGGCGCCGGCCACCCCGCCATCACCGCGCTCATCGAGGTCGCCACGGCGAACGGCGCCCTCGGCGCGAAGCTCACGGGCGGCGGGCAGGGTGGATGCATCATCACCCTCGCCGCGGACCCCGCGTCAGCCCGACGCATCTCGCAAGCCCTCCTCGAGGCCGGAGCACTCGGCACCTGGACGATCGACGCGGAGGACTACGCGTGACCCTGACCCCGCAACAGCACGCCGAGACCGCGTCGGCCGACGGCGCCGCGACCGCGCTGGCCAACCCCAACATCGCCCTCGTCAAGTACTGGGGCAAGCGGGACGAGGCGCTCATCCTCCCGTGGACCGGAAGCCTCTCACTGACCCTCGACGCGGCGCCCACGACGACGACGGTGCGACTGACGGACGCAGCCGACGACGTCGTGCTCCTCGGCGGACGAGCCCTCGAGGGCACCGCCCGCTCCCGCGTCACACGCTTCATCGACCTCGTGCGCGCGCTCGCCGACCGAGACGAGCGCGTCACCGTCGACTCCCACAACGAGATCCCCACGGGCGCCGGCCTCGCCTCCTCGGCCTCCGGCTTCGCCGCACTGGCGCTCGCCGCATCGACCGCATTCGGACTCGACCTCGATCGCCGTGCCCTCTCCCGGCTGGCGCGCCGTGGCTCGGGATCGGCCTCCCGCTCGATCTTCGACGGGATCGCCGTCTGGCACGCCGGGCACGACGACGAGAGCTCCTTCGCCGAGGCGGTGCCCGCGCGCGGACTCGAGCTCGGCATGGTCCTCACCGTCCTCGACGCCCGGGCCAAGTCGGTCTCCAGTCGCGACGGCATGCGCCGCACGGTCGACACCTCCCCGTACTACCCCGCCTGGGTCGAACGCACCCCCGTCGAACTCGAGGAGATGCTCGCCGCGATCGCCCGCGCCGACTTCACCGCGGTGGGCACGATCGCCGAGCGGAACGCGATGCGGATGCACGCCACGATGCTCGGCGCCGAGCCGCCGGTCAGGTATTGGGGACCGGCGAGCGTGGAACTGCTCGATCTCGTCGCAAACCTCAGAGGCGACGGCCTCGAATGCTATGCGACGATGGACGCCGGCCCGAACGTGAAGATCCTGTGTCGAGCCGACGCGGTCGACGAGCTAGCGACTCGGATCCTCGAGGCGCAGCCCGACATCGGCGTCATCCCCGCCAGAGCCGGACGGGGCGCGAGGCTCATCACCTCGGAGCCCGGCGGATCGGTGGGCGAGCAGACAACGGAAGGAGCGCGATGATCGAGATCAAGGCGCCCGGCAAGCTCTTCGTGGCCGGCGAGTACGCCGTCGTCGAACCAGGGCACCCCTCCATCCTCGTCGCGGTCGACCGGTGCGTCACCGTCCGACTCGAAGCGAGCGAGCACGAGGGCCGCATCTTCTCCGACCAGTACGGCCGAGCGCCCATCATCTGGCGTCGCAACCGCAACGGGGTCGTCGTCGAGCATGAGGAACGCCCGCTCGACCACGTCCTCTCCGCCGTGAGCACGATGGAGACCCTCGTCGCCGAGCTCGGCGTGGCGCAGCGGTTCTCCGCGTTGTCCATCACCAGTGAGCTCGACGATGCGAGCGGCAGGAAGTTCGGCCTCGGCTCGAGTGCCGCCGTGACGACCGCCACCATCCGCGCCCTCGACGAGTTCTACCAGCTCGACCTCACCCGGACGCAGATGCTCAAGCTCGCGATCCTCGCCACCATCGACGTCGCGCCGGCAGCCTCCGGCGGCGACCTCGCGGCGAGCATGTTCGGCGGCTGGCTCCGCTACACCTCACCCGATCGGGCTCGGCTGCGCGAGGTGCGCCACCGAGAAGGGGTGCTCGCCGCCCTCCGCGACCCCTGGGCCGAGCTGGGACTCGAGCGACTGTCGCCGCCGACCTCGCTCCGGCTCCTCGTCGGCTGGACCGGCGAGCCCGCCTCGACCACGCGTCTCGTCGACGAACTGCAGTCCCGCAAATGGGCGGAGACCGCCCACTACACCTCGTTCCTCGCGGCCAGTCGGGCCGCCGTCGACGCCCTCACGATCGGCTTGAACGACGAGGACCCGGCCCTCGTGCTCGGTGCCGTCCGCTCCGCGCGCGCGACGCTCGCCGGTCTCGGACGCGACGCCGGCGTCGACATCGAGACCGCCGCGCTTGCTCAGCTCTGCGACGCCGCCGAGCGTCTCGGCGGGGCGGCCAAGTCGTCCGGTGCCGGTGGTGGCGACTGCGGGATCGCGTTCATCGGCCAGTCCGTCTCCACCGCCGCCCTCGAAGACGACTGGTCGGCGCACGGCATCGAGCGGCTCCCGCTCACGGTGCATCCGCCGACCGGACTCATCGACGCCGCCCACAGCCCGTGGGGGCCGGCGGAGATCAGCCGTACCGACGACGACGCGGTCGAATCCATCAGATCCACCTACGCTCGTGCCTTCGCCGAGCAGCACGACGTCCTCCGGGGCGGAACGGAACACCACGCATGAGCAACGAACCCGACGGCGTCGCACCGGTCCCACTCAAGTGGATCGGTCCGCTCCACCTGAGCGGCAACGTCATGGAGGGCGAGCAGGAGGTCCCGCTCGCCACCTACGAGAGCCCGCTCTGGCCGTCGGTCCGTCGGGGCGCCCGCATCTCCTCCATGGTCCCCGGCGGCATCCGCGCGACGCTCGTCGACGAGCGGATGAGCCGCTCCGTCCTGTTCGAGGTCGACTCCGCCGGCGACGCCCTGCAGGCGCTCCGCGAGATCGAGCGCAGCCTCCCCGAGCTGCAGGCCGTCGTCGCACAGTCGAGCCACTTCGCAGAACTCATCGAGATCAACTCGCAGATCGCCGGCAACCTGCTCTTCCTGCGCCTCGAGTTCCGCACGGGTGACGCGTCCGGGCACAACATGGTCACGCTCGCGGCGGACCGTCTCATGCCGTACATCATGGAGCGTTGGCCGATGCTCCGGTACGGCTCGATCTCCGGCAACTTCTGCTCCGACAAGAAGGCGACCGCAGTCAACGGCATCCTGGGTCGTGGCAAGAACGTCGTCACCGAGATGACGATCCCGCGGGCGATCGTCGAGCGGTTCCTGCACACGACGCCCGAGCAGATCGTGCAGCTGAACGTGCGCAAGAACCTCGTCGGGACGATCCTCGCCGGTGGCCTGCGTAGCGCGAACGCCCACTACGCCAACATGTTGCTCGCGTTCTACCTGGCGACCGGCCAGGACGCCGCGAACATCGTCGAGGGCTCGCAGGGCGTCACGCACGCCGAGGTCCACGACGGCGACCTCTACTTCTCCTGCACCCTGCCGAACCTCATCGTCGGCACGGTCGGCAACGGCAAGGGGCTCGGCTTCGTCGAGGAGAACCTCACCCGCCTCGGGTGCCGAGAGGACCGTGAACCCGGCGCCAACGCCCGGCGACTCGCCGTCCTGTGTGCTGCCGCCGTCTGGTGCGGCGAACTGTCACTCCTCGCCGCGCAGACCAACCCCGGTGAGCTCATGGCCGCCCACCTGAAGCTCGAACGTAGCGCGCAGACCGCGGCCGGCGCGCCCGCCTGACCCTCCCACCGCACCGGGGGACCGGTGCATCGTCGACGCTCGAACGGAGCACCCCGCACGTGAACACCAGCCAGACCACCAGCCCCGCCGTCGGCATCGACGACATCGCCTTCGCGACCGGTGCGAACCGCATCGACCTCGCCGAGCTCGCGGGGCGCTTCGGCGTCGAGCCCGCCAAGTACTACGTCGGTCTCGGCCAGAGCGAGATGAGCGTCCCGGCCGCCGACGAGGACATCGTGACGATGGCCGCCGCAGCCGCAGCGCCGATCATCGAACGGCACGGCAGCGACCGGCTCCGGACCGTCCTGTTCGCCACCGAGTCCGGGATCGACCAGTCGAAGTCCGCGGGCGTCTATGTGCACCGGCTGCTCGGCCTGCCGCAGGCGGTCCGCGTGGTCGAGCTCAAGCAGGCCTGCTACTCGGCCACCGCGGCGCTGCAGTTCGCGGCTGCACTCGTGGCACGGAACCCCGAGGAGACCGTGCTCGTCATCGCGAGCGACGTCGCGCGGTACGAACTGCACTCCAACGCCGAGCCGACGCAGGGCGCCGGGGCCGTCGCCATGCTCGTTGCCGCCGATCCGGCCATCCTCGAGCTCGAGACCGCGACCGGCGTCTACACGCAGGACGTCATGGACTTCTGGCGCCCGAACCACAGTGCGACGGCGATCGTCGACGGCAAGCTGTCCATCTCCGCCTACCAGGACGCCATCGAGGGTGCCTGGGCGGACTACCGGTCACGCGGCGGAGCGGACTTCTCCGAGGTCGACCACTTCTGCTACCACCAGCCGTTCACGAAGATGGCGATCAAGGCGCACCGGCACCTGGCCAAGTCGCTCGGCGCAGGGCGCACCCAGGAGGAGTTGGACGCACAGATCGAGCCGACGACCGGGTACAACCGCCGGATCGGGAACAGCTACACGGCCTCCGTGTACCTCGCGCTGCTCGCGCTGCTCGACGGTGACGACGACCTCACCGGTCGGCGCATCGCGTTCCTCAGCTACGGATCGGGTGCGGTCGCGGAGTGCTTCAGCGGCATCGTGCGTCCGGGCTACCGCTCGGCTCTGCGGAGCGACCTGAACCGTGCGCAGCTCGATGCGCGGACGGTCGTCGACGACGCCCGCTACCTGCAGCTCCTCGAGGACGCGGCGTCGGCCGACGTCCACGACTCCGACCGTCCGCGCGAGACGGGTGCGCCGTTCCGTTTCGCGGGCATCGTCGGCGACCGCCGGCAGTACGAGCCCACCTCCGCCTGACCGCTCCCGCGCCCCGGCTGTCTTGGGTGGGTCGCCAGCGCGGTGCGCTGACGTCACCGCGGGTCGGGGACGTGAGCGCGGGTCTCCAGAGGGGCGCGCTCACGCGTGTGCCTCGCGGTCGTGCCGGTTCCCCCGCGCTCGCGCCAGCGCACCGCGCCGGCGCCGGGTTCGACACCCTCACGTCAGCGCACCGCGCTGGCACTCCACCCGATCGCGGACTGGTCACCCCCGGGAGGTGGCGGCTCGGACCCGGTCGACGAGGAACGGGCCCAGGGTCCGCGACCAGGTGGCCGTGATGTGGTGCAGATCGCGATAGACGAGCACGTTCCCGACGGCGAGCGGGCAGGTCCCTGCGGCGCAGTACAGCTCGCCGAGATCCACGACCGGCACGGCGCCGTCGGTCATCGCCGCCGTAGCGGTGTTCAGGTCGAACGTCGGGTACGCGTCGGCTACGGGGAAGGCGCACGCCCCCGCGATGAGCTCTGCGGCGCTCGCGCGGTCGACGCAGGCCGCGGCTTCGGTCGGCACGCGGGGATTGTCCCGCAGCACCACGATCGACGTCCCCTGCTCGAGCACCGGTGTCCACGCGGCGAGCGTCGCGCCTCGGATCGCGGCCTGTTCGGCCACCGAGGTCTCGTCCGGACTCTTGGAGGTCACCAGGATGATGTCGTACGGCCGCCCACCCGTGAACGCCTCCTGCATGAGCGTCCGCCGGGCGTCGCAGGCCGCCGAGTCGTCGGGTCCCGGTGCCCGCCACTCGCAGCCCTTGCCGACGTACACGTCGAGCCGCCAGTTGCGTGCCTCGAGCTGGTCGACGAGGCCTGGGATGAGCATCGTGGCGTGGGAGTTCCCGGTGAGCGCGACCCGCGTGGCGTCCGGGCGATCCGAACCGAAGGTGCAGCCGGGGAAGTCCGGCGCGTCGGCGGCTGCGGAACACCGGAAGGTGTCGCCCGTGTCCTCGGTCCGCACCGACAGCGGCGGCAGGAGTTCATCCGCCAACGCCGGATTGGTGCAGCCCGACACGGCCGCATCGGCACCGAAACACGGCTCACCGTCTGCGACGTAGGCGTCCACGGTGCTCGCGAGGGTGCGTTCCTCGGCGGCGACGGTCAGCAACCCCGCCGTCGGGATGCAGAGCACGAGTGCGGTCGCCGCGCCGGCCGACAGGACGGTCCGGGCGGGGCGGGCGTGCGCGAGGACGGGGGCTCGTCGGACGGGGTCCTCGACGAACCGTTTCGTCAGCGCGGCGAGGACCACGGCGACGACCAGGAGAGCGGCCGCGATCGCCCAACCGAGCGGGTCGTCGAGCGCGAGGGGCACGCCGAGCACCCACGGTGCGACCACGATGAGTGGCCAGTGCCACAGGTACAGCGAATAGGAGAGATCGCCGAGCAGGAGCGACGCACGCGTCCGTGCGAGGGTCGTCACGGACCACCGGTGGGTCGACGACCCACCGACGATCACGAGGAGCGTCCCGAGCACCGGGAGGGCGGCGGCGATCCCGGGGAACGCCGTCCGCTCGGTGAAGGCGACCAGCGCGACCGCCAGGAGGACGACGCCGAGGACACCGGAAGCCGTCCGCCAACGGGTGCGGTGCACGACCACGACCGGCCCGAGCAGCGCGAGGAGACCGCCGGCCGCGAACTCCCAGGCACGGGTCGGCGTGGCGAAGTACGCCGGTGCCGGGTCCGCCGCCGTGTACAGGATCGAGCACAGGAGTGAGGCGGCACCGATGATCCCGAGCGCCACACCGAGGGTGCGGCGGAGGTCCGACGCTCGCCGCCGGGTGAGCCACACGCACAGCACGACGACGAGTGGCCAGGCGAGGTAGAACTGCTCTTCGACGGACAGCGACCAGAAGTGCTGGACCGGCGACGCGGCGCTTCCCTGCGCGAGGTAGTCGACGGAGCTCCCGGCCAGGAACCAGTTCTCCCAGGAGGTCCCGGCCGCCACGGTCTCGGTGAAGAACTGCGTCCAGGCGCTCGGCGGAGCGAACCGCCAGACGAGGATCGCGGTGACGGCGAGGACGAGCAGCGCGGCCGGCAGGAGTCGCCGGATGCGGCGGGCCCAGAACGCCGGGAGGTCGATGCGGCCCGTCTCGGTGGCCTGGCGTGCGAGGTGGCTCGTGATCAGATAGCCGCTGACGACGAAGAACACGTCGACGCCGACGTACCCACCGGGCAGGAGGCTCGACGACAGGTGGAAGACCACGACGGACAGGACGGCGATTGCGCGGAGCAGCTGGATGTCGGGTTGTGTGCGCGGAACCGCTCCGAGGAGGGGAGACGCGCCGGTCCGCTCCTGCACCTGCCTCACGCGGTCTCCTCCGCCGTCCGGGTCGACGGACGGCGGGCTCAGCGTAGGGAACGCCGGTGACGCACTCGTGGACGGCAGATGACCGGTTCGCTTCGGCTTCGGGTGTCGACGGCGGACGGCCGACGATCGGGTCAGCCGACGTTCGCGCCGAAGAGCAGGCCGAGCACGTAGGTCGCCGCGGCCGCCCCGTATCCGATCGCGAGTTGTCGCAGTGCCCGGCGGAGCGGTGGACCGCCGGAGAGGAGCCCGACGACGGCGCCGGTTCCGAGCAGGGCCACCCCGACCAGGAGTGCGGCGACGAACAGCGCCGCGACACCCTGCAGCCCGAACAGGTAGGGCAGGACCGGGATCACGGCGCCCGATGCGAAGAAGCAGAAGCTCGAGAGCGCGGCTCCGAGCCCGGTCCCGATGGCCTCGTGCTCCATCGCCGCACGGGCCTCGCGCTCGTAGGTCCCCGCACCGACGCGGGCCAGGACGTCCGCGGCGTGTGCCTCGGCCTCGCCGACCTCCATGCCACGGGCCCGGTAGACGAGCGCGAGTTCGTTCGCGTCGACGTCGAGGTGGGGGAGGGCGTCGTCGGCCGCCGGGTTGGGGCTGGACGCCTCGAGCAGCTCGCGCTGCGACCGGACCGAGACGTACTCACCGGCACCCATCGACAGCGCACCCGCCAGGAGGCCCGCGAGCCCGGCGGCGAGGACGACGCCGTTGCCGACCCCGGTGGCGCTCATGCCGATGACGAGAGCGAGGTTCGAGACGAGTCCGTCGTTCGCTCCGAACACGGCCGCCCGGAAGGTTCCGGACAGGCGGTTGCGTCCACGGGCGGCCAGGCCCCGGACGACCTCCTCGTGGATCTGCTCGTCGGCGGCCATCCGCTCGGTGGCCGCCCGTTCGGTCGCATAGGGCGAGCGCGACTCGGCTCGCTGGACGAGCGCCAGGACGAAGACGGATCCGAACCGCCTCGCGAGCCAGCCCAGCAGTCGGGTCCGCAGGTCACCGCGTTGCGGCTTGCCGGCGTCGTCGCCGAGCAGGGCGATCCAGTGCGACTCGTGGCGTTTCTCGGCCTCGGCGAGCGCGAGCAGGATGTCGCGCTCCTCACCGCTCCGCCGGCCAGCGAGATCCCGGTAGACGGCGGCCTCGGCGCGTTCGTCGGCGAGGTACCCGCGCCAGCGCCGCAGCTCGCGCTGGCTGGGTGGTTCCTGGCGGGACGCGGATCCGTTCGTGGTCGACTCGCTCATCCGCCGATTGTCCCAGACGCCCGTCGACCGGTGCGCCGCGCGCCACGGAGACGTCCCCGGACTGGGGTCGCCGGGCGAGGGCTTGTCCAGCAGCTGCGGTGCGTCCTGAGCCGATCTTCAGACACTGCGATCTACGATGGTGCTCATGCCCGAGAACTCCGCCCCGTCCCCTGACGCCCCGCCGCTCGTCGGCGTCGTGATGGGCTCGGACTCCGACTGGAACGTCATGAGCGATGCGGCGCAGGTGCTCCGCGACTTCGGCGTGCCGTTCGAGGTCGAGGTGCTGTCGGCCCACCGCACGCCCGAGAAGATGATCGCCTACGGCAAAGCCGCCCACGGTCGCGGGGTGAAGGTGGTCATCGCCGGTGCCGGTGGTGCAGCCCACCTGCCCGGGATGCTCGCCTCCGTCACCACCCTCCCGGTGGTCGGCGTCCCGGTCCCACTGTCACGCCTCGACGGTCTCGACTCACTGCTGTCGATCGTGCAGATGCCCGCGGGCGTGCCGGTCGCGACCGTGTCGATCGGCGGCGCGAAGAACGCGGCGCTGATCGCCGTCAAGATCCTCGCCACGGCCGACGACGCCCTGCACCAGGCGCTCGTCGCCTACGCCGAGGCCCTCGCCGACTCGGTCGAGGAGAAGAACCGGAACCTCAAAGCGCAGCTATGACGAGTGCAGCCACCGCCGCGAAGCCGATGCGGTTTCCCGACACCCGTTCACGCGAGGTGATGACCAAGCGTGCCTGGTGGCTCGTCGTCCTCAACCTCCTGATCCCCGGCTCCGCGCAGGTGCTCGCCGGCAACCGGAAGCTCGGGCGGTTCGGACTCTTCTGCACCCTGTCGCTCTGGGTGGTGGCGATCGTGGCCGTCGTCGCCTACCTGCTCTGGCCCGCCCCGGTCATCACCGTCGCGACGAACTGGTTCACCCTGACCGCCGTGCAGGTGCTCCTCGCTCTCTACGCCGTCCTGTGGGTCGTCCTCACCCTCGACACGCTGCGCCTCGTCCGCCTCGTGCGGGCCTCTCCGAACGCGCGGCTCGGCGTCGCGCTCTTCGCCACGTTGGCACTCGTCGCGGTCGCCGGGACAGCGGGCTATGGTGCGGTCGTGGCGGGCTCCGCACGTGGCACGATCGGCTCGATCTTCGCCCAGACCGCACCGGTCGAACCGGTCGACGGGTACTACACCTTCCTCCTCCTCGGGGGTGACGCCGGCGCCGACCGCGAGGGACTGCGACCCGACAGCACCTCGGTCGTCGCCGTCAACGCCGAAACGGGCAAAGCGACCGCATTCGGGCTCCCGCGCGACCTCGACCCCGTCCCGTTCCCGGAGGGCTCCGAGATGGCCTCGCTGTATCCGAACGGCTACGGCTACGAGGACGACTGCGACGTCGACGTCTGCCAGCTGAACTCCATCTATACCGAGATCCAGCTCAAGAACCCCGAGCTGTTCCCGAAGGCCGAGGCCGCAGGAAGTGAGCCGGGCATCGAGGCCATGAAGCAGGCGGCCGAAGGCGCCACCGGCCTGAAGATCCAGTACTACGTGCTCGTGGACATGCAGGGCTTCGCGACGCTTATCGACGCGCTCGGCGGCATCACCATGACGCCGACGCAGCGGCTCCCGATGGACGGCGATGAGGACCTCAACGACGTCACCGAGTGGATCGAGCCCGGTAAGCAGGTCATGGACGGTCGGACGGCACTCATGTACGCGCGCTCCAGGCACTCGACGAGCGACTACGACCGGATCGCGCGCCAGCGCGAACTTCAGGACGCGATGCTCAAGCAGTTCAACCCGACGAACGTTCTGTTGCGCTTCCAGGAGATCGCCGCGGCGAGCCCGGACGTCGTGAAGACGGATGTCCCGCAGTCGATGCTCGGGTACTTCGTGAACCTCGCCGGGAAGACGAAGGCCGCAGGTCTCGCGAGCGTGGAGTTCGTGCCGCCGCTCATCGACCCCACCGAACCTGACTACGGGCTCATCAAGCAGACCGTCCAGGACACGCTCTGGCCGCCGACACCGACCGCGGATCCGACCGACGCGGGTTGACCCCGCGACCGGCCCACCGGGACCGGTCAGATCTCGGCGTGCAACTGCCAGACGCGCTCTGCGGAGTCACGCCAGCTGAACGCCTGCTCGCGGTCCATGCCGAGGATCCGCAGTCGAGCGAGTCGTTCGGTGTCACCGACGACGTCGTTGATGGTGGCGATGAGACGGTCCGCGTAGCCCTTCGCACCGGACTCGACGACGACACCGGCTCCGCCGCCGACCTCGACGAGCGCGGGCACGTCGGAGTGGATGACGGGCGTGCCGAAGCGGAAGGCCTCGACGAGCGGGAGGCCGAAACCCTCGGCCAGACTCGGGTACACGAGTGCGGTGGCGCGGTCGAGGACGACGGCCAGGTCGGCGTCGTCGAGGAATCCGAGTGCTCGCACGCGGCCCTCCGGAAGACCGGCCTCGTCGGCGACCTGCGCGAGTGTGACGTCTCCCCAACTGTCGGTGCCGACGATGAGGAGCGGCAGGTCAGGCGCTCCCGGACGACCGAGCCCGGTGATGAGCTCGGTGATGCCGCGACGCGGGTCGAGTGAGCCGACCGAGACGAGGTACTCCGAGGGGAGGTCGAGCGTCCGTGCTCGGCCGTCGGCATCCGTGGGGAGGGCGAGGGTCGATGCGGCGGCGCCTCCGATGACGCGGACCCGGTCGCCGAGGTCGATGATTTGACGCAGTTCGTCTGCCACGGCATGGGTCGGCACGACGATGGCGTCGGCGTGTTTTCGGGCGCGTTTCACCATGGCCTTCTGCCAGCTGACCGACAAGGGCGTCAGCGAGGACGGGTGCGACCAGGCGAGCGTGTCATGGATGGTGACGACGATCTGATTGCCGTCGTTGATGCGGTCGTGCCTGCTGAGCGGAGCGAGGAGACCCGGCGCGTGCACCATGCCGTTGCCGGCGCCGGGCGTGACGATACCGAGCTGCCAGGCGGCGCTGAGCTCACGTCGGGGCAGCGTCGTGCGGTGCAGGGCTGCGAGGCCCGGCAGCTTCGATTCGAGGAGGTCGACCTTCTCCTTCGACACCGCGGACACGATGCCTTCGACGTCGCAGCCGGGAGGTGCGCTCGCGATGATCTCGCGGGTGAGTTCCTCGGAGTACCGGCCGACACCACCTGCCACCGGAGCGACGATCTGGTCGACGACGACCCGGAGTGTCGTCACGGTGCCGTCACGACGCCGTGCTGCGTCGCTGCTTCGAAGGCCTCGCGCCAGTCGCGCATCGGCGCCAGACCTGCGACGGCCCAGGCGTCGTGGCCCAGCACCGAGTAGGCGGGGCGCGGCGCAGGACGGACGAAGGCGGAGCTGTCGGTGGGGGAGACCCGGGCAGGGTCCGCGCCGACCGCCGCGAAGACGGCCTGTGCGAACTCGTACCAGGAGGCCTGCCCACCGTTCGTGCCGTGGTACACCCCAGCCGGCGCGTCAGCATCGAGCAGCGCGACGATCTGCGCAGCCAGGTCCGCCGTCCAGGTCGGCTGTCCCAGCTGGTCGGTCACGACGCCCGGATCGACGCCGTTCGCCGCCAGCTTCGCCATCGTCGCGGCGAAGTTCGGTCCGTTCTTCCCGTACAGCCAGGCCGTACGGACGATGTACGACCCGTCCGGGTGTTCCGCGAGGACGGCACGCTCACCGTCGGCCTTCGTCCGGCCGTAGGCGCTGATCGGCGCGAGCGGGTGGTCCTCCTGGTACGGCGAGGTGGCGGAGCCGTCGAAGACGTAGTCGGTGGACACCTGGACCAACTTCGCACCGGCCTCACGAGCGGCCACCGCGAGGTTGCGGGCTCCGACGGCGTTCACCGCGGCCGCGTCGGCCTCGTTCGATTCGGCGTCGTCCACCTTCGTGTATGCGGCAGCGTTGATGACCGCCGAGTGGCCGGCGACGGCGGCGCGGACGGCCTCGAGATCCGTCACGTCGAGCTCGGCGCGGCCGAGGGCGGTGACCGGACGGCCCACGAGGGCCTCCTGCAGGTCATGGCCGAGCATGCCGGAGGCTCCGGTGATGAGATAAGACAAGGTGTGGTTCCTCTCCGATGGGGCGAAGTCATCGTAACGTGTGGGGCTTCGGGAGGTCTGGACGGTCGGGACCTGACACCCCGAGCCGCCGCGGAACCGGTGTCCGCCTCAGCCGAGGGAAGGGCGGTCTGTCGGCTCCCTGACCGTGCCGGTCCGCGATGGGGGTTCTTCGAAGATCGTCCGCTGTGCTTCCTCGACGCGGGCTGCCGATGCGAGACCGTCCTTACGATGGTGCCCGTAGACCCAGTAGCGGTACAAGGCGAACCGGAACAGCGTGCCGAGGCCCAGCCCGATGACGTTGCTCGCGATGTTGTCGGCGAGGAGCGTGTCGTACCCGAGAACGTAGTGGCTGATGTAGAGGCAGAGGAGCGCGATCCCCATGCCGCCGAGCGACACGACCACGTACTCGACGAGCTCGAGGACGAAGTTCTTGCGACGGTGCTCACGGAACGTCCAGTAGCGATTGCCGATCCAGTTGAAGACGATGGCGACCGAGACGCTGACGGCCTTCGCCCCGATGGGCGACTGCAGGGCGTGATCGTGTCCGAACACGCCGAGCCGCAGCAGGTTGAACAGGGCGATGTCGATGCCGAACCCGATGAGCCCGACGACGCCGAACTTGAGCGCGTACTGCGCGATGCCGAACCAGACGCGCTCTGCGAGCCTCTTGAGGCGCTCCATGTTGCTCCCAAACGACGAAACCGATCGTTCGAGTATCACAGGGGACGCCGCTCCGTGCGCTGTGAGCGTTGTCACAGAGTGCCGCGGCAGTCGACGGATTGGTAGGATCGCCGGGTGCAGATCCGAGAACTGAACGTCCCAGACAGCTACGAGATCACGCCGAAGCAGTTCGGCGACGACCGAGGTGTCTTCCTGGAGTGGTACCGCTTCGACAAGCTCGAGGAGGCGAGCGGTCGCTCGATCAAGCTCGCCCAGTCGAACACGTCCGTGTCCAAGCGCGGCTCCGTCCGTGGCATCCACTTCGCCGACATCCCGATCGGGCAGGCGAAGTACGTCACGGCGACGCGTGGCGCGGTCCTCGACTACGTCATCGACATCCGCGTCGGTTCGCCGACGTTCGGCCAGGTCGACTCGGTGCTGCTCGACGACACCGACCGCAAGGCGATCTTCATCTCCGAGGGGCTCGGGCACTGCTTCGTGGCGCTGACCGACGATGCGACCGTCAGCTACCTCGTCACCGACGTGTACCGTCCTGACCGCGAGCATGGCATCAACCCGCTCGACCCGGAGATCGGACTCGTCATCCCGGACGCGGCAGGAACACCGCTCCTGTCGCCGAAGGACACCGAGGCTCCCGGCCTGTCGGAGGCGGCAGCGGCCGGCCTGCTGCCGACGTGGGACGACGCCCGCGCGTTCTACGCGTCGCTCCGGTCGAGCTGATCGCATGAGCGAGCCCGCCAACCGGTCGCTCGTCGGCTCGGCACCCGTGGTGATCGAGCCCGACTGGCTCGGTCCCACGGCCTTCTGGCAGCCGAGGTTCTTCCCGCTCTCGGCGTGGGTCGAGCACGCGCCATTCGCCTTCTGGATCGCCGATGCCGTCCGACCACGTGTCTTCGCCGAACTCGGCACGCACTACGGTTACTCCTACTTCACCTTCTGCGAGGCGTTCCGTCGCCTCGGCTTGGAGACGAAATCCTTCGCGCTCGACACCTGGCAGGGCGACGACCACGCGGGTGCTTACGGTGAAGAGGTCTACGAGTACGTCACGGGCGTGAACGACCGGGAGTTCGGATCCTCATCGACCCTGCTGCGAGGGTACTTCGACGACTCCGTCGACCAGTTCGCCGACGGCACCATCGACCTCCTCCACATCGACGGGCGTCACGGCTACGAGGACGTCCTGCACGACTACGAGTCCTGGCGGCCCAAGCTCTCCGAGCGCGCCGTGGTCCTCTTCCACGACATCGCGGAGCACCAGGAGGGGTTCGGCGTCTGGCGGTTCTGGGACGAGATCAAGACCCGCCACCCCTCGTTCACCTTCGAGCACAATCACGGCCTCGGTGTCCTGGGCGTCGGTTCCGAGCTGCCCGAGACGATGGTCCGGTTCTTCGAGGTCGCGGCTCGGGAACCTGAACGCGTCCGCGACGCCTACGCGCGGCTCGGTGCGGACTTGTCCGCCATCGTCGCGGGGCGGGACGACGATGCCGCTGTGCGGGTGGCTCTCGAGGAACGAGGGGCTGCCCTCGAGGAACGAGGGGCCGAACTCGAGCATGCCGAACAGCTCGTCGCGGCCGCTGAAGCCGAAAACCTCGGCCTCCGCCAGCAGCTCGAAGCGGTGCGAACAAGTACCAGCTGGAAGCTCACGGCTCCCGTGCGAAAGGTCAGCGGAGTGGTGAGGCGTCGCGCGGACTGAATCGCGCCGACCACGACCGTCTCGGCGGCGTCGGATCGCCGTGGCGAACTCCGACTAGACTGCATGAGTTATGCGAGGAATCATTCTGGCCGGAGGATCCGGCACGCGACTGTGGCCGATCACCAAGGGCATCTCGAAGCAGTTGATGCCCATCTACGACAAACCGATGATCTACTACCCCCTGTCGACGCTGATGATGGCCGGGATCGACGAGATCCTCATCATCACCACGCCGGAGTACAACGAGCAGTTCCGCGCGCTCCTCGGGACCGGGGCCGAGCTCGGCATCCGCATCGAGTACGCGGTCCAGCCCTCGCCCGACGGCCTCGCCCAGGCGTTCATCATCGGTGAGGAGTTCATCGGCGACGAGAGCGTCGCGCTCGTCCTCGGCGACAACATCTTCCACGGCACGGGACTCGGCTCAGCCCTCCGCAATCACAACAGCATCGACGGTGCGCTGATCTTCGCCTATCAGGTCGCCGACCCGACCGCCTACGGCGTCGTCGAGTTCGATGACGACTTCACGGCGATCTCGATCGAGGAGAAGCCGGCGAAGCCGAAGAGCAACTACGCCGTCCCCGGTCTGTACTTCTACGACAACTCGGTCGTCGAGATCGCGAAGACGATCGAGCCATCCGCTCGCGGCGAGCTCGAGATCTCGACCGTCAACGAGCGCTACCTCGAGCAGGGATCGCTGCAGGTCCAGGTCCTCGATCGCGGCACCGCCTGGCTCGACACCGGCACCTTCGAGTCGATGATGCAGGCATCCGAGTACGTCCGGGTCATCGAGGACCGTCAGGGGTTCAAGGTCGGGTGCATCGAGGAGATCGCATGGCGCGCCGGGTGGATCGACGACAAGCAGCTGGCCGTCCTCGCCGCTCCTCTGGTCAAGAGCGGATACGGACGTTACCTGCAGACCCTGCTCGCGCAGGCATGACGCTCGTCACCCCGCGCTGAGCGCACGGATCGTCACTCCGGGCCCGGTGCCGCAGTAGGTCGTCCGACCGCTGGGGTGCCGGGCCTGATCCGTGCGACAGCGAGCGCGTACAGGCACACGGCGACGTCGATGACGATGAGTCCGAACCGGCTCACGAGCACGATACCGAGGACCGAGCCGACCGGGACGACACTGGTGAGCACGAGGGCGAGGATCGCCTCCCGGACGCCAGCGCCGGCGGGCGCGATGATCGCGAGGAACCCCGCGACCCAGGCCAGGGCGTAGCCCGAGGTCGCGAGCGGCAGCAGACCCGGATCGAATGTGCCCAGCGACGTGACGATGGTCCAGAGATGGACGCCGAAGCACACCCAGCTGATGAGCGACCATCCGATGGCTGCGGTCAACGGGAGGGCCCGGATGGGCGGTAGAGGGTCCTTCCGGCGGAGGAGTCGGAAGGCGAACCCGATGATCCTCGTGAGGACCGGTGGCAGGAGGGCGATGACGCCGACGGCGATCGCGAGGACGACGAGCCAGCCGTAGGAAGCGGCCAGTGCCGGAAACGCGAGGAACGTGCCGGCGGCGACGGTTGAGCCGGCGATGAGGCTCACCAACAGCTGGGCTGTGAGGGTGATCGCCGTGACCCCCGTCGGGATGCCCGCGCGCGCGCCGAGCTGGCTGCCGGCGACGATGGGCCAGACACCGCCCGGCAGGTACTTGCCGATCTGGGACACGAACACGACGTGCGAGGCGTCCCGCACCGAGATGCGGTAGCCGAAGGCGATGACGACGGCCCGCCAGGCGAGCATCGAGAAGAAGACGCCGAGGAAGCCGGCCACGAGAGAACCGAGCAGCCAGACCGGTTGCATCGTGAGCACGCTCGAGACGAAGTCGTCCCAGCTGCGGATGACGGTCCACGTGATGAAG
Source organism: Plantibacter sp. lyk4-40-MEA-4 (assembly GCF_030209415.1). Taxonomy (NCBI): domain Bacteria; kingdom Bacillati; phylum Actinomycetota; class Actinomycetes; order Micrococcales; family Microbacteriaceae; genus Plantibacter; species Plantibacter sp. lyk4-40-MEA-4. Next base: position 122,388 of record NZ_JARVSA010000007.1, read on the forward strand.
CCGATGACGACCACCGCGAAGGCGATCTGGAGGGGCCGTTTGACCTGGGTAAGCTTGTTCATGGCAGATGCCCATTATCTCCCACGGCGTCCACAGCCGGTGCGTGCGGCGATCGCCGCACGTCGATGGGAGCACCCGCTCGATCCGGAGGTCCCGTGCCACGTCCCCGTCTCCTCGTCCTCGCCTCCACGTTCCCCGCCCGTGCCGGCGACGGCGTGCCGGCGTTCGTGAGGGATCTGGCTCTGCAGGAATCCCTCGACTTCGACACCAGGGTCCTGGTACCACGGGTGCCAGGGGCCGCATCGGATGAGCAGGACGGTGACCTGCACATCACGCGATACCCGTATTTTCCGAAGCATTGGGAGGACCTCGCAGACGGCGCCATCATCGAGAACCTGCGTGCGAAGCCGATTCGCTGGCTGCAGGTTCCAGGGCTGTTCCTGGCCCAACTGATTGCGCTCCGACGTGTTCTCCGTGAGTTCCGTCCCGACGTCCTCCATGTGCATTGGATCATCCCCCAGGGGGTCGTGGCCCTGCTCGGCGGCCGACGCGTCCCGCAGCTCGTGACGACCCTCGGCGGCGACCTGTACGCGCTGAACGCCGCTCCGCTGCGTGCGCTGAAGGCGCGGATCGTGCGTCGGGCGGGCGCGGTGACCGTCATGAACGCCGACATGCGTGACCGCGTGATCGCGTTGGGCGCAGCGCCTGCAAGCGTCCAGGTCATCCCGATGGGTGCCGATCTGCCTCCGGTCCCTGCGTCGGAGCCGGCAGGGGCGGACGAGGCCGTACCGGCTCCAGGCGTGGTGCCCGCCCGCTTGATGTTCGTCGGGCGACTCGTCGAGAAGAAGGGTCTGTCCTACCTCATCGAGGCCGTCCGCCGGGCACCGGCCGGGTCGCTGGAGCTCGAGATCGTGGGCGACGGACCGCTGCGGACCGCCCTCGAGACGGAGGCATCCGGCCTACCCGTGGTCTTCATCGGTCAGCAGGGGCGCACCGAGCTGTTCGCTGCGTACCGCCGTGCCGACGTGGTCGTCTTCCCCTCGGTCGCGTCCACCTCCGGCGATCAGGACGGTCTTCCGGTCGCTCTGCTCGAGGCGATGCGTGCCGGCCGGGCCATCATCGCGACGGATCTGCCGGGGTTGAACGAGGTCGTGCTCGACGACGCGACCGGCTTGGTCGTACCCGATCGGGATACTGCTGCCCTGCTCCGAGCGATCCAGCGGCTCGCTGACGATCCAGACCTCCGGGAACGACTCGGCGCGGCAGCCGCGACGCACGCCGAGCAGTTCTCGATCGAGGCGATCGGCTCCCGATACCGCACGCTGCTGCACGACGTGCTGGGTGCCGTCGGTCGTCGTTCGTCCGACTGATCGGTCAGCGTCGTCCGAGCTGTTCCCAGGTCGAGGCGATGCCGCGCTCCAGGGGGGTCGTCGGAGGGGCGCCGAACTCGGAGCGGTAGCGTGCGGTCTCGAGCACGACGGTCTCGACGAACGTGCTCGGGACAGGTCGCGGAGCGACGTCCAGCGGTCGGCCGACGACCCGTGCGATGGCCTCCAGGACCTCCGAGACCGTGTGTCCGACGCCACTCCCGATGTTGTAGACCGAGTGTGCCGGGTCACCGTCGACGATCCGGGCGATCATCTCGATCGCGTCGTCGATGTAGAGGTAGTCGCGCACCATGCTGCCGTCGCCGTAGCGGACGATGGCGTCGCCCGCGGCGATGTTCGCGAGCGCGATGGGGATGAGCCCCTGGCGGCGGCCGGGGTGCTGACCGGGCCCGTACGGATTCGAGATGCGGAGTGACACCGCGTCGAGCCCACGTTTGACACGGAAGTACCGGAGGTAGTGCTCGATCGTGAGCTTCCCGATGGCGTACGGGGAGCGGGGGAGGGCCGGGTCGGTCTCCCGGTATCGTTCGAGACCCTGATCGCCGTAGATCGCGCCACCGGTGGAGGCGAAGTAGAACCGTTCGATCTCGGCGTCGGCACACAGACCCAGGAGCTCGACGGTCTGTCCCACATTGGTGCGGAGATCGAGCGAAGGGTCGTTCTCAGAGGTCGCCGGCGCGGTCGTGGAGAGGAAGTGGAACACGAGGTCCTGACCGCGGACCGCGGCTGCGAGGTCGCTGCGGTCGAAGAAGTCTCCGGCCAGGATCGTCGCGTCGCGCGTGTCGAAGTTCCGCGGGGATCGGAACCGGTCGAACACCGTCACGTCATGACCGCGTTCGACGAGGGCGTCCACGAGTGGTCCGCCGAGGAACCCGTTGCCGCCGATGACGAGGCTGCGCACCATGGCTCAGCCGCCGTACCGCTGCAGCTTGAGGTAGTCGAGCATCTCCTCGTTGAGCGTGCGGTTGATCCTGGTGAGGTCGGCGACCACACCGATGGCGAAGGACAGGAGCGCGCCCATCAGCAGCGTCGCCCCGACGAGCAGGCTCTGGAGGTGGTTCCCCTCGTCCTGGACGATCGTGAGGATGAGGTACCGGACGAACGGGGTGAGCCCCGCGAGCAGCAGCAGGAGTCCGAGCCCGGCGAACACGACATAGGGCCGGTACATCAGGAAGGCCCGCACGATCGCGACACCCGACTGGTACATGTGCTCGCCGATGGATCGGAACAGTCGTGACTCGCGCGTCTTCGGATTCGTCGTGACCGGGATGCTCGTGATCGCCAGGCGTTTGTTGCCCGCCTGGATGATCGTCTCCATGCAGTAGCTGAACTTGGTGACCATGTTGAGCCGGATGAGGGAGTACTTCGAGTACGCGCGGAACCCGCTGGCCGCATCCGGGAGCGTCGTCTTCGCCGCCTTGTTGACGATGAAGCTCCCGAAGCGCTGCATCGCCTTCTTGAACGGGGAGAAGTGCTCGATGAGCGCCGTCTGCCGGTCCGCCACGACGATCTCGGCCTCACCCGCGAGGATGGGCTGGACCAGGTCGCCGATGCGGTTCTGCGGGTACTGGTTGTCGCCGTCCGTGTTCACCACGATGTCGGCGCCGTGGAGCAGGGCGTAGTCGACGCCGTCGCGGAACGACCGGGCCAGTCCCATGTTCGTCGAGTGCTTCACGAAGTGCTTCACGCCGTAGGACTTGGCGACCTCGATCGTGCGGTCGGTCGACCCGTCGTCGATGATGAGGATCTCGATCTCGTCGATGCCCGGGATCGAGGTCGGAATCGACTCGAGGACGAGCGGGAGGGTCTCCTCTTCGTTCAGGCACGGGATCTGGACAAAGAGCTTCATAGGCGACTTCCGGAACTGTAGGCGATACGACCGGTCCCAGAGTACCGTCGGATCCGTCGGGTCGCTGCTCGGAGCCGACCCGAGCAGGTCCGTCGGGTCATGCGGTCACCGGTTGCAGCACGAGGGTTGAGGCATACTGGGGGCTTTGACCCTGACGAGCCCGAGGAGTGCCGTGCAACGATCGCGACCTCGCGACGGCGTGTCCGCGCCTCGGAATCCCTCGATGCTCGGCCCGAGTCTCGGGTCGTCGGCGGTGTCCGTGATCGCGTGGGCTGCACTGGTGGCCTTCGTCGTGTGCACGATCGGGCCCGCGCTCGTCGGTGTCACGAGTTTCCTCGGCACCGACCTGCTGGTCTCCTTCGCCCCGTGGCAGTCGTCGATCGGGTTGCCGCAGGATCCGACGAACCGCTTCATCGGCGACACCATCGACACCGTGGTACCGCAGACCGCCTTGATCGTCGAGGCCGCACGGGAGGGCTCGTTCGCGGCGTGGAATCCGTACGCGGCGGGTGGTGCCGAGCTTGCCGGCCTGCCGAACTCGGGCGTGTACTCCCCGCTGTCGCTGCCGTGGTGGTTCCTCCCGGTGAGCGCCGCACCCGGCTACGTGAAGCTCCTCGAGATCGTCGTCATCACCCTCGGCATGTCCTTGCTCCTGCGGCGCTGGAGGCTGCCGAACGCGAGCTGGGCGGTCGCGAGCCTCATCTTCGCGTCGTCCGGATTCATGATCTCCTGGACGAACTGGCCGCAGACCCGTGTGGCGGCCCTGCTGCCGTTGTTGTTCTGGGCGCTCGACCGCATTGCGATCCGTCCCCGACCGGTCGACGTGGCCATCCTCGGGCTCGTGGTCGCCTCGCTCCTCCTCGGTGGCTTCCCGGCGGTCGCCGGCTACGCGCTCTATGCGGGAGGCGCCTACCTGCTCGTGAGGTCGATCGTCGTCCGGCGGCGATGGCAGGGGGTGCTGTCAGCAGTCGGCACCGGTGCCGCCGGTGTCGTGCTCGGTGTCGGTCTCTCCGCTTGGCAGCTCGTCCCGTTCGCGGTGAACGCGTCGAGTGTCCTCGATCTGTCTGCCCGCGCGGCAACGTCCGGCGCGTCACTGCACTGGGGCGACCTCGCGTCGCTCCTCGTACCGGAGGTTGTCGGAGATGTCGACGCCGGGCTCACCTGGGGAGCCGGGAATCCGATCGAGCGCTTGTCCTACATCGGCGTCGGAGCACTGGCCCTGGTCGCCGCCGCCGGTCTCATCGTCCCCCGGAGCCGGCGACTCCGCCCGAGTTTGACCTTCGTCGTCGTCGCGCTCGCGCTCAGTGTCGTCCTCACCTTCGTGGGCGGTCCGATCCTCGCGGCGTTCCAGGAGCTTCCGGTCTTCTCCAACAACCCGATCGCGCGGCTGCGGGTCCTCGTCGGGTTCTTCCTGGCGCTGCTCGCGGCGGTCGGCTTCGCCGCGGTGATCGATCCGACCTCGCTGCGAGCGGAGGTGCGTCTCCTGCGGCGCGCTCGGACGAGACGTCATCTCTGGTGGCGGATCCTGGCGCTCGTCGTCGTGATCGCCATCGGGTGCGTCGCGGCGTTCACCGTTCGCGACACGCTCTGGACGCTGCCCGCCGACGTCATCCCCGCGATGCGCGAGCACATCGGCGTGGTCGGAGCCTTCGCGGCCTTCGCCGTCCTCGTCGTCGTCGCCGCCTGGGTCGGTGGTCGACGTGTCGGCATTCTGGCGGGCTGCATCCTCCCGGTCATGCTCGTCGTGCCGGCGATCGTGGTCGCGAACGAGTGGTGGCCGCAGTCGCCCCCGGAGACGGTCTACCCGACCACGGCGACACATCGGTTCCTGGAGCGCGGACTCGGGGAGAGCCGGTACGCGTCCGTAGACCAGACGATGCTCCCGGGGACGAACACGATCGACCGGCTCCGCTCCGTCGGTGGGCACGCGTTCCACACGAGCGAGTGGCAGGATCTCCTGGAGGCGGTCGAGCCGGACGCGTTCTTCAGCCGGACGTACTCCGCTCTGCGTTCCGGGGATCTCGCGACCTCGATCCGCTCACCGATCCTGGACCGGCTCGCCGTCAAATACGTCGTCGACAATCCGGAGGCCACGGTACTCGGCCAACCGGAAGGCACGATCGACCGCACCGGCCGGGTGCAGGTCGCCGACGGGGACCGAGTCCGTTCCGCGGTGCAGTCCGGCCCGGTGCGAGGCGTCGTGTTCGCGTTGCCGGACAGCGTCGTGGGGCAGGACGACCCCGACGGAGTGACCGTCACCCTCGACATCCGCGACGCGGTGACCGATGAACGGATCGCGACGACGTCGACCTGGTTTCCCGCGCTGACCGCCGACCAGTCGGTCGCGGTGGAAGGCGAGGACATTCCAGCCGACCGAGCCTGGGTGGCAGAGCTGCGGTTCGACGGCATCGGCATTCCGGCTCCGGTCGCAGCCGATCCCTCCGGCCGGTTGGGGATCTCGCTCGTCCGTCCCGCCGACGACGGGCTCCGCGTCGCGCACACGGGCGACGCCACCGTCTATGAACGGACGACGGCACTCGATCGGATCAGATGGGCGTCGACCGCGGTGACGGAGACTGACCCTGCCGAGCAGGTGGCGACGATGGCGGACGGCTCCCTTCCGAGCACGGCCGTCCTGCTGGAGCGTCCGGAGGATGCTCGGGAGGTCGCGAGCGACCGAGCGGCCTCGACCGCCGCGGTCACGGTCCTTCCCAGCGACACCAGTCGCATGGAGGTCGAGGTGGTCGCCGATGGAGCAGGCTGGGTCGTGGTCGCGGACTCGCTTCGCCGACCGGGCTGGGCGGCGACGGTCGACGGGAAGCCCGTCGAGCTGCTGCCGGCCGAGCATGCCGGCGCGGCCATCGCGGTCCCGACCGGCGAGCACCGTGTCGTCCTGCAGTACACGGTCCCCGGGCAGCAAGTCGGTCTGGGGGTGACCGCGGCGTCGTCGCTCGTCGTCGTGGTCCTCGTCGTCGTGGACGCGTTCCTCGTCCGCCGCCGCCGGCGATCGCTCCTGAGTGGTGACCCAGGACTTCTAGGTTAGATTGGTCAGCATGTCTTCACGCCCGACCCCCGGGGTGCGATGAGCTACGTCAAGGAGATCCTCGGATCCCGCGAGCTCCTCGCGAACCTCACCCTCCGCGACATCCGCGGCCAGTACAAGCGAACCATCTTCGGCCAGCTGTGGTCCTTGGCGAACCCGCTGGCGCAGATGCTCATCTACACCTTCGTGTTCTCGTTCATCTTCCAGGTTCCGCTGCAGACGGGCGACCCGAGTGGGCTGCACATCTTCGCGCTCTGGCTCCTCTGCGGGCTCCTGCCCTGGATGTTCTTCTCGAACGTGGTGAACACCGGCATGGGCTCCCTCATCGCGAACACCGGACTGATCCAGAAGGTGTACTTCTCGCGCATCGTGCTCCCGATCTCCGCGGTCGGTGCCATCGGCTTCAACTGGTTGTTCGAGATGGCCGTGCTCTGCATCGCGCTGAGCCTGCTCGGTGCGTTCGTCCTGCCGTGGCTGCCGCTCGTCGTGCTCACCATGGTCCTCCTGGCGATCTTCGCCGCGGGCCTCGCACTGATGCTGTCCATCGCCAACGTCTACTTCCGCGACACGCAGTACTTCATGGGCATCATCATGCAGATCTGGATGTACGCGACGCCGATCATCTACCCGATCTCGCTCGTGCAAGCGCAGTCCGACAAGTACGGCCCGCTGTTCGGGACGCCGATCACGATCATCGACATCTACCGCATCAACCCGCTCGAGCACTTCGTGGCCGTGTTCCGGAACCTCCTTTACGACAACCGGTTCCCCGACCCCGCCGACCTGCTCACCATCGCCGCCTGGGCGCTCGTGTCCTTCACCGTGGGCCTGCTCGTCTTCCGCCGGCACGAGAAGAGATTGGCGGAGGCCCTGTGAGCACCGCAGCAGTCGTCGTGGACGACGTCAGCAAGAAGTTCCGGCTCTACCACGAGCGCAACCAGAGCATCAAGTCGGCCATCATGCGCCGACGTCGTTCCGTCCACGAGGACTTCTGGGCCCTCAAGAACGTCGGGTTCGAGGTGCCTGAAGGATCGACCTTCGGTCTCATCGGGTCGAACGGCTCGGGCAAGTCGACGCTGCTCAAGTGCCTCGCCAAGATCTACTATCCCGAGCAGGGGTCGATCACCGCGCGCGGCAAGCTCGCCGCGCTGCTCGAGGTCGGCTCGGGATTCCACCCGGAACTCTCCGGGCGGGACAACATCTTCCTGAACGGGTCGATCCTCGGGATGTCGCGGAAGGAGATCGAGCGCAAACTCGACACGATCATCGACTTCTCCGGCGTCGAGCAGTTCATCGACCAGCCGGTGAAGAACTACTCGTCCGGAATGTACGTGCGTCTGGGCTTCTCCGTCGCGATCAACGTCGACCCCGACGTCCTCGTCGTCGACGAGGTCCTCGCGGTCGGTGACGCGGAGTTCCAAGAGAAGTGCCGTCAGAAGTTCGTCGAGTACAAGCAGCAGGGCAAGACGGTGATCCTGGTGAGCCACTCGATGGACACGGTGCAGCAGATGTGCGATCACGCGGCCTGGTTGCGGCACGGCGAACTCGTGGAGAGCGGTGAGGCCGCTCCGACGATCGCCGCCTACCTCAACAGCCTCGGTGAGAACGCCGGCTGAGTGGAGCGAGCGGCGGTTCGAACCGCCGCTCATGTGCGGAACGATACACTCGGCAGGTCTGTCGAGGACAGGATATGTCGAGGAGCAAGAGTGAAGAACACACGTAAGAGACGTCCGGGCGTCGTATCCGTCATCCTGGTGAACTACCGCGGATCCGCGGACACGATTCAGTGCGTGCGGACGCTCCGCGAAATCGACTTCCCGCAGGACCGCCTCGAGATCATCGTGGTCGAGAACGGCTCCGGCGACGACAGCCTCGAGCAGCTCGCCACCCTGGGGGACCTCGCGACGATCGTGCCCTCCAAGGTCAACGGCGGCTTCACCGGTGGTTGCAACCTCGGCGTCTCGAAGTCGAGCGGTGAATTCGTCGCCTTCCTCAACAACGATGCACGCCCCGACGACCAGTGGATCAACGCGGCGATGGACACCTTCGCCGAGAGCAAGGACATCGGCGCCGTCGCGAGCAAGGTGCTCGACTGGGAGGGTGAACGCGTCGACTATGTCGGCTCGGCGCTCACGTGGTACGGCATGGGGTACAAACCGCACGCCGGTGAACACGACCGACCCGAGTGGAGCGTCGAGAAGGACGTCCTGTTCGGCACCGGCGCGGCGATGTTCGTCCGGGCCGAGCTCTTCGAGCAGCTCGGAGGGTTCGACGACCGCTACTTCATGTTCTACGAGGACGTCGACCTCGGCTGGCGCTTGAACCTCCTCGGCCACCGGTTCCGGTTCCAGCCGAAATCGCTGGCGTTCCACAAGCACCACGCGTCGATGGAGAAGTTCGGCAACTACTTCGAGACCTACCTGCTCGAGCGCAACGCCCTCTACACGCTCTACAAGAACCTCGACGACGAGGCCCTCAGCCGCTCGTTCGCCGCGGCGGTGCTGCTGGCGACGCGTCGCGCCACGGGTCGGGCGAAGCTCGACACGACGGCGCTCGATCTGCGCAAGTCGAAGGACGACGACGGCAGTCCGGCATCGATGCTCTCGAAGCAGCTCCTCGCCGGCGTCAACGCCATCGACCAGGTCGTGGAGAACCTCCCGGAACTCGCGAAGGACCGCGAGCTGGTGCAGGCGACCCGTACCCGGTCCGATCGCCAGCTGCGGCTCCTGCTCGGCAACATCGACGAGCCCGCCTACCCGATCGAGAGCTATCTCGAGGGGTACGACAAGATCGTCTCATCACTGAACGTCCTCGACGAGCCGCTTCGACGCCGCGTGCTGATCATCACCGGCGATCCGATCGGTGCCAAGATGGCCGGTCCGGCGATCCGTGCTTGGAACATGGCCGACACGCTCGCCGACGAGCACGACGTGCGCCTCGTGAGCATGACCGGCGTCTCGATCGAGAGCGAGCGGTTCGAGCTCGACGTCGTGTCGCACCACCGGCCCGCGAGCATGAAGCCGCACGAGAAGTGGGCCGACGTCATCATCCTGCAGGGGCACGCACTCGCACTGTTCCCGGCGCTCGAGACGACGACCAAGGTGCTCGTCATCGACGTGTACGACCCGCTCCACCTCGAACAGCTCGAGCAGGGCAAGAGCGACAACCTCGTCACCTGGGGCGACCAGGTCTCCGACGCCACCGACGTGCTCAACCACCAGCTGGCCCGCGGAGACTTCTTCCTGTGCGCGAGCGAGCGCCAGCGACACTTCTGGCTCGGCCAGATGGCCGCGCTCGGCCGGATCAACCCCTACACCTACACGCGCGACGAGGACCTCGAGACCCTCATCGCGATCGCTCCGTTCGGCATTCCGGCCGGCCGTCCCGAGCACACCCGTCCCGCATTGCGCGGTGTCGTCCCGGGCATCGGTGTCGACGACAAGGTCATCATCTGGGGTGGCGGCATCTACGACTGGTTCGACCCGGGAATCGTGATCCGTGCGGTCGGCGAGCTCGCCAAGCAGCACCCGGACCTGCGGTTGTTCTTCATGGGTACGAAGCACCCGAACCCCTCCGTCCCCGAGATGCCCGCAGTGGTCGCGGCCCGTGCGTTGAGCGACGAACTGGGCCTGACCGGCACCCACGTGTTCTTCAACGACTCGTGGGTCGCATACGACGACCGCCACAACTACCTCCTCGAGGCGGACCTCGGGATCTCGACCCACTTCCAGCACGTCGAGACCACGTTCTCCTTCCGCACCCGCATCCTCGACTACCTGTGGGCCGGACTGCCGATCGTGACGACCGAGGGCGACTCGTTCGGTGACCTCGTCCGCGAGGAGACACTGGGCGTTTCCGTTCCGGAGCGCGACCAGCGCGCGCTCATGGACGCGATCGAGCACGTGCTCTTCGACGATGCGTCCCGCGAGGCGGCGAGGGCGAACGTGCAGCTCGTCCGCGAGCGGTTCGTCTGGTCGAGCGCGCTCGCCCCGCTCGTCGAGTTCGTCCGGAACCCCCGGCTCGCCGCGGACAAGGCCCCCGCCGAGGCCGGTGCGAAACCGGTCGTCCTGTCGTCCTCGCGTCAGCAGCAGACGCCGCCGCGGCGCACCGGCATGCGGCGTGACGTCGACCGGGTGGCGTACTACCTCAAGAACGGCGGCCCGAAGGTCGTCGTCGAGCGGTTCGCCGCGCGTCAGCAACGTAAGCGCGACGCCGACAACGTGTAGATATCGGCGTCGTGACGGCGTCGCTCAGGAAGGTTGCATGGACATGGTTGACGAGACGGAACACGAGGCGGGGACCGCGGACGACGGCGCCCTGTGGGTGCAGCCCGCTGGGCGGAGCACTGAGGAGCTCGTGGCGCAGGTCAAGGCGCTCCAACACCGCGTGCTGCTCGACGCCGACCGCCTCGTCGGTCTGGCGGCGGAGCGCGACACCCTGCGTGCTGAGGTCGATCGGTTCGCCGAGACCGAGCTCGCCGTCGCCTTCGCGCGGGTGGACCAGCTCGAGGACGAACGCGAGGGGCTCGTGCACGAGGTGCACAAGCTGCTGCGAGACCACCGTCTCGCGCTCGAACTGCGCGACGAGCGGACCCGTACCGAGGTCGACCAGATCCTGGCGTCGACCACCTGGAAGCTGGGCTCCGCCGTCATCAAGCCCATCAGCGGCATCCGCTCGGTGGTGCGCCGCTCGTGACCGCTCCACTGTTCAGCGTCGTCACCCCGGTCTACAATCCTCCGATCGACATGCTGCGGCAGATGGTCGAATCGGTCCGGCGGCAGGCGTTCCGCGACTGGGAGTTCATCCTCGTCGACGACGTCTCGCCGGATCCCCGGGTCCTCGAGGCACTTCGCGGCTTCGCGGCGGAGGACGACCGGATCGTCGTCGTCACCCGTGAATCGAACGGCGGAATCTCCGCTGCATCGAACGACGGCGTCGCCGCGGCGACCGGGCGGTTCCTGGTCCTGCTCGACCACGACGACCTCCTCGGCCACGGGGCGCTCGCGCAGGTCGCGCAGGCGATCGCCGCGGACGATCGGATCGATTACGTGTACACCGACGAGGACAAGGTGGACCTCGACGGGTACCACTACGACGTCTTCAAGAAGCCGGACTGGTCGCCCGAGCGGCTCCGCTCGCACATGTACCTCGGGCACCTGTCGGTCATGCGTCTTGACCTCGTCCGAGCGGTCGGTGGATTCGACAGCACCTACGACGGATCGCAGGACCACGACCTCGCGCTGAAGGTCACCGAACGCGCACGGGTGGTGCACCACATCCCCGAGGTCCTGTACCACTGGAGGGCCCTTCCTGAGTCGACCGCCTCGTCGAGCGGGGCGAAACCATACACCTGGGATGCGGGTGTCCGTGCGGTCGATGCGCATCTCCAACGGGTCGGTATCGACGCGACCGCCGAGCGTGGTGACTGGCCGAACACCGCTCGCGTCCGCCGCGCGCTGGACCCGGCGACCTCGGTCAGCGTGATCATCCCCACGCGCGGCAGTTCGGGAGTCATCGACGACGTCGAGCGCGTGTTCGTCATCGGTGCCGTCCGGTCCGTGCTCGAGCATGCCGGAGACGTCGATCTCGAGATCGTCGTGGTCTACGACCTGACGACGCCGGCGACCGTCCTCGACCTCCTGCGCGAGATCGCCGGCGATCGGCTCACCCTGGTGCCGTTCGACCGGCCGTTCAACTACGGGGAGAAGTGCAACGTCGGGTTCGTCGAGAGCCGCGGCGAGATGATCGTCCTGCTCAACGATGACGTCGAGGTCATCTCGGACGACTTCCTGGTCGAGCTGGTCGCACCGTTGCTCCAAGCGGACGTCGGAATGACCGGCGCGCAGCTCGTGTACGAGGACGGGCTCATCCAGCACGCCGGTCACCGTTACGCGAATCGAGGGTTCTCGCATCCGCTCACCGCCTACCGCTTCGGTGATTCGGCGCCGCACGCCGCTCTCAAGATCGACCGCGAGGTTTCGGGCGTGACCGCCGCATGCGCCGCGCTGCGCCGCGACACCTACGCTCGCGTCGGCGGCGTCACTGAGTCGCTGCCGTTGAACTTCAACGACGTCGACCTGTCCCTGAAAGTGCGCTCCCTGGGACTTCGTATCCTGTATCTCGCTCGGGTGCACCTCTACCACTACGAGTCGAAGACCCGGATCGCGATCGTGCACGAGTGGGAACTGAGGACGGTACGTGCTCGCTGGGGCGTGATCTACCGTGACCCGTACCTTCCCGAACACCCGGACGACGCCTACCACCCCTACGCTTCCCGACGTTCGCGATCGCGCTCGTGGACGCCCGATTCGGCCTGAGCACCATCGACGCGCCGACATTCAGGTCATCGACAGCTGTTTCGAACCCGGTACCCTGAAAGGGGCACATCCGGCGTGCCGAGGAGGACTGATGACCGAGTGGCGCATACGCCCAGCGGCCTGCGTGGTGACGGCTCTGCTCGTCGGCGTCGGTCTGACCGGCTGCTTCGGCGGTGATCCGGCCGAGTCGAGCGCAAGCCCGACGCCGAGCCCGACCCTGCTTCCAGGCGTCGAACCCACCTTCAAGACGGAGGATCCGGAACCGATCCCGCTCGACGCGGTCATGGTGTTCGCCGGTGTCGACCCCGACGGAACGACGGTCTCGGCATCCGGCTACATCGCCGGCGTCATCGAGAACGGCGGGACCTGCACGTTCACGTTCTCCGGCTCGGGCCCGGACGTGGTCGTCACCAGCGAGGGACTCGCCGACTCGAAGACCACCTCGTGCGGCACCGTTCAAACCCAGATCAGCGACTTCACCAGCGGGACGTGGACGGCCGTCCTCTCCTACCAATCGGACAAGACCGGAGCGCTCACCTCTGAGCCGCTGACGGTGGAGGTACCATGACGCGCCGCAGCCCACTCATCGTCATCGCGACGGTCTTCGCTCTCCTCGTCGGCGTGTTGACGGTCGCCCCGGCCGTCGCCCCGAGCGCCGAGGCCGCCAACGGGTCCGACTTCCGAGCCGGTTCGATCATCAGCGACCAGCTCTTCTACGACGGCGGCGCCATGAGCGCGCCTGCGGTCCAGGACTTCCTGAATCGAGCTGTGCCGAGCTGTCGTGCCGGTTACACCTGCCTCAAGGACTACGCTCAGGCGACTCCTTCCCGGGCCGCTGTCTCCGGTCGCTGTGCCGCCTATGCGGGTTCCGGTCGGGAATCGGCGGCGAGCATCATCTCCAAGGTGGGAGCGGCCTGCGGGATCAGCCAGAAGGCCATGATCGTCCTCATCGAGAAGGAACAGGGACTCATCACCGACACCTGGCCGAGCGATCGGCAGTACCGCAGCGCGACCGGCTACGGGTGCCCGGACACGGCCGACTGCGATACGACCTACTACGGGTTCTTCAACCAGGTGTACGCGGCTGCACTGCAGTTCAAGAACTACCAGGCGAACCCGACCCGGTGGAACCATGTTCCTGGGCGCGTCAACGCCGTCCGGTTCTCGCCGACCGCCTCGTGCGGGTCCAGCAACGTCTTCATCGAGAACGCCGCGACCGCAGGGTTGTACAACTACACGCCGTACCAGCCGAACGCCGCGGCGCTCGCGAACCTCTACGGCACGGGCGACGGCTGCAGTGCGTACGGCAACCGGAACTTCTTCCGCATCTACACCGACTGGTTCGGACCGACCAACGGGGTGTTGAACCCTGCGGGCGCCTACGACGCGTTGAGCGTCAACGTCGGGGCGAATGATGCGACCATCTCCCTGTCGGGCTGGACCCTGGACCTCAACCGCACCTCCGCATCGCTCGAGGCGCATGTGTACTTGACCTACCCTGACGGCTCGACCAAGGGGTCGGTCATGCAGGCGAACAAGTCCAGACCGGATGTCGCGCGCGCGTACCCGGGCGCCGGTGAGGCCCACGGCTACAGCACCAACATCACCGTCACCCGTGGGGGGACCTACACCGCTTGCGTGTACGGGATCGGTTTGAGCGCCAACCGGTTGCTCGGATGCAAGTCGGTGAGCGTGCCGCAGGATGCGCCGATCGGTTCACTCGACGCGGTCCGGGTTACCGGAAGCGGTTCGACGACGGCGCTCTACGTCGCGGGGTGGGCGATGGATCCTGACGCCAAGTCGGTTTCGAACGACGTGCACATCTACGTGAGGCAACCCGACGGGCAACGTCCGGGAACCGCCATGACGGCGTCCGCATCACGCCCCGATGTCGCCAATGTGTACCCTGGGGCGGGCGCTGCCCACGGGTTCAGCCAGAGCTTCCCGGTGTCTGCAGGCGGGCGGTATGAGGTCTGTGCTTACAGCATCGCCAAGTTCTGGCAGAACGTCGGAGTGAACACGGAGCTCGGCTGTGTGGCGGTCGACCTCGTGAAGGACTTCCCGGCCGGCAGCTTGGATCTCGTCGACGTCAGTCAGTCAGCCACAGGCGCGTCGATCAACGTGGGTGGATGGACGCTTGATCGTGGCGCACTCGGAACAGCGATCCCGGTACACGTCTACATCACCGATCCGACCGGGAAGCGCTCCGGCTATGTGCGCGGGTCCGGCGGCCAGCGTGATGACGTGAACCGTGTCTACGGGGCCACCGGACCGCATGGTTTCTCCGAGTCCTTCCCCGTCACGGCTCCCGGCGACTACCAGGTGTGCGCCTACGGCATCGCGGTGTCGCCGCTCAGCGTCGGGATGAACTCCACGATCGGGTGCCGCACCGTGACCGTGGGGACGAGTTACCCGGTCGGGTCGTTCGACGGAGCCCAGGTGTCCGGTTCGACGACGGCCGGGAACGCCTCGCTGTCCGTCTCCGGGTGGACGGTCGACGCACAGCTTCCGAAGACGCCGATCCAGATGCACGTCTATGTCACGGCGCCCGACGGGACGGTGAAGGGGTACGCGTTCCAGGCTGACAAGGTGCGTTCGGACATTGCACGGATCTATCCCGCCTACGGCGGTGCGCACGGGCTCAGCGAGTCCATACCGGTGACGGCCGCTGGTGATTACAAGGTCTGTGGCTACGGGATCGGGACCGCGGTGTTCAACACCGGCAAGAACGTGCTCTTCGGTTGCACCACGGTCCGCGTGAACTGACCACGCCGATGCGACTACGAAGGCGCCGACACTCTCCAGGGTGTCGGCGCCTTCGTCGTCCGCAGCGGGGGAGGGGTGTCAGCGAACGGTCACGAGCTCGTCCTCGGCCCGCGCGCGCAAGGCGAGTCGTGCTGCTCCGAAGCAGGCCGCTCCGATCGTGAGGACGCCGACGGCGAGCCAGAGCGTCATGCCGCCCGGCGGCGCCCACTCCGGCCGGGTGATCATCGCGAGCCAGCTCCCGCCGGTGTCGCCGATGCTGTAGCGGCGGAGCGCCCCGATGTAGCTGAGGAACTGCGCGAACCCGAGCGCGGCGATCAAGATCACGACGAGTCGCCGCTGGATCGAGCGGCCGAGCGCCGAGCCGTGCTCGGCGAGCAGTGCGCCGATGGTGAGGAGCATGAGCGCGAACAACGGCAACGTGTACCGGCCCTGCCAGATGATCCCACCCGAGGTCACCCACACGCCCTGGAGGAGCGCGGGGACGAAGACGACGGCGGCCATGAGGAGGACGGCGACGACCAGTCGACGCCCGCGGAGGAGGACACCGGCACCGAGGAGCAGCAGGCCGATGACGGCCGGCCAGATGAAGAACACCGCGTCGGGGGCGGGCGTGTCGAGCCAGCCGAACTCGCCGATCATCTGCGCACCGTAGTAGAAGGTGAGGTCGAGGATGACCGCGACCCCGACGATGGGCGCGTCACCGACGTGCGGGTACGGGGGAGGCGGCGCATTGGGGTCGACCGCCATGGCGAGCGAGTTCGAGCCGAGCAACCATGCGGCGGCGGCGGCGGTGCCGAGCGCGACGAGGACGATCGTCACCTGCACCGAACGGCGCTTCAACAGCGCGAGGAGGTCCCGACCGGGTAGCAGCACGAGTGCCGCCGCGATGGCCATCGCGAGCCACAAGGGAGACAGACCACGCGTGTTGGCTGCAAAGACGCCGCCGACCACGAGAGCGCTCAAGGGGAGCCACAGCGGGGCCGCGGACTGTCTCGTCGTGATCGTCAGCAGTCCGACGACGGCCGCCATCATCGCGGTGACCTCGAGGCCGTTCGGGTTGATCGTCCCCGCCAGGAACAGGGTGACCGGTGTCGCCGCGGTCAGGAAGGCGATGATGGGCAGGGCACGGTGGCGCCAGGTGGCGATGAGCGCGAAGCCGACGGCGAGGAAGAACGAGCAGACCAGTGCGCTCATGAGCCGCATGGCGAAGATGCCCGTGGAGTCGTCGAAGACGAGCGACGGCCACCCCACGAGGACGTAGTACAGCGGGTTGTAGAGTCCGGCCGTGGTGGTGATGTCGACGAGGGTGGTCGGGTCGCCCGGCACCTGCGTGACACAGTCGGCCGTGACCGTCTCGGTGAAGGCGGTGCAGGTCTGATTGTTGGTCCAGGCGATGTACGACGGCACCTGCACCACGTTGCCCTTCGGCGTCGAGGGTCCGACGAGCTGCCCGCGAGCCACCGAAGCGGCCTTGACGATGTGCGCCGGCTCGTCGGGTGCTGCCGCGAGCGGGGTCGTCAGCGCCCAGGCGCTCGTGATCGCCGTGCAGACGATCCACGCGAACGCGAACACGATGAGGAAGCGGCGGACGAGGCCATGAGCCTGGCGTGCCCCCCGTTCCCGGTCGTCGATCGGTGGGACGGAAGGGGCTGAGGCCATGGGCGGCTGGTCCAATCAGGGAGCACACGCTGCATCTGGCCGCGCGTTCGGTCTGGTCTGCTGCGTCAGTCTACCCGCCGACCTGGGCGGCGGCCGGTGCGGCGGTACCATCGAATGTCGTCCGTCCCAAGCGAAGGATCCCGCTCCGTGCCTCTCGTTCTGCACCCTCCCGTCGAGGACCGGCGTGTCGGCTCCCGGTAGCGCCACGCCCGCCGACGCCGCGCGTCGCGGACCCAACGGCGCCGTCCTCATCCTCGTGGCTACGGCTGTCGGAGGTGGCGCGGGCTACCTGTTGCAGATCGTGACCGGGGCGGCGCTCGGAACGGCGGCGTACGCGCCGTTCTCCGTCTTCTGGTCCGCGCTCTACCTCCTGGTCAGCGCCCTCTCCGGGGTGCAGCAGGAGGTGGCCCGCGCGACGCACCCGGATCCCGTCACGGTCGAGACGTCGACGCGCGCGCCGGTCGTGCGGAACTTCGCCCTCGCCGCGTCCGCGGTCGCTGCCGTGTTCGTCGCCGCGACCGCCTGGCTGTGGGTCGGGGCGGTCTTCCCCGACGCGGGGTGGGCACTGGTCCCGCAGCTCGTCGTCGGACTCGCCGCCTACGTGATCGTGGCTGCGACGGCCGGCGTCCTGTACGGCCTCTCGCTCTGGACCTCGGTTGCGGCATTGACGATCGTCGACGGGCTCCTGCGGTTCGCGATCGTCGGTGGCCTCCTCCTGGTGACCGACGACACGACGCTGCTCGCCTGGGGTGTCGCCGCGCCGTTCGTGCTGACACCGCTCATCCTGTGGCCCTTCGTCCGTCGCGGGGTGGTCGGCCGGTTCGGCATCGACGTCGGTCCGACGGCCCTCAGCTGGAACGTGCTGCGGACGGTGGTCGCCTCCGCGGCGACGGGCGTGATGGTGAGTGGGCTGCCCCTCGTCATCCAGGCCACGGGCGACACCGTCTCGCCGAACGCCTTCGGATCGCTCACCTACGCCATCACGCTGACCCGGGCGCCCATCGTCATCGTCGTCCTGGCGCTGCAGAGTTACCTCGTCATCGTGTTCCGTTCCCACGCGGACGCCGTGCTCGGGTGGGTCCTCCGGATGGTCGTCCTCGTCATCGTGGCGGCAGGGGTGCTGGGCCTGCTCGCGTGGTGGCTCGGTCCGTGGGCGCTCTCCATCGTGTTCGGGCGCTCCGATGTCCTCGCGGGAGGGACCATCGGGCTGCTCGTCGCGACGGCCGGGCTCGTCGGCGCACTGTGCGTGACCGGGTCCGCGACACTCTCACGATCGCAGCACACCGCTTTCGCGGCGGGATGGATCGTCGCCGCGCTCGCGATGGTCGCAACGCTGCTGCTTCCGCTCGGCCTCCACGAGCGCACGCTCCTGGCGCTCACGGTCGGACCGGTCGCCGGGCTCGTCGTGCACGTGGTCGGACTCCTGCGCGGACGCCCGGTCGCTTCCTGAGGGGCGCTCAGGCGCTGCCGGCGTCAGGCGGTGCCGTTGCCCCCGTCCGGTGCGCCGTCGGCGAGTCGGCGTTCAAGCTCGGTGATGCGCAGGTCCTGCAGAGCGCTCTCCTCGGCGAGCGTCCGACTCCGCTGCTCGAGTGTGGTCAGTTCCGAGCTGTGCTGGATGCTCACGAGGAACAGGACGAGGATGCTCACGAAGAACACGAGGTTCGTCGGGATCTCCACGCCGATCGCGACGGCGACACCGGCGAGCACCTGGGGGAAGACACCGATGATGAGCGCGAGGCAGCCGGCCACCAGCCACCACACGGCGTGGCGCTCGCGCATCCTGCGGCGTCGGAGCATCTCGATGACGACCCCGAGCGTGAACAGGGCGGCGACGATGCCCAGGATGTAGGTGCCGAGGGGCATCATGCGGTCACCACCTCTCCTTGGAGCGCGACCGGCGGTCGGATGAGTGCGAACACGAGCGCGAGGCCGGCGCGCGCCAGGTAGGTCGCGGCTTTGAACGGGTTGTGCGACGGGGTGCCGCCAGCGCGGGGCCGCATGGCCACGGGCACCTGGCGGATGACGCAACCGGCGCGCGCGGCGATCACGAGCGACTCGATCGTGTCACCGAGGTATTCGGCAGGGTAGTGCTCGGCGAAGAGCCGGACCGCCCGAGGTCCCGTCGCGCGGAAACCACTCGTCGTGTCGGTGAGCTTCGTCCGTGCGACCCGGCTGAGGACGCCGGAGAGCACGACCATCGCCCACTTGCGGGGTCCTCGCACCTCGTAGTTGCCCGCACCCGCGAACCGTGCGCCGAGGACGAGGTCGGCGGTCGCCAGTTCATCGAGGAGCTGCAGCACGCCGGCCGGGTCGTGCTGTCCGTCCGAATCGACCTGCACGACGTTGCGGTACCCATGCTCGAGCGCGTACTTGAAGCCGACCCGCATCGCACCGCCGACCCCGAGGTTGAACGGGAGCTCGGCAACGACGGCGCCCGCAGACCTCGCCTGGACGGTCGTGTCGTCGGTCGAGCCGTCGTTCACGACGAGGATCGCGACACCCGGCAGCTTGTCCTGGACCTCACGCACCACGGCGGCGACGGACGCCTCCTCGTTGAGCGCCGGCATGACGATGAGCGTGCGTTCGAGCTGGTGCGGCATGAGGCAATCCTACTCAGGGAGAGCCTGGTCGATCCGTGCGACGGGCTGATCAGACGAAGGTGTGCCGGAGCAGGATGCGCAGTCCCGCGGTGTCGCGGGCGAGCGCCGCCTTCGGGAGTTGCAGGGCCGCGTTCAGCCGCGAGGTGACGTGCGCGCGGGCGACTCGAGAAGCCCGGTTCCAACCGAGTGCCGCCTGTCGGGCGGCCTCCTCGGCGAACACCGTGCGCTCCTGTTGGAAGCGCTTGCCGTCCACGGCGGTGTAGGAGGACACACTCCCGCCGTGTCGGCGATACCGGAAGACCGTGGTGTCGTCGAGCACGAGCGTGCCGCCGCCGCGGAAGATCTCCATCATCAGGGCGAGATCCTGGACCACGTGGAGGTCGGCCCGGAACCCGAAGCGCCGAACCGAATCGACGCGCCAGCACACGGACGGGAAGTACGCCCAGTTGCCGCGGAGCAGGCTGGCCGTGAGTCGCTCGCCGGCGAGCCGGACCGGCTCGGGTGCGGCCGGTCGGAGGATCGCCTTGATCCGGTCGCCCAGTGGTCGGACGACCTGCCCGGCCTCGTCGATCACTTCCACACCGGGCTGGATGAGGTCGACGTCGGGGAATCTCGCCGCGATGGTCGCCATCCGCGCCACGTACTCCGGGAGGAGCTCGTCGTCGCACCCCATGAGGACACACCGTTCCGCCGTCACGAGTTCGATGCAGCGGTCGAAGTTGCCGCTCACCCCGAGGTTCCGTTCGTTGCGGAGGTACACGATGCGATCGTCGCCGAGCGACTGCAGCCACTCGCCCGGCGCCGTGTCGGGATACACGTCGTCGACGACGACCAACCGCCAGTCCGGATCGGTCTGCGCGAGCACACTCAGTACCGCCGTGCGGAAGTGGTCGAAGCGGCCGTAGAAAGGCATCATGATGTCGAGCGTCACCCCGGTACGGTAGCAAGCTTCCGGAGCGGGAGGGCCGCCCGAAGGAGACCACGGCCCGGGTAGAGTGGTCTTCCATGACTGAGACATCAGCCCCGGCGGCCCCGGCCACGACAGGCGTCACCACCAAGAAGGCCGTCATCACCGGTATCACCGGCCAGGACGGCAGCTACCTCGCAGAACTCCTGCTGTCGAAGGGGTACGAGGTGCACGGTTTCGTGCGTCGCGCGTCGACCTTCAACACCGGGCGGATCGACCACATCTACGACCCCGAGGCGACCCACGACGGTTCGCCCAGGCTCCAGTTGCACTTCGCCGACCTGGCCGACGGCTCGCGCCTGGCGACACTGCTCGCGGAGATCCAGCCCGACGAGGTGTACAACCTCGCCGCGCAGTCGCACGTACGGGTCAGCTTCGACGAGCCGGAGTACACCGGCGACACGACCGGCATCGGGACGGTCCGGCTCCTCGAGGCCATCCGCCAGATCGGTCTCCACTGCCGCTTCTACCAGGCGTCCAGTTCCGAGATGTTCGGGGCGACGCCGCCGCCGCAGAACGAGGAGACCCCGTTCTACCCGCGTTCGCCCTACGGCGTCGCGAAGGTCTACTCCTACTGGATCACTCGCAACTACCGCGAGGCCTACGGGATGTTCGCGGTCAACGGCATCCTGTTCAACCACGAGTCGCCGCGACGCGGTGGCACCTTCGTGACCCGCAAGATCACCCGCGCCGCCGCGCGCATCGCCGCCGGCCAGCAGGACTTCCTGTACATGGGCAACCTCGACGCCGTCCGCGACTGGGGCTACGCGCCCGACTACGTCGAGGGCATGTGGCGGATGCTGCAGGCCGACGAACCGACCGACTTCGTGCTCGCCACCAACACCGCGTACACCGTCAAGGACTTCCTGCAGTTCTCCTTCGAGCGGCTCGACCTCGACTGGGAGAAGTACGTCAAGTTCGACGAGCGCTACCTCCGTCCCACCGAGGTCGACGCGCTCATCGGTGACTACGCGAAGGCCGAGTCCGTCCTCGGCTGGACCCCGAAGGTGCTCCCGCCGCGCCTAGCGCAGATCATGGTCGACTCCGACGTCGCCGAGCTCGAGGCGTCGGGCAAGCCCTACATCGACACCGCGGAGGTCTAGGCGCGGTGCGCGTCCTCCTCACCGGTGGTGCCGGCATGCTCGGTTCGAGCATCGCCGCGGTCTGGCCCACGCTCCGCGCCGCCGACGAGCTGATCGTGGCGACGCGTGCGGACGCCGACCTCACCGATCGAGCCGCCGTCGCAGCCCTCATCGGCCGGACGGCGCCGGACGCGATCGTGCACGCCGCCGCCAAGGTCGCCGGCATCCAGGCGAAGCTGCAGCGTCCCACCGACTTCCTGCTCGACAACCTCCTGATCGACACCTCGGTCATCCGAGGCGCGATCGATGCCGGTGTCCCCGAGCTGCTCTACGTGTCGAGCGCGGCGATCTACCCCGAGGGGCTCCCACAGCCGATCGGTGAGGGCGCTCTCCTCAGCGGCACGCTGGAGGGCGCGAACGAGGGGTATGCGCTCGCGAAGATCGCCGGGACGAAGCTCTGCGAGTACGCGAGTCGGCAGTACGGGTTCGCCTATCGCGCAGCAGTGCCGTCGAACCTCTACGGCCCGGGCGACGACTACACCCACGGTCAGGCGCACCTCATCGCCGCCGCCCTCGGCAAGGTCCACGCCGCCGTGGCGAGCGGCTCCGACGAGGTCGAGGTCTGGGGCGACGGCACCGCCCGACGCGAGTTCACCTACACGCCCGACCTCGCGGCGTGGCTCGTCACGCAGCTCGGCTCACTCGACGCGTGGCCCGTCACGCTCAACCTCGGGCCGGGTGTCGACCACAGCATCACCGAGTACTACGAAGCAGCCGGTCGCGCCGCCGGCTTCACCGGTCGCTTCCGGTACGACGCCACCAAGCCTTCCGGAGTGCACCAGCGCCTGCTCGACTCAGCCGCCGCCCGTGCGCTCGGCTGGAACCCCACCACCCCGCTCGCGGCCGGCGTCGCCGCGAGCTACCACGCCTACCTCGCAGCTCAGGAGCCCCAGACAGCATGACCGACGACACCTTCGACTCCGGTTTCCCCCTCGCGACCTCCTCCTGGGACGCCGCGGAGTACGCCGCCATCCAGCGCGTCGTCGACAGCGGCCGCTTCACCATGGGGCCGCTGGTCGCGCAGTTCGAGCGCGATTTCGCCAGTGCGTTCGGCGCCGGCTTCGGCGTCATGGTCAACTCCGGTTCGAGCGCGAACCTCCTCGCGATCGCCGCTGCCGTCCTCGACGACCGGGTCGACCTGCAGGCGGGGGACGAGGTCCTGGTCCCCGCCGTGTCCTGGGCCACCACCTACTACCCGCTCCAGCAGTACGGCCTCATCCCGAGCTTCGTCGACATCGACGTCGACACCCTCAACATGGACCTGTCGCTCGCCGAGGCCGCCATCACCCCGCGCACCAAGGCGATCTTCGCGGTCAACCTCCTCGGCAACCCGAACGACTTCGCGGCGCTCACGGCACTCGCCGAACGTCACGGTCTCCTCCTGCTGGAGGACAACTGCGAGTCCCTCGGCGCGAAGGACGACGGTCGGTTCGCCGGCACGGTCGGTGCGATGGGGACGTTCAGCGCCTTCTTCTCCCACCACATCTCGACGATGGAGGGCGGGATGATCCTGACGGACGACGAGGCCACGGCGCAGATGCTCATCTCGCTGCGGGCTCACGGCTGGACCCGCGGACTCCCCGAGCAGAACGCCGTCCACGACAAGTCGGGCGACGAGTGGGACGACCTCTTCCGTTTCGTCCTTCCCGGGTACAACGTCCGCCCGCTCGAGATGTCCGGCGCGATCGGCATCGAGCAGATCCAGAAGGTCCCACGGCTCATCGCCGGCCGTCGGGAGAACGCCTTGTACTGGACGGAACGCTTCGCCGACCTCGATTCCGTGCGCATCCAGCGCGAGCAGGGCGAGAGCAGCTGGTTCGGCTTCTCCCTCGTGCTCGAGGGCGCGCTCGCCGGCCGCCGCAAGGAGGTCGTGCAGGCGTTCGCCGCCGCGGGGATCGAGTCACGGCCCATCGTGGCGGGCAACTTCACGAAGAACCCGGTCATGAAGTACCTCGACGCGAAGGTCCCGGCGGAACTCCCCGCCGCCGACAAGATCCACGAGGACGGGCTGTTCGTCGGCAACCACCACTTCCCGGTCCACGCCGGTATCGACCGCGTGTACGACGTGGTGGCCAAACTCTCCTAGGCTGGGTCTGCGCGGCCGCCCCACCGGTCCGCAGCAGCTTCCGTTCCACTGTCCACCTCTTCCCCCAAACCGACGAGGACCGTGCACCGTGACCCAGCCGATCAACGCGCCATCGAACGACGTCCTGACCCTCGACGAGGCGGCCGCGCGGCTCCTCGGCTGCCGGGCGGTGCTGTTCGACCTCGACGGCGTCATCACCCCGACCGCCGAGATCCACATGCACGCGTGGGCGAAGCTCTTTACCGACGAGCTCCTCGCCCACGGGATCACCGAGCCCTACACCGACGCCGACTACTTCCAGTACATCGACGGCAAGCCGCGGTACGACGGGGTGCGCGCGATGCTCGCGTCACGCGGCATCACGCTTCCCGAGGGTTCGCCGACCGACGCGCCTGAGCTGGAGACCGTGTGCGGTCTCGGCAACCGGAAGAACTCGGTGTTCACGGCCGTCCTGGAAGCGGACGGCATCGCCGCGTACCCGGGATCGTTGACCTTCCTCGACACGGTCGAGCAGGCAGGGCTCGAGGTCGCCGTGGTGTCGAGTTCCAAGAACGCCGAGGTCGTCCTCCGAGCGGCAGGGCTCCGTGAGCGGTTCCCGGTCGTGATGGACGGCGTCGTCGCCGCGCGCGAGGGGATCGCCGGCAAGCCCGCGCCGGACACCTACGTCGAGGCCGGTCGTCTGCTCGGCTACGCTCCGTCGGAGTGCGTCGTCGTCGAGGACGCGCATTCCGGGGTCGAGGCCGGCCGCCGCGGCGACTTCGGTCTCGTGCTCGGCGTCGACCGCGGTATCGGACACCAGGCGCTCATCGATGCCGGCGCGGACATCGTGGTCGATGACCTCGCCGACCTCGTCGACCCACTGCGGTCGGCTTCGCGAACAGCCGGGCCGGACGCGCCGGCCGACCCACAGATCCCCACGGCACCCCACGACTCCTCCGAGGACCAGGCATGAACCACATCACCAGCGACCCGCTCGACCGTCACCGGTTCCCACTCGACGACTGGGCGCTCGTCGAGACGCACGTCGACGCGGACGACGAGGGAACGACCGAGACCCTCTTCGCGCTCGGCAACGGCTACCTCGGTTTCCGCGGCAACGTCGAGGAGGGCCGCGACGGCCACGTCCACGGGACGTTCATCAACGGGTTCCACGAGACCTGGCCGATCCGTCACGCCGAGGAGGCGTTCGGCTTCGCCCGCGTCGGTCAGACGATCGTCAACGCGCCCGACACGAAGGTCGTCCGCCTCTACGTCGACGACGAGCCGCTGATCCTCAACGACGCCGACCTGCTGAGCTTCGAGCGTCGGCTCGACTTCAAGACCGGTGTCCTCAGCCGCGAACTCGAATGGCGGACGCCCTCCGGGAAGCGGGTCCACATCCGTTCCCGTCGCATGGTGTCCTTCACCGACCGCCACCTCGCGGTCCTCGACTACGAGGTCACGTTGCTCGACGCGGATGCGTCGCTCGTGCTCTCCAGTCAGATCATCAACCGCCAGGACCGTCAGGACGACTACCTGACGAACGCACCCGAGCCGGGGATGGGCGACCCGCGCAAGGCGGAGTCCCTCACCGAGCGGGTGCTGCAGCCTCGCTACAAGCTCATCGACGGTCCACGAGCGATGCTCGGGTACCAGACGACGAACTCCGGCATGACGATCGTCGCCGGCGCCGACCACACGATCGAGACCGAGAACGAGTACGAGGTCTCGACGCACATCGAGTCCGACCTCGCGAAGCACGTGTACACGATCCGCGGTCGCGCGGGCGTGCCCACGAAGCTCACCAAGATCATCAGCTACCACACCTCGAACGCCGTCCCGCCGAAGGAACTCGCCGATCGCTGCGCCCGCACGCTCGACCGTTCCGCCGAGAACGGCATCGAATCCGCGATCCGCAACCAGGAGCTGTGGCTGGAGGACTTCTGGGCGCGCTCCGACGTCGAGGTCCACGGACAGCCTGCCATCCAGCAGGCGACGCGCTGGAACCTCTTCCAGCTGGCGCAGGCGTCCGCACGCACGGACGGCGGCGGTGTCGCGGCGAAGGGTGTGTCCGGGTCCGGGTACGGTGGCCACTACTTCTGGGACACCGAGGTCTACGTCCTCCCGTTCCTCAGTTACACGGCGCCGCTCGTCGCACGGAACGCCCTCCGGTTCCGCCAGAACATGCTCGACGCCGCCCGCTCCCGCGCGACCGAACTCAACCAGCACGGTGCCCTGTTCCCGTGGCGCACGATCAACGGGCTCGAGTCGTCCGCGTACTACGCGGCCGGCACGGCGCAGTACCACATCGACGCCGACATCTCCTACGCGCTACGGCAGTACGTCGCGGCGACGGGGGACGAGGACTTCCTGGCCCGCGGAGCCGTCGACATCTTCGTCGAGACGGCCCGCATGTGGGCCGACCTGGGCTTCTGGCGCGCGAACGGCAAGGACTCGTTCCACATCTACGGGGTCACGGGGCCCGACGAGTACACGACCGTCGTGAACGACAACCTCTACACGAACGTCATGGCACGGGCGAACCTGCTGTCGGCCGTCGAGGCCGTGGAGCGCCTCCGCGAGGACGACCCGGCCTCCTTCGAACGGTTGGTCACGCGGCTGTCGCTCGACGACGCCGAGGTCCGCGAGTGGCAGCGCGCCGCCGAGCACATGCACATCCCCTTCGACAAGCGGCTCGGCATCCACCCGCAGGACGCCCAGTTCCTCGAGAAGGAGCTGTGGGACCTCGATCACACCCCTCCTGAGCACCTCCCGCTGCTCCTGCACTTCCACCCGCTCGTCATCTACCGGTTCCAGGTGCTCAAGCAGGCGGACGTCGTGCTGGCGCTGCTCCTCCAGGGCGACCACTTCACCGACGAGGAGAAGCTCGCCGACTTCGACTACTACGACCCGCTGACGACTGGCGACTCGACCCTGTCGGCGGTCGTGCAGTCGATCATCGCCGCCGAGGTCGGGTACCAGCGGCTCGCGCTCAAGTACTTCTGGTCGGCGCTGTTCGTCGACCTCGCGAACCTGCACCGCAACACCCCGGACGGTGTGCACGTCGCCTCCACCGGCGGCGTGTGGAGCGCCCTCGTGCTCGGCTTCGCGGGCATGCGCGACCACGGCGGCGTGATCTCGTTCTCGCCGCGCCTGCCGGTCGACTGGCAGGGCATCACCTTCCGACTCACGGTCAAGGGCACGCGGGTGCGCATCTCCGTCCGGCGCACCGAGATGCGGTTCACCGTCGAAGAGGGCGATTCCGCCTCGTTCGTCGTCGGCGGGGGCAACGTGCTCGTCGAGGCCGGGACGACGGTCACCGTTCCGCTCGACAACCAGGGTCCGCACCTCGTCGGCGAGCCGAGCGCGAGCGACATCGAGGGCAGCCGCCGTGCCGACGGCTCGCTCATCACGGTGTCGATGCCGACGATCGCCCTCGGCCCGGCCGACACCGAGTCGATCCCGGTCATCCAGCCGCAGTCGGAGTAGCGCGACGCGGCTGGATGGCGGTCGCTTGCCATCCAGCCGCGGGCGTGTCAGGCGAGTGTGGTCCGGAAGGTCTCGAGCGTGCGTGTCGCCACGCGTTCCCAGGAGAACTGTTTGGCGCGTTCCCGGCCCTGATCGGCGAGTTCGGCCATCCGTGCGGGGTCACTGACCGCCGTCGTCATGGCGTTGGCGATCGACTCCAAGGAGTGCGGGTCGAAGTACTCGGCCGCATCGCCGGCGACCTCCCGGTACACGGGGATGTCGGAGATGAGCACGGGGAGCCCCGCCATCATGGCTTCGAGGGCCGGCAGGCTGAAACCGTCGTGGAAGGACGGCATGGCGAGCGCGGTCGCGGTCTCGTAGAGGTGACCGAGTTCCTCGCTGGTCAACCAGGATCGCAGCTCGACCCAGTCGCGCATGCCGACCTCGTCGACGACGGCGCGCAGCGGGTCCTCGCCATGGCTGCCGGTGATGACCACCCGAGGGCGGACCGCCTCGTCAATGAGCGGCAACGCTCTGATGAGACCAGCCCAGTTCTTGTGCGGGCGCCGGTTGCCCGTCGCCAGGATGAACGGGTGCTCCGTGTCCGGTCGTCGTTCGCCCATCGGCAGGGCGGTGCCGGCGAGGGGGATGAGGTCGATGCGGTCTGCCGGGAAGCCGAGGTAGGTGATGATCTCGCGCCGGGACACCTCACTGATCGTGATCATCCGGCTGGCGTTCCGCGCACCCAGGCGCTCCATGAACTTCACGGGTTCGGTGAACGCCGGGGTGCTCATCATCTGGGGCTGGCTCCAGTAGAGCATGTCGTGCATGGAGATCACGGTGGGCATGCTGCTCCGGGCGGGACCGAGCAGAGCCGGGCAGTGCAACAGATCCGCACGGTGACGCTTGGCGATGCGACCGATCGACCAGAGCTCGCCGATCGCCCACCGGAAGCGGTTCTCTCCGCTGATACCGGTGTCGATCATGTCCCCGGGGAACCAGGAACGGTCGAGCTGATATCCCTCCTTGCTGGCGAGTCCGACGAACTCGAACTCACTGCCGAGGCGGCCGATCTCGCGGTACAGCTCGCGGGCGTAGGTCTCCATACCGCCTTTCGTTCCGGTGTACGAGAGGAGGTCGACGGCTACGCGGGGCATAAGGCCCGAGGATACCAGCGGGACGGTGGGGATAGGCTGGTGGGCGGTCCGGCGAGCGGTGAGGAGCGGGTCAATGCCAGCAGCACCAGTCGACGCACGCGTCTCCGTCGCCCTCTGCACATACAACGGTGAGGCGTTCCTCGCCGAGCAGCTGGCGAGCATCGACCGGCAGACCGTACTGCCCGGCGAGATCGTGATCAGCGACGACGGGTCCACCGACGGGACGTCGGCCATCGTCGAGCGCTTCGCCGAGGCGTCGTCGGTCCCGGTGCGCTTCCTGCGGAATCCGACCGCGCTCGGTGTGACACGCAACTTCGAGAGCGTGATCCGTGCCACCGACGGGGACCTGGTCGTCCTGTCCGATCAGGACGACGTGTGGCGGCCCGACCGTCTCGAGCGTGCCTTGGCCGCCTTCGACGCGCGTCCGGAACTCCAGATGGTGTGCTCCGACGCCCGTCTCGTCGGAGCCGATGGGGCGTCCCTCGGCACCACGCTCTTCGCGTCGCTGTCGATCGGCCCGCACGAACGCGACGGGATCCGGGCTGGTGACGCGTTCGGCGTGCTGTTGCGGCGCAATCTGGTCACCGGTGCGACCGCGATGCTCCGACGAGAGGTCTTCGACGCGGCCGTGCCGTTCCCGGCTCCATGGGTCCACGACGAGTGGTTGGCGATCGTCGCCGCATCGCGCGGACCCATCGAGCTGCTGGACGAACCGCTCGTCGACTACCGGCAGCACGGCGCGAACCAGATCGGGATCGTCGAGCCGACGCTGGCGTACAAGATCTCGAGGCTGATGCAGCCGGGGCGTCAGCGCAATCGGGACATCGCCGACCGCGTCGCAGGGCTCGCTTCCTGGCTCGACGAGGCCCGTGAGCCCGCACCGCTCGCCGATCGCTCGGCCGTCGTCGCCAAAGCGGCCTTCGAGCGGTTCCGGGCCGATCTCCCTCCGGCCCGATGGCGACGGATCCTCCCTGTCCTGTTGCGTGCTCCCCGCGGCGAGTACCAGCGCTACGCCAGCCAGGGGGCCCTGGACATCGTCAGGGATCTGCTGCAGCCGGCCTAGCCTCGGGTCACCTGCGATACGGCCGCGCCGGCCACGACCACGCCGAGCGCGAGGAGGCCGCCCCGCCACGGCGCCCGATGACGCGCGGCGAGGAGGAGCAGTGCCATCACGACGAGTTCCCGGGCGTTCACGAGCCAGGCTGCGAGCTGCAGGTCGTGGAGGGCGACGACGCCGACCGGGAGGGACAGCAGCACACCGACCGCCTTGATCGGACTCGCCCGGCGCATCCGGCTCTCGGCCTGGAGGACTGCCGTGACCGACCAGGCGACGACCGAGGGGGCGACCGACAGCGTGAGGACTGGGACGAGTGCCAGGGCGGGGTCCCAGTCGTCTGCGAGGAAGGGGCCCAGGACCAGCTCAGCCCCGATGCTCGTCGCCATGGCGGCCACGACCGCCAGGACCAGGGATCGTCGAAGCGAAGCCTCCGTGAGCGCGACGATCTGGGACCCTCGGCCGTCACGTGCCGCTTCGGCGAGGACCGGCCGGAGGACGTTGATCGCAGCCAGCGCCGCCGCGTCGCCGATGCTCCGCGACAGCGACATGGCGAACGCGTACTGGCCCAGACGTGCCCCGCCGGCGAGAGCCCCGATCGAGAGGCGGTCGGTCTGTCCCTGTCCCCAGCCGAGCAGCGAGAACAGTGCCGTGTGGAGGTAGTCGCCCAGGACGTTCACGGTCGGTTCGCGGGAATGCGCGTCGGCGGCGGACGCGCGGGGGAGTCGCGCTGCGCGTCGCCGGTTGAGCAGGGCGAACCCCGCCTCCGCGACCATCGCCTGCAGGGCGCTGGCGAGGAGCGATCCCGTCGCCAGGAGGGTCGGCGCGCTGCAGAGCAGGGAGGCCGTCGACGACCATGCCTGATGCGATGCGATCTCCTTCCATCTCCCGGCTCGCTGCAGCCGGACCAGGGCGTCGATTCCCACGGCCGAAGCCGCCGGGACGAGGACGAACGGCGCGAGGGCGATCGCCTGCCATCGGTCCTCCGCATGATGCGTCAGGACCAGGGCTCCGACGGTCACGGCGAGCGCGGCGCCTCCGATCAGCGCGGACCAGACCCGGAACCGGCGGACGAACCGTTCCCCGGCCTCGGTGTCTCCGTGGACGACGGCGGTCTGCCGGGCGGCCGTGTCGCCGACGGTCTGGACGAGCGTGAGGGCGAGGACCATCCACGCGTACATGCCGACGAGGGACGGCGTGAGCCGGGCCGCGAGGACGAGCATGATGAGCGCCGACGCCACCCGGGGCAGGATCCGCTCGAGGATCGCCCAGGCGAGATGGATCATCGGCCGTTCACAGATAGCACGTGCCTCGGCGCACGCTCTCCCGGAGGCGTCCGATCCTGCCAGCCAACCGTTCGACGGCGAACCGTCTGCGGAGCGACCGGTGACCGCTCGTGACGATGATCAACAGGCACGCCGTGACCGAGAGGACCGCACGGATCGGCGATGATCGCGGCATCCCCGATGAGCGGTGCCGGACATACAGATGGGTGACCCCGCGGCCGTAGTTGATGTGCTGCCGTATCACCTGTCGGAGATCGGCGCGGAGCGCGTACGTCACGACAGCGTCGGGCACGAGTACCGTCGTTGCTCCGGTCAGCGCGGCTCGCCAGAAGAAGTCCGTGTCGTCACCGCCGTCGCGGAACGTCTCGTCGAACCCACCGACACGTTCGTACACCTCCCTCGTGAACCCGCAGTTCGCACCGAACGGGCTCGCGAGATCCCAGCCGACGAACAGGAGCTCTCGCTGTCGCATGATGACGGTGCCGTCTGGCAGGGTGCGATCCAGCCCGCCACCGACGCACTCGGCGCCGGCTTCGAACGCGGCATGGTGCGCTGCCAGCCAGCCCTCGTGGACGATGTCGTCGGCGTCGCACAGCAGGATCCGGTCACCCCGTCCTGCTTCTACCCCTCGGTTTCGAGCGTGGTTGATGCCGGTCCGCGCGGAGGCGTCGATGAGACGCACACGGTCGTCGTTGCGGGCGACGGAACGGATGAGGTCGGCGGTCCCGTCGGTGGAGCCGTTGTCCGCGACGAGCACCTCGAGGTCGATCGAGGCATCCTGCTTCAGGACGGCGTTCAGCTGCGCGTTCAGTGTCGCTGCCCCGTCACGGCAGGGGATGACGATCGTGTACACGGGGGCCTTTCATGGGTGGAGAGGGGCGAAGTCCGTCGGGTGTCACGGGGTCCGTCGGAATGCTGACGGGATCGGGAACCGTTCGACGGTCGATGCGGCGGGACCGACGACGAGGGACCCTGGAGCGACGGACCGAGTGACGATGGCTCCGGTCCCGATCACGGACCCCCGTCCGATCGTCACGCCCGCCAATACGGTGACCCCGGCGGCCAGCCAGACGTCGTCCTCGAGGACCACCGGCTCGACCTTGACGGGCTGCCCGGGCCGCACCGGATGGAAGTTCGTGTCGTAGATCCGCGCACCGTCTCCGATCGAGACGCGGTCGCCGATCACGATCGACTGCTCGGCGTGGATGCACGACCCCTGGTTGATGAAGACCCGGTCTCCGAGGACGAGCGAGCCGCCTGGGCCGGTGGATATCGACGAGCGCTGCGTGGTCGAGCGGAGCTTGAGGCGCACGCCCGCACGAAAGGTTCCGGGGATCACGAGGACGGGCGCGCGCCCTTCGAAGATCGCGAGGCGCGGACTCACACCGGCGCGGATCCACAGCAGAATGCCGGCACGGATGAGGCCCGAGGCGTTCACGGACAGTTTGCGGAGATGCAGGAGGGTTCGGCGGAGTGCTTTCGGCACGGGGTCCTTCGAATCGGCGGAGTTTGGAGTTCACTGGGTCGACCAGTATATTACAGATGCTCTTCTGTGATATTTCTCATGACAGAGCGAGACGTTCCGACAACCGAGTCCGTGAAGGCGTGCCATGACGACCGTGCTCCACGTCACCGACTGCTATGCGGGTGGCATCCCCGTGGCGATCGAGGCGTACGTGCGGAATTCACCGCCGGGTGTCGAACACCACCTGCTCGCGCAGATCCCGGACGGTGCCCCCGTCGACGACACGCTGTCCGACTGCTTCGCGTCCGTGACCGCCCTCGGACGGCGACCGCTCGCTGCCGTGCGAGCGATCCGCCGTGTGCGCCGTCGGACCGCGGCCGACATCGTGCACGCCCACTCGAGCTTCGCCGGCGCGTACGCCCGCGTGGCCCTGCGCAGTTCGCCGCGGACCCGCATCGTCTACACCCCGCACTGCTACGCGTTCGAGCGCGCCGACCTCTCCGTCTGGAGCCGCCGTGCGTTCCGGGCCGTGGAGTGGCTGCTCTCGTTCAACGTCGAGACCATCGCCGCCTGTTCCGAGGGCGAGGCCGCCGCAGCGCAACGGCGCGGGCCCCTCCGACCGCACGTCGTCCACGTGCCGAACGTGGTCGCGGTTCCGCTGTGCGATGCCCGCCGAGACGGCCTGGAGCGGCACCGGCCGCTGCTGGTCGCGAGCCTCGGGCGGATCGCTCCGCAGAAGGATCCGATGCGGTTCGCCGACGCCGCGGCGTCGATCCGTGCGCGAGGGATCGAGGTGGTCCCGGTCTGGATGGGTGGTGGCGCGGACGACGACGTCGCCCGGTTGGAGGCCTCCGGTGTACACGTCACCGGGTGGATTCCGCACGCCGAGGTGGGCAGGCGGCTCGCGCAGAGCGACGTCTACCTCCATACCGCCGCCTGGGAGGGGTTCCCGCTCGCCGTCCTGGAGGCGGTGCAGGCTGGTGTCCCGACGCTCGTCCGCCCGATCGCCGCGTTCGGGACGCTCCCGGACGCCCTCACGCTCGACAATGGTCTCGAGGCGCTCATCGCCAGCAGGCTGGCCGGGCCCCGGGCCTTCGCCGCGTGGGCCGAGGCGAACGTCGCCCGCTGGTCGGACCGCCTCCGGGGCCACACGCCCGCCCATCAGCGGACGGCGCTCGCCGAGGCCTACCGGATACCGCAGGTGGCCTGATGCGGGTCGCTGTGGTGCAGTGGGGCCGCACCGGTGCGGGCCCGCTCTTCGCCCAGGAACTGGCTCAGGCGCTTCAGGAGGACGGCTGCGATGTCGTCGTGTCCTATTCCCTCGACGCCGAGGTGGCCGACCGGTTCGTGGCACTCGGTGTGCCGTCCTTCCCGATCCGCACGTATCGCGACAAGCGCGGCGCGGTGCTCGGTCTACCGCGTCTGCTCTGGGCGGCGTTCCGGCTCGACCGGTTCCTCCGGCGGCATCGCATCGACGTCGTCGTCATCGCCATGGAGCAGCTCTGGCAGGGGGCGGTCGCGCCCGTGTTCCGCTTCGGCGGTCGTCGGAGTCTGCTCTGCGTCCATGACGCGACGATGCACCCCGGGGACTTCTCGCGGCTCGAGCACCTCCTGCGTCGCGCCGAGCGTCGGGCGGCGGACGGAGCGATCGTGTTCTCCGCGCCGGTCGCCGCCGCACTCACGTCCCGTGGTGAGTTCCGCGCGGACCGCGTCCACGAGACCGTCCATGCCGCATACCAGGTCGACGCGGGCCGTGCCGTGGTCCGGTCGACGTACCGGGAGGGTGTTCCGGTCGTCGGATGCTTCGGTCGGCTGTCGGCGTACAAGGGGCTCGGTCTCGGGGTGGAAGCGATCACCGAACTGCGACGTCGCGGGATCCGGGTCCGATTGCGGGTCGTCGGGTCCGGGACCGACGACGCTCTCGACCTCCTCCGACACGAGGACGACGAGCTCGAGAACCGCTGGGTCGGTCAGGAGGAGATCGCACAGGTGGTCGGCGGGTTCGACATCGCCCTGTTGCCCTACACCGAGGCCAGTCAGTCCGGTGTGCTCGCCTACGCGATGGCGCTCGGGGTGCCCTCCGTCGTGACGCCGGTCGGCGGCCTCGCCGAGCAGGCGATCGCGTCAGGATCGGGCATCGTGGCCACGGCGGTGACGTCGACCGCGCTCGCCGACGCGCTGGAGGAGATCCTCGCCGACGCCGGTCGCTACCAGACGCTCTCAGCGGCGGGTGTCCTTGCTGCAGCGGGTCCGTTCTCGTGGGCGCGCGTCGCAGCGGACGTGCGCGTCGCCGCAGCATCCGTCGTGTCCGTACGTCGCTGATGCGCGCGGGACGGAGCGGAGGTCGGCCTCCGCGGGGCCGGGGGTGCCGTCGCTCCAGGTCGCAGAGACAGGAGGAGGCACACGGCGACGATCAGCATCGGCGTGAGATGCCGGAGGAACGAGCCGTAGTCCGGCTCGAAGATCGACTGCACGATCAGGAAGGCGAGGATCGCCGCGAACAAGCGGTTCTGGAACGCTGTGAGGATCGGAGCGCCGCGGGGCGCTCGGAGCCTCGCCGACCGGATCGCGGCGATGAGTGATCCCCAGATGACCAGCAGGACGAGCGCCACGACGAGGTAGATCGCCCCGCCGCGGAGCATCAGCGGGATCGGGATGATGAACGAGACGAAGGTGAGGACACTGTTGACGAACCCGGACACGGGGCCGGCACCGGGGAAGAACTGCACGATCAGGGTGTTGACCGATTCCGCGGTGCGGTGCTCGTTCACCATCAGGCGGTAGTGGTCGAGGTCGACACCGACGACCAGCGGGAAGACGACGGAGAGTCCGGCGTAGAGCACGAGGACGACCGCCAGGGTGGCCGTCCAGCCGCGCCGTGCTCGCAGCGCGAGCCGGAGCGCCAGATAGAGGCCGGCCACGAGGAACCAGTACGTGCGGAAGCCCTGGGCGTACAGCAGCATCGCGGCCACCGGCACCAGCTCGGCCAACAGACCTCGTCCGCGGTGGGCGATGAGGGCGAGTACCGCGCCCACCGTCAGCAGGTCCTTCGTGTACGCGCCGTGGTAGACCGAGGCGAGCGCGACGCAGCTGATGATGATGGCCCAGTCCACCCACTCGGCCGTCGTCGTCCGGGTGCGTGAGATCGCCGCCGTCAGGACGAGCAGGTAGCTCGCGACACCGACGAGGGCGGCGAGCGTCTGCAGCTCGGCCAGGCCCATCCAGCGGTAGACCGCGGCGATGAGCCGGAACGACGAGTCGGCCTCGGTGAACGTCCCCCGATTCACGCTGATGATCGTGCCCTCGTCGTTCGCGAAGTGCCCGGGCAGTCCTGGTTGCTCGGCTGCCACCCAGGCGAGCGCGAGGAGCGAGGCGATGAGGAGGAGCGAACCGCCGACGAGCGGGCGGTCACGTTCCCGCCCGCTGACATCGGGCGTCCGTCGCGTCAGCTGCCGGCGCCACACGGCCCGGTCGGCGCTGGCCTCCGCGCGGGCCCTGGCCGCGTCCCGCCGCGTCAGCTCCGCGAAAGGCTGCCGGGAGGTCACGGACGGATCGTGTGCTCGAAGCGCAACCTCGGTTGGAGGTCGCCGAACCAGGTCTCCGCGTAGTTCGACAGCTTGCGGTTGTTGTTGTCGAGCGCGACGACCCGGCGGCCGATCTGCAGCCCGATGAGCATGGCGTGGAGGCGATCGGTGACGACCACCTCGCCGCGGGCGATCAGCCGGACGGCGGCATCGAATCGACGTTCGGCTCGCCGCATCCACGCGGCATGATCGCGCTCCATGAGCGGTTTCAACACCGGGTGCTTCGCCGCGCGCCAGCCGAGCCACTCGTGCGCCCGGAGGTCCAGGGGGTCGGCCGGCCAGTCGGCGCTCTCGGAGCCCACGAGCCCACCCGCGCTCTCGCCGTCCGTCCGGGCGATGACGATGCGCCGCTGGGTCGGTTCGGGGGCGTTGATCGGGCCGAGGAGGTGCACCGCGTCCGGTGAGAGGCTGAGGTCCTCGACCTCGTCGCGGAGGAGGTCGTAGGAGGTCTGGTCGCGGACGGCGACCCGAAGGTTGAGCCGGGCGGCGAACCGTCGGGAGAACGCCCGGCGGTCCGCATCCGTGGGGAAGACGACCGACTGCGGTGCCTGGATGAGCAAGGTGTCGGCTGGGAGGCGCTCCGCGAGTTCGTAGCGAGCCTCGCTCAGCACCGGGTAGAGGCCTCCGAGGTTGCCGCCGCCCTGGATGAGGACCGGGATCGACGAGTCCCGGACCCGCTCGGGCATGCTGCCGGCGCTCGAGGTCGTGCGCACGTCGATGCCGTGTGCGCGCCAGAACCTGGCCTGTCCGAGGGCGATGGCTGAATCGCCCGAGTTCCGGTGATCGGGGAACTGGGTGTAGTGGAGTTCGGTGACGCCGCGATGCAGCTCGACGAAGGAGGTCTCGGCGCGCCGTCGCATGGTCTCGAGGTAGGGCATGGGTGCTCCGTCCGGATCGACACCGAGCGTTGCGCTGGAATCGGATACTTCAGTTGGTCGAATACATTATGCTCGATTGTCGCCGGGTCGTCTCGCACGTCGGCGATCGACCTCGCCCACCGCGCCTCGTGCGCGCCGAGGCGCGATCCGATGCACACCAGAACATCCCCAAGGAGGCCACCGCATGCCCTTCGTCGAAGCCCGCCGCTGCTGGGAGCGACGGTGCTCGCGCATGGTCCTCGTCCTCGACCTCCTGGCCGTCACCCTGGCACTCACCGTGACCCAGCTCCTGTGGTGGGACGCGTACTGGCGCGGGACCGTGGAGGTCGTGGGGCCGTTCGGACGCCGAGACCTCGGCTACCCGGCGGTCACCCTCGCGCTCGCCGTCGCGTGGTGGTCGCCCCTGGCAGCGGCCCGATCGCGCCACCCGCGGGTCCTCGCGGACGGTTGGACACCCTATCGACGGGTCGTGGTCGTGACGACGACGGTCTTCGGCACGGTGGCGATGGCGTCCTACCTCCTCAAGCTCGAGATCGGACGCGGGTTCCTGCTCACCGCCATGCCGCTCGGGGTAGCCCTCCTCCTGGCGGTCCGATGGGGCGCCCGTCGACACCTCCGTGCGCGGCGACGCGGAAGTGCACTCGTCTACCGCACGCTGCTGGTGGGGGACCGCGACCAGGCGGTGCATGTCGCCGAGCGCATGCGCCGGGGCGACTGGGCAGGGCATCGGGTGGTGGGCGTCGCGACCCCGGGCATCGTCGACGATGACCGCATCGTGGGTGCCCCCATCCTCACCGGGCGGCCCTCGATCGTCGATGCCGCCGAGGAGGTCGAAGCGGACACGGTGATCCTCGTCGGCCCCGTCGAACTCACCCCCGCCGAGCTCCGCCGCCTGGGTTGGGACCTCAGTGAGCGCGGGGTGAAGTTCATCATCGCGCCGACGCTCACGGGGGTGGCCTCGACCCGCCTGTACCTCCAGGCGGTGGCCGGCATCCCGCTCATCCATGTCGACCACCTGGAGCTGTCGCGGCTGGAGGCGGCGGCGAAGCGGGCGTTCGACGTCATCGGTTCCGCGACGCTGCTCCTGCTGCTGGCCCCGGTCATGCTCGCGGTCGCGCTCGCGGTGAAGACGACGAGTCGGGGGACCGTGCTGTACCGGCAGGAGCGCGTCGGCCTGCGCGGCCGCCCCTTCCAGATCCTGAAGTTCCGCTCGATGGTCGCCGACGCCGACACCGGAGCAGCCCTCGCCGTGCAGCAGCACGCGGACGAACTGCTCTCGAAGGCTTCGGACAACCCGCTCGTGACCCCGATCGGACGGATCCTCCGGAAGTACTCGCTCGACGAGCTCCCGCAGTTGTTGAACGTCCTGGGGGGTTCGATGAGCCTCGTCGGTCCGCGGCCGCACCGGGGGTGGGAGGTCGAACGCTACGACCTGCTCGCCCGGCGACGCCTCCTGGTGAAGCCGGGCATGAGCGGACTGTGGCAGGTCAGCGGGCGGTCCAACCTCTCCTGGGACGACTCGGTCGACCTCGACCTGTACTACGTGGAGAACCGGTCGGCCGCGATCGACCTGAAGATCCTCGCGCAGACGGTGCGAGCGGTCGTCGCCCCGGGAACCGATGCACGGTGATCCGGCGCCGCTCGGGGCCGGGTTCAGCGTTCCGGAAGCTTGTGCCGCCAGCTCAGTCCGCCGGCACCGATGACCGCGCAGACGACGAGGAGCAGCCAGCCGCCGCTCAGCAGCAGGCTGCTCTCGGCGGCGCCCGATGCGAGCAGGGTCACGACGATGAGGGCAGCCCAGACATGCACGACGCTGCGCCGGTTGGTCGCGATGAGCCAGGTCCGCACGAGCGCCAGACCGCCGAGGAGGAGGAACAGGGCGAGCCCGATCAGTCCGAGCTGCAGGTACACGTCCAGGTAGGCGTTCAGCGCCGAGTCGTTCGTGCGGCCGAGGCTCGCGTCGATGAACCGGTACGGGACGGCATCGGAGACCCAGCCGCCCGTCCAGCCCCAGCCGTTGAGCTCGCTCGGGGCCAGGCGTCGCAGGGTCTCCTGCCAGAGTGCGTAGCGCTGCTCGATTTCGAGCCCGAGACCGAGGACGCGGAACACCTCGGATCGGAAGAGGTACCCGATGAGGCCGATGAGCGCGAGGACGGTGAGCAGGACGAACTGCCAGGTGCGGCGCGGTTCCGGCCGGAGTTGCCGGAAGACGTAGAGCACGGCGGTCGCGATGCCGAGGGCCGCGGCGAGGAGCGCGACGCTCGGCGAGCGCGTGCCGAGGATGAGCCCGGCGGCGAGCGCGATGGACCCGATCGTCACCCCGTGCCGCACGGAACGGGTCCGCCATTCGACGACGAAGGTGACGAGACCGAGCAGGGCCGCGATCCCGAGGGCGCTCCGGGTTCCGAAGACCCCCTCCAGCGGACCGCCGAAGGCGAGGTTCCCGCTGATGCCGAGGAACGGCAACGGGGTGTCGATGAGGACGCCGCTCACGACCTCGAGCGCCAGGGACGTGCCGAGGAGCGCGCGGAAGGCGGTGCCCGTCGCCCGGACGATCTGGATGGTGTCGCGGGTCAGCGCGATCACGATGGCGATGAAGGCCCACGCGAGCTGTCCGCCGATGGCGGGCAGGGTCGCGAGGGGCGTGGCGCTCCACACCACCGACACCGCGCTCCAGGCGAGGAACAGCAGGACCGAGATCGGCAGGAGGCCACGCCACTCGATGATGGGGAGGCGTGCGAGGAGGATGCCCGTGCCGATCGTCGTGAGGCCGACGAGCATCGCGCTGAACCCGGCGACACCGATCAGGCTCGTGACGAGGTGCTCACCGAAGGCGGTCGCGACGGCGATGGTGGCGAACGCGGCGGCCAGCGGCGCCGACGACAGGACGCGCGCGGCGACGGAGAACGCGTCGAAGTCCGCC
The DNA here is from genome assembly GCF_030209415.1 of Plantibacter sp. lyk4-40-MEA-4. Lineage (NCBI taxonomy): Bacteria > Bacillati > Actinomycetota > Actinomycetes > Micrococcales > Microbacteriaceae > Plantibacter > Plantibacter sp. lyk4-40-MEA-4. The sequence continues at coordinate 161,999 of NZ_JARVSA010000007.1, forward strand.
GGTCTCACGCCGGGCTCATCCGCCGATGACGTCGCGCCGGTGCGCGGGTGCGAGGTCGGAGGAGGCCGCGACGGTGGGAACAGGCCAGGCGGGTTCCTGCTTGGTCTTCACCACGAGGAGCACGAGGAGGACCCAGCCGGATTCGATGAGTATCCGGCTCTCCGCGACCGACTGCACGACGAGGGAGACCGCGATGAGGACGGGGGCGAGCGACAGGGCCGTGTACGGCCGCTGTGCGTCGAGGTCGACGCGTGGACGGTCGACGGCCAGGAACCAGGTGCGGGTCAACATGGACAGGACGACCGCGGCGAAGAGCACCAGGCCGACGACGCCGAGTTGGAACCAGACGTCGAGCCAGGCGTTGTGCGCCTGGAGCTGTCGGACGCCGCGTCGGATGACCAGGTCGGTGAAGAGCGGCTCCCACGGTGCCCACGGACTCGAGAAGCCCCATCCGAAGACCGGCCGCTGTTCGATGAGGCGCCACACGGTCGCCCAGATGTCGAGTCGACCGGTGAGGTCCGGGCTCTTCCCGAGCAGGCCGAGGAGTTGCGTCCGGAAGACGACCGCTCCCACCGCACCGACGACCCCGATGCCGAGGAAGCCGAGGTACACCGGCGTCCTCGCCTCCGGGCGAGGTGCCCGACGGATCGCCAGTGCAGCGGCGAGGACCACCGCCGTCACCACTGCGGCGAGCAGGATGGTGGTCGAGAAGCTCAGGAGGAACATCACGACGGAGAGACCGAGACGGATGAGCAGGGTCCAGCGACGTTCCGGGCCGGCCAGCCCGGCTGCGCCGGGCTCGTCGCGGCGCGCCGCCAGCCGGAGCCCGAAGACGATGATCCCGAGCAGCGCCACCACGGCGAGGAGGTTGGCGTTCCCCGAGATGCCCTGGACACGTCCTCCGGAGAACAGGAGGTCCCGCGACCAATAGTCGAGCAGGGGCGGGTCCGCCGAGTCCCCGGCGTAGAAGTTCGGGAGGACCGGGTGCCGGATGATCGCCGCGACGACGAACTCGAAGAGGAGGGAGAGTGACAGCACCCACGTCACGGCACGGCCGAGGACGCGGATGACCTCGGGCCAGGAGAAACAGCCGGCGAGGGTCACGCCGAGGATGGTGCACAGCGCCGCACCGAGCAGGGTCGCGGCCGTGCCGCTGGGGTAGGCGGACCAGGCGATCGAGACGATCGACAGCACCCCGTAGCCGACGAGTGACCACGGCACCCGGGTGCGGCGCCAGTTCGGGCGGACGACCATCAGGCACGCGAGGGCGGCACCACCTGAGACGAGTGCCACCGCCGTGTAGCCCCAGATGGTGAAGAGGTTCGTCCAGAACGTCCCGGCGAGCACCGCGAACGTCGCGAACACCGCGACGTGCCTGACGACGAGTGCGCGTGTCGTCAGCGCTGCCGGCGGGCGGGGCGGGGCGGGTTCGGTGGACAGCATCGTGCCCCCAGGGTAGCGGCTGCGGCCGCCGCCGAGGCCCTGGTCCAGCGCGGTGGTCAGACGAACGCCGCAGTGCCGGTGATGGCCCGCCCGACGATGAGCGCGTTCATCTCCCGCGTGCCCTCATAGCTGTAGAGGGCTTCGGCATCCGCGAAGAACCGGGCGGCGTGGTAGTCCAGCACGATGCCGTTCCCGCCCATGATCTCCCGTGCCCACGCGACCGTCTCGCGCATCCGCGCGGTGCAGAACGCCTTGGCGAGCGCGGAGTGCTCGTCGCGCTGGGTGCCCTCGTCGAGCATCTGCGAGACCCGGACGCACATCGCCATCGACGCGGTGATGTTCCCGAGGCACTTCGAGAGGAGGTCCTGGATCAGCTGGTGGCCCGCGATCGGCTTGCCGAACTGCACGCGCTCCTTGGCGTAGGCGACCGCCGCCTCGTACGCGCCGACAGCGACGCCGACACTCGACCAGGCGACGCCGGCTCGCGTGAGCCGCAGTACCTTCGCCGTGTCGCGGAAGGAGTTCGCGTGCTGCAGCCGGAGGCGCTCGGGGACCCGGACGTCGTCGAGGGTGATGTCGGCGTTCTGCACCATGCGCAGGCTGATCTTGCCCTCGATCTTGGTCGCGGAGTAGCCGGGGGAGTCGGTCGGCACGATGAAGCCCTTCACCTGACCGTCGGCGGTGTCCTTCGCCCAGATGATCGTGATGTCGCTGAAGGTCGCATTGCCGATCCACCGTTTCGAGCCGGACAGGATCCAGTCGTCGCCGTCCCTGGTCGCCGTGGTGCGGAGCCCCTGTGCGCTGTCCGACCCCGATTGCGGTTCGGTGAGTCCGAAGGCACCGAGGACCTCGCCGGAGGCGAGCTTCGGGAGCCATTCGTCCTGCTGCTCCTGGGAGCCGCACTCGCTGATCGAGCCCATGGTGAGACCGTCCTGCACCCCGACGAAGGTGGAGATCGACGCGTCGATCCGGGAGAGCTCCATCGAGGCGAGGCCGCGGAACACGGCGCTGTTCTCGAACGGCGTCGTCTCCGGCCAGGCCCATCGGGCGACGTCGAGCTCGAGGAGCGGGGTGATGAGGTGCTTCGGGAACTCGGCTCGCTCCCAGTACTCGTTCACGATCGGCTTCGCCTCGGTCTCGGCCCAGGCTCGAAGGCGGGCGATGGCCTCCTGCTCGGGAGCCGTCAGAAGGCTCTCGAAGCCGTAGAAGTCGCTGGCGAGGGGTTCGAAGATCATGGTCCGTTGCTCCATTGCGTCCGCTGGCGCCGGATCGGCGTCCCGGCCAGCCTAGGCAGGTGCGCTCGGCGCGGACAACGGCTTGGTAGTTTGGTGCACGGTGCCGGGCGACCGCGTCGCACGGCTTGTAGGACGACGCCAAGCGGCCCCAGGGTCCGGCTGGCGCGTCACCCTCGTCCGTCGAAAGGGCCCCACCATGTTCGTGCCGCTCCGTGCCACTCCTCGTGACTACGCGTGGGGGTCGTCGACGGCGATCGCGGAGGTGCTCGGGTCCGAGCGCTCAGGGCGCCCGGAGGCGGAACTCTGGCTCGGCGCACACCCCGGGGCGCCGACGCCGATCGCGGATCCGTCGACGGTGGGGGGACACGCCGACCTCGAGCGCTGGCTCGCCGCCGATCCCTCCGCGCTCGGCGGGCACGGCTCGCTGCCGTTCCTCCTCAAGGTCCTCGCAGCGGCTCATCCGCTCTCGCTGCAGGCCCACCCCGACCTGCACCGCGCCGCCGCGGGCTTCGCCGCCGAGAACGCGCGAGGGGTGCCGCTCGACGCCCCGCACCGCAACTACAAGGACGCGCTCCACAAGCCGGAACTCATCGTCGCCCTCCGGGACGGCTTCGAGGCGCTCTGCGGGTTCCGCGAGCTCGATGCGACCGATGCGCTGCTCGCCGAGCTGGTGGCCTCGTCGCCCGATCCGGCTGCTGCGGCGCGCATCACCATGCTCCGCGGGATGCTGGCCGCCCCCGACGGGCTCCGCGACACCGTGCGAACCCTGCTCGAGCAGCTCCCCGGCGGGCTGCTCGACGCCCTCGTCGCGTCCGCCGCTGCTCCCGGTTCGGGTGCATTCGACGCCGAGCGGACCCTGGTCGGACGGCTCGCCCAGGAGTATCCGGGCGATCCCGGCATCGCGGTCGCACTCCTCCTCAATCTCGTCACGTTGCGAGCCGGCGAAGCGCTGTACCTCCCAGCCGGGAACATCCACGCCTACCTCCGCGGCATCGGCGTCGAGCTCATGGCCGCGAGTGACAACGTCCTGCGCGGCGGGCTCACCCCGAAGCACGTCGACGTGCCCGAGCTGCTCGAGGTCCTGGAGTTCGAGCCGCGGCCGGTGCCGTGGCTCACCCCGACGGACCTGGGTGGGGGGCTCAGCCTCTTCGTCCCCGACGTGCCGGACTTCGAGCTGCTGCGGGTGGACCTGTCCGGTGAGCCGTCCGAGCAGGGGTCGTCGTTCCGACTCCCCGGCCCCGGGATCGCGATCGTGGTCGACGGCTCGGTACGGATCACCGGAGCCACCTCGTCCATCGAGCTCGGTCGAGGTGGCTACGCCTTCATCACGCCCGACGAGGCGGAGCTGCGCTTCTCCGGGACCGGGACCCTGTTCCTGGCGACGACCCAGGCCTGACCGCCCGGCCGGGTGGCCCGGTCCACCCAGCTCAGGCGCTCTCCCGCACCCCGAAACTCCGCCGGTAGGCGGCAGGCGTGGTCCCGAGGACGCGGTCGAAGTGGTGACGGAGGACGGCTGCGGTGCCGAACCCGGTGTCGGCCGCGATCCGCTCGACACCGTGGTCGGTCCGTTCGAGCATCTCCTGGGCTCGGAACAGGCGTTGCCGGTTCAGCCAGGCGGCCGGCGTGCTGCCGAGCTCCGAGCGGAAGCGGCGTGCGAAGGTCCGCTCGGACATGTGCGCCTGCCGCGCGAGGCGCCCGATGGGCAGGTCCTCGGCGAGGTGGTCGAGCATCCAGTCGACGACCGGGGCGAGCGACTCGCACTGCTGCGCCGCGACGGGGGAGAGGACGTATTGCGCCTGACCGCCGTCGCGCTGTGGCGGGACGACCATCCTGCGGGCGATGACGTTGGCGCTCGCCGCGCCGTACTCCTGTCGTACCAGGTGCAGACACGCGTCGATGCCGGCCGCGGTCCCCGCGCCCGTGATGACCTTGCGGTCCTCGACGAACAGCACGTCCGGGTCGACGGTGGTGCCCGGGAACGTCGTCTGCTGCTCGCTGGTGTACATCCAGTGGGTCGTGCTGCGCCGACCGTCGAGCAGTCCTGCCTGACCGAGGACGAACGACCCGCTGCACACGCTGAGGACCCAGGCACCCCGTGCCTCCGCCGCTCGGAGGACGTCGAGGTAGGCCTCGTCGACCGCTCCGGCACGCGATCCACCACGACCGGTGATCACCACGAGGTCCGCCTCGGCCGCGAACGACAGGTCGTCGTCGACGACCATGTCGAAGCCCCGCGCACCGTCGTCGCTCAGGTTCATCCGGACCGGACCGGGGTCCTTCGTGACGATGCGGAGGTCGAAGGCGGGACCGCCCTGGTCCGACCGGTCGATGCCGAAGACCTCGCAGACGACGCTGAACTCGAACGGTTGCAACCCCGGAATGGCGAGCAGGGCGACCTTCGACAGCATGGGACCTCCGGATGATCGATTTGGCAGGAATCTGCTCATTTGCGTCCATCCTGCCACTGGTGGCAGTTTTTCGCCATTCCTAGAGTTTCAGACATGTCCATCATCGCACTCGTCATCGGCATCCTCACCGTCCTCATCGCCGTCGTGGCTTCCGCCGCGACCCTCCGCGCCGTCCTGACCGACGGCTATCGCCGTGTCCCCAGCCGTGCCGGCGCACGACGCACGCGCCTCCAGTAGTCTGGTCACTCCGTCTGCAGCACGGCAGGTGGAGGACTCCCTGGAGGAAGCATCGTGGCGTGGCTGGTGACGGGCGGAGCCGGATACATCGGAGCCCATGTGGTGCGGGCCTTCCAAGCGGAGGGGATCGACGTCGTCGTCCTCGACGACCTGTCGAGCGGACACGAGCGCTTCGTTCCTGCGGGTGTGCCGTTCGTCCGCGGAACCCTGCTCGACGGCTCGGTCCTCGAGCGCACCTTCTCCGAGTTCGAGCTGAGCGGTGTCGTCCACGTCGCCGGGTACAAGTACGCGGGTGTCTCCGTGCAGCGCCCGCTCCACACGTACGCCCAGAACGTCACGGCCACCGCGATGCTGCTCGCCGCGATGGAGGAGCACCGGGTGGAGCGCATCGTCTTCTCGTCGAGCGCCGCGGTGTACGGGACCACGGACGTCGACCTCGTCACCGAAGACACCCCGAAAGCGCCCGAGTCGCCCTACGGTGAGTCCAAGCTCATCGGTGAGTGGCTGCTCCGCGACCAGGGTGTCGCCACCGGGCTGCGCCACACGTCGCTGCGGTACTTCAACGTCGTCGGCTCCGGGACGGACGAGGTCTACGACACGAGCCCACACAACCTCTTCCCGCTCGTCTTCGACGCGCTCCTCGCCGGACGCACCCCCCGCATCAACGGCGACGACTACCCGACGCCGGACGGCACCTGCGTCCGCGACTACCTGCACGTCGCGGATCTCGCGGCCGCGCACGTCGCCGCAGCCAAGCGGCTCGATGCGGGTGAGCCCCTCGAGGCGGCGTACAACCTCGGAAGCGGGGACGGGTCGAGCGTCGGCGAGATCATGACCGCGATGGCGGAGGTGACCGGGATCGACTTCACCCCCGAGATCATGCCGCGGAGGGCGGGCGATCCCGCACGGATCGTCGCGTCCGGCGCGCTCGCAGCGCGCGACCTCGACTGGCGGATGCGACACGATCTGCGCCAGATGGTGGAGAGTGCATGGCGGGCCAGGCGCGCCGCCGACTGACGTCGCGCGGCCGTACGATCCGCCCCGACGGGCCCCGACACCCAGTTCGGGTCACACGCGGCGCGTCGCGAACCCTCACCTCGTGATTGAGGCTTTACGATGTGCGACTTGACTCGACCATAACTACAAGGGTGTAATTATGTATCGCGCCGCGTGGCGCAGGGTACGAGTAGGTGGGGAGACGGTATGGCGATTCCTGAGTATCGTGCCGGAGTACCCGACGACTGGTTCGTCGATCCGGTCAATCTGGGAGTCCCCGGCGTTCGTCAGCCCGCTGCGGAGGGCGAGGACGACACCCAGCTCTCCTGGCAGACCGATGCGCTGTGCGCGCAAACCGACCCCGAGGCGTTCTTCCCCGAGAAGGGTGGATCCACGCGCGACGCGAAGCGGATCTGCACCAGCTGCGACGTGAAGTCGCAGTGCCTGGAGTACGCGCTCGCGAACGATGAGCGCTTCGGCATCTGGGGCGGCCTCTCCGAGCGCGAGCGCCGGAAGCTGCGCAAACGCGCCGTCTGACGCTCCTTCGAACGCCGACCGAGCCGCTCCCGGCTCACCGGAACGCCGCCGATTCGGGGCGCGCCCGCTCGGTTCCCGCTCTTCCGGCCGCACCCGCTTAGTCTGAATCCGATGTCTCCCCGAGTAACGGCGATTCTCGTGGTGCGCGACGGCTCAGAGCCGCTCGCACGCACGCTCGACGCCCTCCGTGCCCAGACCCGTCCGGCGGACGGGATCATCGCCGTCGCCACCCGCGCGAGTGAGGCGACGATCGAGGAACTCGGCCGCGTCCCCGGCATGAAGCTCGTGACCTCGACCGAGGACCTCAGCTTCGCGCAGGCCGTGGCCGCCGGCGTCCGCGTCACCGATCAGCCGGAGGACGCCGAGCAGATGCTCTGGTTGCTCTCGGAGGACACGGCTCCCGAGCCGACGGCGCTCGCCGCACTGTTGGGTGCCCTCGAGGTCTCACCGTCCGTCGGTGTGGCCGGCCCGAAGATCCTCGACTGGGACGACGCGTCGTTCCTCCGTCGCTACGGCGAGACGATCACCACCCTCGGTGCGGCGGTCCCGGTGGTCGAGGACGAGCTCGACCAGGCCCAGCACGACACGATGAACGACGTGATGGCGGTCGGTCCGGCCGGCATGCTCGTCCGCCATCAGCTGTGGGAACAGTTGGGCGGCTTCGACCAGGCCCTCGTGGCGGACGACGCCCTCGACTTCTGCATCAGGACCCGCCTCGCGGGCTACCTGGTCGCGGTCGTGCCGACGGCGCGGGTCGCCTCCGCGGGTGAAGGCATCGCCGGGCCCTCCTGGTCGAACCGGCTCGGCGCGCGTCGCCGCCGCCACCGTCAGGCCCGCGCCGCACAGCTCCACCGCCGTCTCGTCTATGCGCCCGGGATCATGGTCCCGGTGCACTGGCTCAGCCTCGTGCCCCTCGCCATCCTCCGGGTCATCGGCCACTTCGTGAAGAAGCAACCCGAGCTCGTGTTGGGCGAGCTCTCGGCGGCGTTCGCCGTCGCGTTCTCCGGGACGAAGGTCGGGAGCGCCCGGCGCCAGCTCGCGAAGAACCGGACCTTGGGCTGGTCGAGCATCGCCGGCTTGCGGATGCGACTCGACGAGGTGCGACGCAAACGCGCGCTCGCGCGGGAGGCGACGCAGATCGGCTTCATCGGCGAGGAACGCGACCTCCGCTTCTTCTCCGGCGGAGGCGCCTGGGTCGTCCTCGCCACGGCGGTCATCGGAGCGGCGATCCTCGCCCCGCTCCTCGGCGCCACCTACCTCACCGGCGGGGGACTCCTCCCGCTCTCGGCGACGGTCGGCGACCTCTGGCAGCACATCGGCTTCGGGTGGCGCGACGTCGGCCTCGGGTTCGTCGGTGCCGCCGACCCGTTCAGCGCCGTCCTCGCGGTGCTCGGGACCATCACCTTCTGGCAGCCCTCGTTCTCCCTGGTCCTGCTCTTCCTGCTCGCGTTGCCGCTCTCCGCGCTCGGCGCCTGGTTCGCCGCCACCCGGCTCACGGAGCGCAGCGGACCCCGTGCGGTGGCGGCGCTGCTCTGGGCGCTCGCCCCGACGCTCCTGACGGCGCTGGCCGACGGTCGTCCCGCGGCCGTCATCGTCCACGTCCTGCTGCCCTGGCTGTTCTATGCGGGAGTGGTCGCTTCCCGGTCGTGGGCCGCAGCCGGCACGAGCGCCTTCCTGTTCGCCGCAATCGTCGCGAGCTCGCCCTCCCTCGCCCCGGCGTTGCTCGTCATCTGGCTCGTGGCGATGGTCTTCGCCGGTCGGGGAGTCGCCAGGGTCGGCCTCGTCCCGATCCCCGCCATCGCGCTGTTCGCTCCGCTCATCTGGCAGCAGGGCATCCATCGCAACAACTGGCTCGGACTCCTCGCCGACCCGGGTGTCGCGACGCCTGCGACCGCGGCGTCCGGCTGGCAACTGTCCCTCGGCTTCCCCGGCGGCAGCCTGGGTGGATGGAGCCAGCTCGGTGCGGCGCTCGGGCTGCCGGGTGCGGCTCCCGTGATCGTGGTGCCCGCGCTGCTCGCGCCGCTCGCGATCGTCGCTCTGCTGGCCCTGTTCCTCCCGGGCTCCCGACGGGCCGTCCCATTGCTCATCGCGGCGTTCCTCGGTCTCGTGTCGGCGGTGTTCGCCACGCATCTCCTCCTCGCCTCCGCCGCCGGAACGGCCGTCCCTGTCTGGGCCGGTGCGGCGATCAGCCTGTACTGGCTCGGAATCGTGGGCGCTGCGACCCTCGGCCTCGACCGCATCCCACGGTTCCGGGCGGTCCCGGCGCTCGTCATGGTCATCGCCGCTGCGGTCATCGCCCTCCCACTCGCCCTCGCCCAGCCCCTCGGCACCTCGGTGGTCCGTGAGAGCTCCGGCCGCCAGCTGCCCGCCTATGTGACGGCCGCGACGCAGACCGATCCTCGGCTCGGCACCCTCGTCATCACACCCGGTGACGACGGCACCATCACCGCGGTCGTCATCCGTGGCCAGGGGGAGACGCTCGACGGCCAGTCGACCATCGCCCAGACGGCCCCCGGCGTGTCCTCGGACGACCGCGTCGTCGCCGAGCTCGCCGGCAACCTCGCGTCGCAGAGCGGACTGGACCCGACGGAGACCCTCGTCGAGCACGGCATCGCCTTCGTGCTGCTGTCGCCGGTCGCAGACGGCGAGGAGCAGACGGTGGCGGGTCAGACCGCCGGTCGTGCGGCGAGTGCGCTCGACGCCAACGCAGCGCTGGTCGCCGTCGGTGACACGACGAGCGGGACGCTCTGGCGCACCGTCGCGGACGTCGGCACCGGCCCCGAGCTCCCCACGTCCAACGTGCTCGGCACCCTCATCGGTGTCGGCCTGGGCGTCGTGTTCCTCATCACCCTGCTCCTGAGCATCCCCAACGGTGCGTCCCGCGACGGGTACCGCGCGGGATCCAGGAAGCCGGCGAAGCTGAAGGGCCGTGCCGCTCGTAAGGCGGCCGCGTCCGGGGCGACGGTCGCGGTGATCGACGACGACGCGACCGGCACCTATGACGACGAGGAACCGACCGCCGATCTCGACGACGAGGCGGAGGGATCCGCGTCGGCCGACACCGCCGACGGGTCGACCCGTCCCTCCAAGCCGCGCTGGTGGCGCCGGGGTCAGGCCTCCGCCGGGGCACCCGCTCCCGCGTCGGCACAGGCCGAGGCAGCCGATGACGCCGTGTCGGTCGATGACGCTCCGTCGACCCCCGACGCCGCGTCGGCCGATGACACCGTCGCTCGCGATGGAACCGGGGTGGTGGTGGAAGACGCCGTCGACCCGGACCCCGACGTGACCGGATCGACGCCGGCCGCCGACGCCGTCGTGGACTCGAACACCACGGCCGACCAGGTCCCCGACGAACCGGCGATCGCCACGGGCGATGCCGTCGTGTCCGAGGCGGATCCGAGCGACGCGACCGAGACGACGCCGGATACCGACACCACCCGCCGGGACACCCCGGGAACGGAGCAGCCGCATGCCCAGTAAGCGCGGAGTCGCCATCACCTCCGGTCGGATCGTCACCGGCCTCGTCGGGATCGGGATCGCCGCGGTCACGATCGCAGCGGCCGGGCAACTGCCCCTCCCGACGGTCGAGATCGCCCCTCAGGACATCCGAGTCACTCCGGTGGCCGGCGACCAGTCGGTCGTGTGCCCTGGGCCGCTGCTCGCCCTGGCCCAGGACGCGACGGCCGCCACGGCAGCCGGCTCCTTCGGCCCGGCGAGTGTCGACTTCGGAGCGAACGGGGTGACGCCCACGACGCGTGAGCTGGCCGCACCCGACAACACGAGCGGCGCGGCGGACGGCGGGCCCACGGTGATCACCGTCCCCGGCGCGACCGACGGGACGGTGACCCCACTGAGTGGCGCGCAGTCGCAGATCGCCGCCGAAGCCGAGGTCGCCGGTCTGGCGGCTGCCGCCTGCACGCCGGCCTCGGCCGAGAGCTGGCTCGTCGGCGGGTCGAGCGACATCGGTCGCACCACGCTGGTCCTGCTGAGCAATCCGTCGGCCGTCGATGCGAACGTGACCCTCGAGGTCTTCGGTGCTGCCGGGCGGATCGACGCTCCGGGCGCCGCCGGGATCGTCGTCGCCACCGGCACGCAGCGGGTGATCGCCCTCACCGGCCTCGCGCCCAACGAGCCGACCCCCGTCGTGCACGTGACGAGCGAGGGTGGTCAGGTGGTGGCCGCGCTCCAGCAGAGCACGGTCCGCGTCCTGACCCCCGGCGGCGTGGAGGTCCAGGGGCCGACCGCGTCGCCCTCGACCGACCTCGTGATCCCGGGCGTCGTCGTCACGGCTCCGGCGGCCGCAGGGGCGAGCTCCGACACCGCGTCCGTCGACGACCGGGCCACGGCCCTCAGACTGTTCGCGCCGGGATCCGAGCCCGCCGACGTCGTGATCACCGCCACTCGGGAGAACGCGAAGGACGAGCCGATCGTCATCGACGCCACCATCCAGCCGGGCGTTCCCGGCGAGATCGCCCTGGCCGACCTCCCGGCCGGTGAGTTCTCGCTGGAGGTCACCTCGACCCGACCGGTGGTCGCCGCGGCCAGGACGAACTCGCGCGGCGGAACGCTCGAGGACTTCGCCTGGTTCGGAGCGACGCCCGCACTCGACGACACCGCGGCCTTCACCGTCCCGACCGGGCCGGGGCAGAAGCTCCACGTCTTCAACCCGACCGGCACCGACGCCGAACTCACGTTGACGGGGGCTGACGGCAAGGAGACCACGGCGAAGATCGGGGCAGGCGCGGCGGTGACGCTCGGCGTCGGCTCGGGTCAGAGTTACGTCCTCGCCGGGGGCGACGGCCTCCACGCCTCGATCAGTCTCGCTGCGGCGGGGCGGCTCACATCACTGCCGGTCACACCGCCGAACCCGCTGGCGGCGCCGATCAGCGTCTACCCGCGCTGACCGCGGCGGCCGCGGGTCAGAGGAACCGGTAGCGTTCCGGCCCGAGGTCCCAGGGGTCCTTGCCGAGGAGCTCGGCGACGGCGCGGAACACGCAGCTCTCCACCATCATGCGCTGATGCAGCTCGTCGTTCCGGTGGAGCTTGCTCATCCGCTGGATGGGCAGCCGGTACAGGATGATCCGTCGGCGTGCTCGGTCGACGAACCAACGGTCGACGCCGTCCGTCCCGGAGTTCTGCGCCGGCATCGCGCCGACCTCGAACCGGACGTCGGCGAGTTCGGCGGGCCAGGCTCCGCGGAGGTAGTCGGCGGTGGTGGCGACCGTCAGGTCGAACTGGTCGATCCGGGTGTCGATCGGTGGCACGTCCGGTCCGACGACGCTCGAACGACCGTTGCGACCGTGCCGTGATCGGCGGCGCGAGAGGGCGCCTCGCGTCTCCTCGTCAGCCTGCGCCATGCGTCCAGTCTAGGTGTCGTCGGCGGCCCGGTTCAGACCCGCTCGACCGGCGAGCCGGACGGTGCCGCCGGCGCCCCCGGGCTACGCTGGGGCAAATGGTGGACAGGATGTGTTCGAAGGTCGGCTGCTCGCGCGAGCCCGTAGCGACGCTGACCTATGACTACCGTGACTCGATGGCCGTCCTCGGACCGCTGAGCATCGAGAAGAGTCCACACAGCTACGACCTCTGCTCCATCCATGCCGTACGGCTGAGCGTGCCGCAGGGCTGGAGCGTCGTGAAGCACAGCGTCCTCGGCGACGTCGGCTACGGCTCCTGACCAGCGGCATCCCACCGCGCCGTGCCGATCTCGGGGCCGACATGAAGGTCCACGACGCGTGACGGTCTGCGAGAATGGCGTCATGAGTTCTTCCGCACCGTCTGCCCCCACGACCACCCTGCCCTACAAGGTGGCCGACCTGTCGCTCGCCGAGGCCGGCCGACACCAGCTCCGCCTCGCCGAGAACGAGATGCCCGGCCTGATGGCCCTCCGCGAGGAGTTCGGCGCGAGCCAGCCCCTCGCCGGCGCCCGTATCGCCGGTTCGCTGCACATGACGGTGCAGACCGCGGTGCTCATCGAGACGCTCGTCGCGCTCGGTGCCCAGGTCCGCTGGGCGAGCTGCAACATCTTCTCGACCCAGGACGAGGCGGCGGCCGCCGTCGCAGTCGGTCCGCACGGGACCGTCGAGGCACCGGCCGGTGTGCCGGTCTTCGCCTGGAAGGGCGAGACGCTCGAAGAGTACTGGTGGTGCACCGAGCAGATCTTCGACTGGTCGACCGAAGCGGCCGCGGCCGGAGCCGAGTGGACCGGCCCCAACCTCATCCTCGACGACGGTGGCGACGCGAGCATGCTCGTTCACCAGGGCCGTCGGTTCGAGCTGGCCGGAGCGGTCCCCGACACGACCGACGCCGACAGCCACGAGTACAGCATCGTCCTCGACGTGCTCCGCCGCTCGCTCGCCGGCAGCAGCGACCGCTGGACGAAGGTCGCCGCCGACATCCTCGGCGTGACCGAGGAGACCACCACCGGTGTCCACCGCCTCTACGAGCTGGCGAAGCAGGGTGAGCTGCTGTTCCCCGCGATCAACGTGAACGACTCGGTCACGAAGAGCAAGTTCGACAACAAGTACGGCATCCGGCACTCGCTGCCGGACGGCCTCAACCGCGCGACCGACGTGCTCATCGGTGGCAAGGTCGTCTTCGTCGCGGGCTACGGCGACGTCGGGAAGGGCGCGGCCGAGGCCCTCCGCGGCCAGGGCGCTCGGGTCATCGTCTCCGAGGTCGACCCGATCTGCGCCCTCCAGGCGTCGATGGACGGCTTCCAGGTCGCGACCCTCGAGAGCGTCGCCGACCAGGTCGACATCATCGTGACGTGCACCGGCAACTTCAACGTCGTCACCCTCGACCACATCCTCGCGCTCAAGCACCTCGCGATCGTCTCGAACGTCGGGCACTTCGACAACGAGATCGACATGGCCTCGCTCGAGGCGCTCGAGGGCGCCGAGAAGATCGAGATCAAGCCCCAGGTCCACGAGTGGCGCCTCCCCACGGGGCGCAGCGTCCTCGTGCTCAGCGAGGGACGCCTCATGAACCTCGGGAACGCGACGGGGCACCCCTCGTTCGTGATGAGCAACTCCTTCACGAACCAGGTGCTCGCGCAGCTCGAGCTCTGGACGCGGATCGAGGAGTACCCGATCGGCGTGTACGTGCTGCCGAAGCACCTCGACGAGAAGGTCGCTCGCCTGCACCTCGACGCGCTCGGCGTGCAGCTGACGACGCTCACGGGCGAGCAGGCCGACTACATCGGTGTGCCGGTCGAGGGCCCGTACAAGGTCGACCACTACCGCTACTAGGCGGTGTCGCCGGTTCCCCGCCTCAGCGGTCGGGGAACCGGTGCGGCTGACCGCTCAGCACCGGCTGGAGGAGCGACAGGCGCTGACGGGCTGCGAGCTGGGCCTGGTACTCGCGCTCCCGGCGGATGACGGAGACCCCGACGAGGAACGCCTCCGGCGGAGCGATCGGCAGGGGCGACACGAATCGGGACACCTCTGCCGCGAGTTCGGCCGCCAATCGGGTCCTCGTGGCCGGGGTCAGTGAGCCGGCCTGCTTGAGGAACTGGGTGACGCGCCGCGCCAGCGGGTCGGGCAGTCGGGCCACGTCGGCGCCGCCGGCCCAGGCGGCGAGCTGCGGTGGGATCATCGCGACGGGCTCCACCACCCGCGGCAGACGCTCACGTTGGCTGTAGGTCCCGGCGAGCACGTCGCCCAGACGCTTCGATCGAGCACTGAGCAGGCCGGTGAGTGCGGCGATGCCGCCAGCTGTGGCGTAGATCTCGAAGTACCCGGTGAGGGCCCGGATGAACGCGTGCCGGAAGCCGGGTGCACCCCCGTCGTCCCGGACGATGCGGGCACCGACCACGAGTCTGCCGAGCGACCGTCCGCGGGTGGCGATCTCGACCGCTGCCGGCAGGACGACGAGGCAGAGCACCGTCAGGCCGAGCACGATGGCGGTGAACATCGCGGTGTCCATGGCGACCCCGGACAGGATCCAGGAGAACATCGCGAGCATGAGGCCGACGAACACGAGGATCGACACCACGTAGTCGATGATGGCGCCCGCCGCGCGCAGGATGAACCCCGTGGGCCGCACGTCGAGGGCGACCGCCTCGCCGGTGATCAGCTCGGTGCCGTCGTCCAGCGTCGTCTCGTGCAGCGGGACCCGGGCCGGTTCGGACATGTGCTCCATTCAAGCAGATGCGCGGGGGACCGGCCATGGAGCGCCGCCAACGCGTAGCATGGCTGCGATGGACCTCGACGCCTACTCCGCAGCCCACCGCCAGGAATGGGACCGCCTCGACGCGCTCGGCAAGCAGCGGTTCTTCAGCGGGCCGGAGGCCGATGAGCTGATCGACCGCTATCAAGCCGGGGCGACCCAGCTCTCCGCGATCAAGACGACGGCCGGATCGACCCTCGTCGGCGACCGCCTCTCGGTGTCGCTGTCGCGGGCGCGCCTCCGGTTCACCGGGGCCAGTGCGAACGTGTTGTCGAGTGTCCCGCGGTTCTTCGTCCTGGCGCTGCCGGCCGCGCTCTACCGGGTCCGGTGGGTGACTCTCGCGGTCGCGGTCGCGACGGTCGTCATCGCGACCCTGTACGCCGTGTGGATCGCCGGCAACCCGCAGGTCCTCGCGAACCTCGGGACCGACGCCCAGCTCAAGCAGTACGTCGAGGACGACTTCGTCGCCTACTACTCCGACAACCCGGCTGCGAGCTTCGCCGGCCAGGTGTGGACGAACAACGCGTGGATCGCGGCGCAATGCGTGGCGTTCGGCATCAGCGGCGTCTGGGTCCCGTACATCATCGTCACCAACGCCCAGGGGGTCGGGCAGGCCGCAGGGGTGATGTTCGCCTACGGCAAGGGTGACGTGTTCTTCGAGTACATCCTCCCGCACGGCATGCTCGAGCTCACGGCGGTGTTCGTCGCGGCAGCGGCGGGTCTCCGCATCTTCTGGGCCTGGGTGGCACCAGGGCCACGGACGAGGGGCCAGGCGCTTGCCGAGGAGGGCCGAGCGCTGTTCACGATCGCCATCGGGCTGGTGATCGTGCTCTTCGTCTCGGGGCTCGTCGAGGGCTTCGTGACGCCGGCACCGTGGCCGTGGGCGATCAAGATGCTCATCGGCGGGGGAGCGCTCGCCGCGTTCCTGACCTACATGTGCTGGTGGGGCGGTCGCGCGTACCGCTCGGGGGAGCGCGGCGACCTGGCTGAGTTCGAGGCCGGCGCGAAGCGGATCGTCGCCGGCTGACGGCTACTCGCCGGCTTCGGATCGTGCGCGGCGCTCGGCGTTCCTCGCGTTGACCCGGGCGTTCTCGGCGTTCACCTCGGCGTGGACGGCACGCTCCTGCACGAGCCATGCAGGCAGCGTGCGGAGCAGCTCCTGGATCTGTTCGGTGGTCAACGCCTCGGTGATCTCGGCGCGAGCCAGACCGGAGGTCGACACGCCCAGCTTGCGGGCGACGACGTCGCGCGGGTGCGGTCCGTTCTTGCGGAGCTCGACGAGCCAGTCCGCCGGGTTCGCCTGCAGTTCGAGGAACGCCGACCGCGTGATCGGCTCCTCCTGGAACGACGCCGGGGTCGCCGGCAGGTAGACCCCGAGCTTCTTCGCCGCGGTCGCCGGTTTCATGATCTGTTCGCTCGCACCCATCCGCTCAGCGTACCTCGCTGCGGTGTCCTCGCCCAACCGGCCGGATCACCCGTCGACTGAGCTGCAGTAGTGTGGCAAGCCGAGCAGTGGAGGCTTCGATGGACAGGCAGGACGATCAGGTCGACGGGATCGAGATCGGCGACGACGGGATCGGCGCCGACACGGTGCCGGAGATCGTCCCGCCGGCGCTGACCGTCGCCTACGCACGCGGCGTGAACCCGGGGAAGTGGGCGCGCATCTGGAGCGAGCGCCGTCCGGACGACGAACTCCGCCTGATCCGGGTGGACCTCGACGAGCAGCGAGCGGTCCTGGCCTCCGGTGCAGCGGACGTCGTGCTCGCCCGGGTCCCGATCGACCATGACGGGCTGAACACGATCGCCCTGTTCGAGGAGCTCCCCGTCGTCGTCTTCGCCAAGGGCGCTGCGCTCGGAGCCGAGGACACGGTCGGGATGGCCGCGCTCGCCGACGAGCAGCTGATCATGACGCCGCTCGTCCTCGAGTGGGCCGAACGTGCCGCCGCGCTCGGGTTCGACGTCTCGGCGGCGCCGTTGACCGACGACCCGGAGGCCGCGGTCGAGCTGGCCGCGTCCGAGGTCGGAATCGTCGTGGTCCCGCAGTCGGTCGCGCGACTGCACCAGCGGAAGGACGTGGAGTACCGTCCGATCGCCGATCTTCCATCCATCCCGGTCGTGCTGGTGTGGCCTCAGGACCGCGAGGACGAAGCCGTGGAGGAGTTCATCGGCATCGTGCGCGGACGCACGGCCAACAGTTCGCGACGGTCCGCCCCGACCGAGCAGGCCGCCGCTCCTGCACCGCAGCAGGCCGCGAGACGACGGAAGAAGCCGAAGGCCGGCTCGACCCAGGGCACCGCCGCCGGGACGAGCCGGGGCGCCCAGCTCGCCGCGCGGAAGGCCAAGCAGGAGGAGCTCGCCCGGGAACGCCGCAAGAAGCGCAAGGGCCGCTGATCCGTTCTCCCGGGTCCCGCCGGCACGCGGAGGGACCCCGTCGATCGGCGACGGATCGGGTCAGAGTCGACCGGAGGCCTTGAGCGCGATGTAGGCGTCGGCGAGCGCCGGAGGCAGGGTCTCGGGTGAACCGGTGACGACGTCGGCCCCGAGCTGTCTGATCGCCGCCGACACGCGTTCGATGTCGAGCAGGGCGCGTTCGGCCGCAGCGGCGCGGTACACGGTCTCGCGGTCGCCGCGGTCGCGCGTGGCCTCGAGGGTCGCCGGGTCGACGACGCTCGTCACGACCACCGTGTGGCGCTGCGTGAGCTGGGGGAGGACGGCGAGGAGCCCGCGCGCGGCCCCGGGGGCGTCGATCGAGGTCTGCAGGACGACGAGGGCGCGCTGGTTCGTGATCTGTCTGACCTGGCCGGGGACGGCGTCCCAGTCGGTCTCGATGAGTTCCGGGTCGACGAGCGCCATCGCGTCGACCATCCTCGAGAGGAGTTCGGCACCGGTCGCGCCCTGGACGCGACCACGCACCCGCCGGTCGTAGGCGAGATAGTCGATGCGGTCCCCGGCTCTCGTGGCGAGCGCGGCCAACAGGAGCGCGGCTTCGAACGCCGTGTCGATGCGCGGCTCATCGGCGATGCGGGCAGCCGAAGTGCGGCCGGTGTCGGTGACGATGACGACCCGGCGGTCACGCTCGGGCCGCCAGGTGCGGATCATGACGTCGCCGCGTCGTGCCGTGGCACGCCAGTCGATCGAACGCACGTCGTCACCTCGCACGTATTCGCGGAGGGAGTCGAACTCGGTGCCCTGACCGCGGACCATGACGCTCGTCGCGCCGTCGAGTTCGCGGAGGCGTGCGATCCGGCTCGGGAGGTGCTTCCGGGAAGTGAACGCCGGCAGGACCCGGAGGTGCCCGGCGCTGTTCAGCGTCGCCTGTCGAGCGAAGAGACCGAGCGGACCGAACGACCGCACCGTGACCTGGGACACCCGTCGCTCGCCCCGACGGAACGGGGTGAGCACCAGGCTGAGGCTCCGCCGCTCACCGGGCGGGAGGTCGACGCGGAGCCGCTCGGTGGGCGCGCCGGCCGATGGTTGCCAGGCGTCGCGCACCAGCGCCCGGACGCGGCGACGTCCTCGGTTGGTGAGGAAGAGGGTGCTCGTCGCCGAGTCACCGAGCCTGACCCGGGACGGCAGCTGCCGCTGCAGGACGATGTCCCGAGGCGAACCGGCG
Source organism: Plantibacter sp. lyk4-40-MEA-4 (assembly GCF_030209415.1). Taxonomy (NCBI): domain Bacteria; kingdom Bacillati; phylum Actinomycetota; class Actinomycetes; order Micrococcales; family Microbacteriaceae; genus Plantibacter; species Plantibacter sp. lyk4-40-MEA-4. Next base: position 180,634 of record NZ_JARVSA010000007.1, read on the forward strand.
ACCGCCAGGTCGAGCGCTCCGAGCGCGGCGGCGAGCACGAGCCACGCGATGAACGCCGGAGCGGCGTCGCCCGTGAGCACGCCGAGCACCACGATCGGCACGATGCCGAACGCGACGAGCGCGACGAACCTCCCGGTGACGGCCATCTAGATGGGCACCTGCACCTGCTGCATGATCGAGCGCAGGATCGCGTCGACCGAGACACCCTCGAGCTCGGCCTCGGGTCGCAGCTGCATGCGGTGGCGCCACACCGGGAGGACCATCGTCTGCACGTGGTCGGGGGTGATCGACTGGTAGCCGCTCAACCAGGCCCAGGCCTTCGCCGACGCGAGGAGGGCGGTCGTCCCTCGGGGGCTGACGCCGAGCCGGACGGACGGGCTGCGCCGCGTGGCGCGCGCGAGGTCGACGATGTAGGCGAGGACGTCGGCGCTGGCACCCACGCGTCCGACCTCGAGCTGCGCCGCCCGCAGATCGGCCGCGCCCATGACCGGCAGGACACCCGCAGCCGTGAGGTCGCGCGGGCTGAACCCGGCGGAATGCCGCCGGAGCACCTCCACCTCGACGTCGCGTTCGGGCACGTCGAGGACGAGCTTCAGCAGGAAGCGGTCGAGCTGCGCCTCGGGGAGTGTGTAGGTGCCCTCGTACTCGATCGGGTTCTGCGTGGCGGCCACGATGAACGGGTCCGGGAGCGGGAGGGAACGGCCGTCGACGCTGACCTGGCGCTCCTCCATCGCCTCCAGCAGGGCGGACTGGGTCTTCGGGGGCGTGCGGTTGATCTCGTCGGCCAGCAGGATGTTCGTGAACACCGGGCCCTCGCGGAACTCGAACTCCCCGGTCTTGGCGTCGTAGACGAGGGAGCCCGTGACGTCGCCGGGCATGAGGTCGGGCGTGAACTGCACACGCTTCGTGTCCAGACTGAGCGCGTGGCTGAGTGATCGGACGAGCAGCGTCTTCGCGACGCCGGGCACACCCTCGAGGAGCGCGTGGCCCTTGGCGAGGAGCGCGATGACGAGCCCGGTGACGGCGGCGTCCTGACCCACGACGGCCTTGCCGACCTCGACGCGGACCTGGGCGAGTGCTCGCCGGAGGTCGTCCGGGTTCGGTGCGGTGGATCCTGGCACGGGGGCGTCGGTCATGGATGGTTCCTTCCGGTGAGGTCCGTGGCGCGCGCGACGGCGGCTTCGAGATCGAGCAGGTGATCGGACAGGGAGACGAGCTCGGCGTCGCTCGTCGGTACGGCGTCGAGCAGGACGGACCGCACGTGCCGAGGGTCGAGTCCGGCGAGTCCGGCGACCGTGTCGGCGACCTCGACGACCGAGGCGTGGCGCGAGAGGCCCACGGCGACCGCGAGGCGGGACACGGTGCCGATCCGCAGCGCGTCCAGCGCCCGCTGACGGTTGCCGGACCGCTGGTAGAGGCGTGCGCGCCCCTCCATCGTCTCGCTCGCACGGACCGCGACGGGCAGGTCCTCGATGACGAGCGGGCCGAAGCGCCGCCCGCGCCAGAACATGGCCAGGATCGCCGTGATGATGACGGTGCCGGTGACCCCGGCGACCCAGCTCGGCGTCAGCGCGTCGAGGCTCGGGGGGCCGGTGACGGGCACGTCGGCGAGGCTCGGCAGGTACCAGACCAACTGCTCGGTCGAGCCGAGCAGGCCGAGCGCGAGGGCGGCGTTCCCCGCACGGTCGACGACGTCGTTCGTCAGGGCGTCGGCCGAGCCGAGGAGCACCCGTGCGCCGTCCGCCTGCGTCACGACCGCGCTCCCGCCGCTGTCGGCCGTGAAGCAGCCCTCGGCGTCGGTGGTCGTGTACAGCGTCCAGCCACCGGTGACCGTCCCCGCCCGCTCGGCGGTGGGGTCGCCGCAGTCGGACGACAGGACGTCGGAGGCATCCGAGCTGCCCGCGAACGAGACGCCGGGGAACAGGGTGCGGAGCGCCGCGGCCCGGGGGGTGACGACGACGAGTCCGGCGTCGGCGTCGCCCAACCGCTCGAGCTGCGAGGCGTCGAGCAGCCCGCTGGGATCGAACAGGAGGACGGTGCTGTCGGTGTCCTCGACCGCCTCGAGCGTCGCATCGAGCGTGGTGGTCTCCGTCACGGTGACGCCCTCCTGACGGAGCACCTGCGCGAGCGCGCGTCCGCCGTTCGGGGTCTGGTTGCCCGGACTGAGCAGCGCCGCGTCGATCGACGCGCCTCGCGTCGCGAACATGAGCACGAGGGCGATCCCGACCGCGAAGACCGCCGCGATGATCCAGAACCGGTTCCGTCGCAGCCGGGTCCGCAGCCGTGGTGTGGCGACGTCGGGCTCGGGCTGCCCATGTTCCGTGGGCTTCGTCGTGAGCGTCACCGGACCAGCTCCTCGGGGTCGGCGAGGAGTTGCGGCGCGGCGACGGAGAGCCGCGTGTCGAGTGCTTCGAGCTCCCGGTACTGTGCCTCGGTACCCGTCGCCTCGAGGTAGCGGACGGCGTCGAAGACGTCCGCGGCCTCCGCGAGCGCGCGCCCGTCCTGCGGGAACGCGGCCGCCGCCCTGGCGGCGAAACCGTGCGCCGTCGTGCCGGGGGTGACCACGACGATCGTCCGCTCGGACAGTCCGCGAGCGATCGCCCGATACAGCTCCTGGAGCGCGAGTGTCCAGTCGCCGGCCGCGGCGGCGGTCCTCGCGTCCTGACGCAACCGCTCGGCGGTCCGATCGTCGCGTTCGCCGAAGAGGTCGAGCTGACGGGCGCTCCGCCGGTTGAGGCGGGGGAGGCCCCACACGATGAACGCGATGACGATCCCGACGACGACCACGGTCATCGCGATGATCGGGAACAGGCCGGTGAAGGGGCCCTCACCCGGTACCCGGAGGGAGTTCACCCAGTCCCAGAACGCCTTCGACACGATGTCCCACAACGACGGTTGCGCCGTCTGGTACTCGGGCTTCGACAGCTCACGCTGCAGGAGGTCCCGGGCGCCCGGTGCATCCGGGACGAGCGGGACGTCGAGGCGCGACGCGAAGAACAGCGGGCTCATCGGATCGCTTTGCCCCCGGCGGCGGCGTCGAAGGGGTTGTCGACCGTCTCGCGACCGCCCGCGCGCGCCTCGACGAACCGCGCGAGGTCGAGGTCGAGCCCCTCCTTGCGCATCCGCAGGTCGACATAGATGACCGCCGACGTGGCACTGATGACGACGACCGTGATCGCGCCGATGATGACGGAGACGAGCAGGGACAGGCCCTGCGCTGCGATGGTGGCGACGATCATGGTCGCCTCCGAGTCCACCCCGACGAACAGCACGGGGACGAGACTCGCGAGCAGGCTGATCGGGGTCGCGACGACCTGCGACGCGACGCTGACGACCGATGAGACGAGGAACTGGACGCCGAAGGTCCGCCAGAAATAGCCGTCGGTCAGACGCCAGGAGCGAGCGAGCGAGGGGAACACCCTGCCGTTCTCGAGGACGATGATGCTCGGTGTGAGGGAGAACTTCGTCCCGAGCCACACGGAAGCGGCGATCAGGACGAGCAGGGCGCCGATGCCCATGACCACCGTCAGGACCACGCCCGCGGTCCCGCCGAGACCGGTCAGCACGAATCCGAGGCCCACGGCGACGGCGATGAACACCGTCACGACACCGATCAGGAGGAAGGTGTACCCGATGAGCGGCAGGAAGCGCGCTTTCGTGCGCCGCCAGAGCACGCCGAGTGGCAGCTTCTCGCCGAGGGTGCCGCGAGCGACCTCTTGCGCGATGATGCCCTGCAGGATCGCGCTACCGGCGATCGAGACCGCCACCGGGATGAGGAAGGACAGGATGATGGCCGTGATGGCCCCGGCGCTGATGGCGTCCTCTTCGCCAGGGGCCGCCTGCGACAGCCGGCTCAGCGAGAGCCAGGTGACGACGCCGACGATGACGAGGGAGAGGACGGCGGTGAGACCCTGCAGCAGCAGGGCGCTCCCGAACGTCGCCTTCGGGTTGCGGCGCAGCACGAGGAAGGGCGCGCCGAACAGATCGCTGAAGGACAGCGGCCGGAGCGGGATGAGCCCCGGCTTCGGCGGTGGTGCCCATCCCTGCTGGGGACCCGGGGCCCAGGACGCACCGGTCGCGTAGGGATTCGCGTCGTAGGCGGCGGTCGGAGCCGAGGGAGGGGTCCCGTACCCGGGCTGCTGAGCCTGAGGGTACGGCTGGGTGTACTGGGGCGGGACCTGCTGCGGATACGGCTGCTGGCCGTATCCCGGCTGTGGGTACGCCGCCTGCGCCGGATACCCGGGCTGCTGCGGGTATCCCTGCTGCGCCGGATACCCGGGCTGCTGCGGGTATCCCTGCTGCGGCGGATAGCCGGGTTGCTGTGGGGCTCCCTGTGGGACTAGCGGCGGAGAGCCGGGCTGCTGCGGATACCCCTGCTGCGGTGGGGACGGCTGCGGTGGGGACGGCTGCGGTGTCGCCTGCTCCGGCGCCACCGGCTGCTGTGGCCCCTGCGGCGTCGCCCACGGGTTCGGATCCTGATCGCCCATCTCGCCCCCGGCTCGCTGTTCCGTGTCCATCAGCAACACCCCCTCGCCGTCTCGAACCCCTCCATGTTGTCACACCGAGCCTGCCCGCGACCGGCGGTTCGGCGGTTCTCCTGGACACTTCGACTACGCTGAGGCGAGACGTAAGGACACCGGTCAGGCAGCGCGGCCGGCCGGTCACACCCGAGACGGAGCTATGAACGCACGCATTCTCGTCGTCGACGACGACACCGCACTCGCCGAGATGATCGGCATCGTGCTGCGCACCGAGGGCTTCGAGCCGTCGTTCTGCGCGGACGGCGGCGGCGCGCTCCAGGCGTTCCGCGACACCAAGCCCGACCTCGTCCTCCTCGACCTCATGCTCCCGGGGATCGACGGGATCGAGGTGTGCCGCCTGATCCGTCAGGAGTCCGGCGTCCCGGTCATCATGCTGACCGCGAAGTCCGACACCGCGGACGTGGTGAAGGGGCTCGAGTCCGGCGCCGACGACTACATGGTGAAGCCGTTCAACCCGAAGGAGCTCGTCGCCCGGATCCGCACGCGGCTGCGCGCGCCGGCCGCCGACCTCGCGGAGACCCTCCGCATCGGCGACCTCACCGTTGACGTCGCGGGCCACGAGGTCCGTCGCGCCGACGGCGTCATCGGGCTCACGCCGCTGGAGTTCGACCTCCTCCTCGCACTGGCCAGCAAACCCCAGCAGGTCTTCACCCGCGAGATGCTGCTCGAACAGGTCTGGGGATACCACTACAAGGCCGACACCCGACTCGTGAACGTCCACGTGCAGCGGCTCCGCGCCAAGGTCGAGGAAGACCCCGACAACCCGAAGATCGTCATGACGGTGCGTGGCGTCGGATACCGCGCCGGCGCGGTCACCGGCTGATCCGACATGGCCTCCCGACTCGCCGGCTGGGCGGCCGACTGGCGGCTGTGGCGGAGGTGGCCGCAGCAGGTGCGCTCGCAGTGGCGGCGCTCGCTGCAGTTCCGGACGGTCGCCATCACGGTCGGCCTCTCGGGACTCGCCATCCTCCTGACCGGCGCATACCTCTCGTTCAGCATCGGCAACGACCTCTTCCAGTCCCGGCTGCAGCAGGCGCTCGGCGGCTCCGGTCGCGCCATCGCGTCCGCGCAGAGCATCCTCGACGCGTCCGACGCCAGCGAGCGGGTCGCCCTGCAGCAGCTCATGGGGACCGTGCGGACCGATCTCCAGACGACGTCCGGCAGCAGCCTCATCGCCGCCTACCGAGCACCGGGCCAGGACTTCAGTCAGGTCACACCCCCGGGCTTCGAGTCGCCGGGGCTCGGCGGCGGTGTCATCTCCGACGCGCTGACCGAGGCGGTCCGGGCCGACCCGGACACCCTCCAATGGCAGTCGGTCACCCTCACCGCGGCCGACGGCTCGTCGACGGCCGGCATCGTCGTGGGCTCGGAGGTCTCGATGCCGACCGCCGGCTCCTACGAGATCTACCTCGGCTACGACCTGAGCGAATCGGAGCAGACGCTCGGCTTCGTGCAACGGACCCTCTTCGTCGCGGGCGTCGGCCTCATGATCCTCGTCGGTGGTGCCGCGTGGTTCATCGTCCGCTTCGTCGCGACACCGATCCGGTCCGCCGCCGAGACGAGTCAACGTCTCGCCGGCGGTGACCTGGACGTGCGGATGCCCGAGAAGGGCGAGGACGAGCTCGCCATCCTCGCCCGCTCCTTCAACGGGATGGCCGCCAGCATGCAGAAGCAGATCAAGGAACTCGCGGAGCTCTCGCTCGTGCAGCAACGGTTCGTCTCGGACGTCTCGCACGAGCTGCGCACGCCCCTGACGACCATCCGCCTGGCCGGCGACGTGCTCTACGACCAGCGCGACTCCTTCCCACCGGCCACCGAGCGGACGGCCGAACTCCTCCACGACCAGGTCGGGCGGTTCGAGATCCTGCTGGCCGATCTGCTGGAGATCAGCCGCTACGACGCGGGCAGCATCGAACTCGAATTGGAACCGACGAGTCTCGTCCATCTCGCCGAAGAGGTCGTGGAGGAGCTCCGCCCGCTCGCGGAGCCCACCGGTTCGGACCTCCGGATCGTCGCACCGGGTGGCTACTCTGCGGTCCCGATGGACCCTCGGCGTATCCGGCGGATCGTGCGCAACCTCGTCGGCAACGCCATCGAGCACGGCGAGGGCAAACCGATCGTGGTGTCGGTGGACAGCAACGAGTCCTCGGTCGCGATCGCGGTGCGCGACTACGGCCAGGGCATGACGCGCGAGGCGACCGAGCGCGTGTTCGACCGCTTCTGGCGCGCGGACCCGTCGCGCAAGCGCACCATCGGCGGGACCGGGCTCGGGCTCGCGATCTCCCTCGAGGACGCGGTCCTGCACGAGGGGTGGCTGGAGGTCTGGTCGGAGCCCGCCGCCGGCTCGTCCTTCCGCCTCACCATCCCACGCGAACCCGGGACGGAGATCGTCCGCTCGCCCATCAGCCTGCCGCCCGACGATGCGATCGAGTCCATCGTCGACGAGCTCACCGCGCCGACGACCCGCTCACTCCCGACCGTGCGATCGACGGACGACGACAAGGAGGATGCTCGTGGTTGACGTCCCCGCACGATCGCCGAGACGACGGTCCGCAGTACGTCGGATCGCTGCGGCGGCGCTGCCGATGCTCCTCGTGGTGGTGCTCACCGCCTGCGTGGGCATCCCGCGGGGCGGTTCCGTGCAGGACGGCGGCACGGTCGAGGGGGACGGCGGCGACGTCGACGTCAACTTCATCGCGCCGGGCCCCGCCGAGGGGGCGACGCCGGAGCAGATCCTCCGGGGCTTCATCGACGCCGCCGCGAGCCCGCAGAACAACTACGAGATCGCGCGGGAGTTCCTCGCACCGGCGCTCCGGTCCGACTGGGATCCCGACGCCGGAGTGACCATCGACCAGGGCGGCCGCACGTTCGCCCCGGTCGCCGACACGGTGCAACTCACCGTCAGCCCCGTCGCGGCGGTCGATGATCGGGGTGAGTACCGCGAATCGGGGAACTCGTCGCCGCTCAGCTGGACCTACTCCTTCGAGCAGGTGCGGGGGGAGTGGCGCATCGCGGCTGCTCCGCCTGGCATCGTCCTCGAGTCCTCGACGTTCGCCGACGTCTTCGCGGCGTACTCCCTGAGCTACTTCGACCCGAGTTTCACCCGACTCGTCCCCGACCAGCGCTGGTTCCCCTCGCGAGCGTCGACCGCGACGAGGATCGTCGGGGCGCTCCTCGACGGACCGGCCGAATGGTTGAAGGGCGCGGTGGCGACGGCGTTCCCCGAGGGGACCTCGCTCACGAGTGACGCCGTTCCGGTCGAGGCAGGGACCGCGCGCGTGGACCTGACCAAACCGGCCCTGCAGGCGGACGCGGTCACCCTCCAGCGGATGCAACTCCAACTGAGCAGCAGCCTGGTGCAGCTTTCGGGCAGCGTCGGCGGGGTCGCCGCCGTCTCGAACGTCGCGATCACCGTCGTGGGCAACTCCACGCAGACGGTCTCGCCGCTGTCGCTCGCCGCACCACGCGTCGACCCCCGGGCACTCGTCCAGCGCGGGGACGAGTTCGGCTTCGCCTCGGGGAACCGGCTCGAGGCCGTGCCGGGGATATCGGCGGCGGTCGTGGCGGCCGGGGCCGACGCGGCCGTGTTGTCCGCCGACCATGACCAGGCCGCGGTCCGTTCCGCCGCCGGCGTCACGGTGATCCAGGCGGACGGCGACGTCCGGCTCGTCGACAACCGCCCGGGCCTCCTCCCGCCGACGATGGACCCGTTCGGCTTCACCTGGACGGTCCCGGCAGCGGCGCCGTCCGCACTGCTCGCGCACGACGCCGCGGGTGGCACGGTGCAGGTCGCGACGAGCTGGACCGGCGCGTCCACGATCGATTCGATCCAGGTGTCCCGGGAGGGAACGCGCCTCGTCGCGCTGCTCAGGGACGGGACGCAGTCGCGGCTCGTGGCCGCCGCGATCATCCGCGGTGACCGGAACGCGCCGTTGCGACTCGGCGACCCGGTGGAGCTCCGGGTGATGTCCACGGAGGCGACGACCGTCACCTGGGTCGACGACATCACGGTCGCCGTCCTGCTGGGCGGCGGTGACGGGACGACGATCGTCACGCAGCAGATCGGCGGCCGCTCCGCGCCCGTGCCCAAGCTGGCGGACGTCACGAACCTGGTCGGGGGCAACGGACCGACGCAACTGCGCGCCCTCACGAGTGACGGCCGGCTGCTGTTGCCCCGTGGATCGAGCTGGCAGGAGGCGGGCAGCGACGTCCGGTTCATCGCGACCCAGCTGGGGTCGCCGGACTGAGTGAGCGCGCTCCACAGCGCGTCCGAAGTCCCGGAGCCGTCTGCGTCTCGGACGATGCGCCACCGGACGCGCTGCGTGGGCGTGACCATCGGATGATGCGATCCTCGTCGAGTCGAAGTGCGCCCCTCGCTCATGTCCGCGAAGCCTGCCTGGACGCGTGGGCCCTGCTGGTCCCGGTCACGTGCGCCGGATGCGGTGCGCCGGACCGTGGGCTGTGCGACGACTGCCTCGGGCGGCTGGTCCGGCCGGCGGCCTCCGACGACGATGCCCACCTCGTGCGGTGGAGCGATGCGGGCGGTACCCCCGGTCTCGCCGCCCGTCGGTACGACGAGTTCGTCGGCGCCGTCCTCCTCGCCTACAAAGAGGACGCCCGGACCGGCCTCGTCCGACCGCTGGCCGCCGCGCTCGAACCGGCGTTCCGGTCCGCCGTGCTCGAGGCGAGCCGGGCGATGGGCGGCGTCTCGCCGGAGATCGCGACGATCCCGGCCAGGCGATGCGCCGCCCGCGAGCGGGGCTTCCATCCGGTGGAGCAGCTCGTGCGTCGGCTCGGCACCAGACCGTCGCGCCCGCTGCGGTGGGCACGGCAACCAGCCGACCAGCGGGACTTCGGCCGGGCTGAGCGTCTGGAGAACCTCGCCGGGGCACTGGTCGCGGCGCGGCGGCTCGACGGACGCCGCTTCCTCCTCGTGGAGGACGTCGTCACGACGGGGGCCACCGTCGGGGAGGCCGTTCGGGCGATGCGCGACGGTGGTGGTCTCGTGGTCGGTGTCGTGGCCCTCGCCAGGGTCGGACCGTGAACGGACGGCGGGTCACGAGGCCGGAAGATGAACGTTCCCTGAACGCCGCTGATGACTTCCGCAGGCTCGGGCACTACGGTGGCAGAACGGCGTGAAAGGACCGCCCGGGACCGGGTGGTCAGCCGGATGAGGAGGTCGAACGTGGATATCAACATCGTCGGACTTGGACTCGGCATCACCGATCGGTTCCGCGAGTACGCGACCGAGAAGGCGGAGAAGGTCGCCCATCTGGTCGAGCAGGCGCAGTCGCTCGACATCAAGGTGTCCCGCCATCACGACGCCAACGGGCGCAAGGGCGAGGACCGTGTCGAGCTGACGCTCGTCGGCCCCGGACCGTTGGTTCGTGCGGAGTCGACCGGCTCCGACAAGTACGTGGCCTTCGATCTCGCGATCGCGCGGATGCTCGAGCGCGTCCGCCGCTCGAAGGACCGCAAGAAGGAGCACCGTGGCAAGCACCGCACCTCCTTGCACGCCGCCAGCAGCGAGGGGTTCAGCGGCGTCGACATCACCCCTGCCGCACCGGAGCTGCTCGAGCAGGTCGCGACCGGCAGCGTCGCGACGCTGACCCACGAGGACGAGGAGCAGGAGGCGTACTCGCCGGTCGTCATCCGCACGAAGGAATTCCCAGCGGAGTGGATGAGCGTCGAGGACGCCGTCGACCGCATGGAACTCGTCGGCCACGACTTCTTCCTGTTCATCGACGCCTCGTCGGAGCGGGCGAGCGTCGTGTACCGCCGCAAGGGTTGGGACTACGGCGTGATCAGCCTCGAGGACGGCTCGAACTAGCGTCCTGCACCCCGACCGACGCGGTCGCCCGGTTCGCCGGGCGGCCGCGTCGTGGCATGTCGGTGCCGACCTCGAAGACGGCGTCGTGCACGCGCAGGCGTGCCGAGGTCGCCTCGAGCCAGTCGAGCTCGGCCAGGGAGCGTCGCCGTCTGGCTTCGAGCCCGATCCACGCGATGTCACCCTGCGGCGTCGGGGGGAGCACCGAGAGGTCCTCGTCGAGCTGCTGCACGAGATCGAGTGCCCACGCGCGTTGGACGGCGATGACCCCGAACACGTCGACGCCCTCGAGCGACGCCGCGAGGGCGACCTTGTTCGGGAGTTCGTCCCGAGAGGCACTCGCCGTGACGGGTGTCGCCCACCACCGTTCGAGGACGTCGCGCCCGTCGGCGGTGATGCGGTAGAAGACATGCCCCTGTGCGTCCACGGCGGCGCGCTCGACGAGCCCGTCCCGCTCGAGACGATCGAGGGTCGCATAGGCCTGGCCGACGTTGAGCGGTGTGTCGGGCGTCGTCCGCCGGTCGAACTCGCCACGCAGACGGTACCCGTAGTCGTCACCGAGCGCGAGGATCGCGAGCAGACCGTGCTTGACCGACATCGAACCTCCATGAATTACCTACGCGGTAGGGTGTCGCCAGCCTAGTGAGCCGTCCGTCCCGCACTGCGGCGGCGCTCCGTCGACATCCGTCCGCCCCTCGATACACAGCGTCCACTCAAGGGACTCCCCGCTAACATGTTCAGAGGACTGCCCCGTTCTGGTGCACCCCGTCCGTTCCGGTCAGTCGACCAGGACGGAGATCAGGAACACGTAATGGAGAGCAATTCGTGGCCTCACCACTTGAGAAGATCCTTCGCGTCGGCGAAGGTCGCATCCTCCGGAAGCTGACCAGCCTCACGAAGGCGGTCAATGCCCTCGAGGACGACTTCACGGAGTTGAGCGACGAGGAGCTGAAGAGCGAGACCGTCGAGCTGCGCGAGCGCTTCGAGAACGGCGAGACCCTCGACGACCTCCTCCCCGAAGCCTTCGCGGCGGTGCGCGAAGCTGCACGCCGCACGATCGGCATGCGTCACTTCGACGTCCAGATCATGGGTGGCGCCGCGCTCCACCTCGGCAACATCGCCGAGATGAAGACCGGTGAGGGCAAGACGCTCGTCGCGACCCTTCCGGCCTACCTGAACGCCATCGCCGGCAAGGGCGTGCACATCGTCACGGTGAACGACTACCTCGCGTCGTACCAGTCGGAGATCATGGGGCGCGTCTTCCGTGCGCTCGGCATGACGACCGGCGTGATCGTCGAGGGGCAGACGCCGGAGCAGCGCCGCGAGCAGTACGCGGCCGACATCACCTATGGTACGAACAACCAGTTCGGCTTCGACTACCTCCGCGACAACATGGCGTGGCAGGCCAAGGACATGGTCCAGCGCGGTCACTTCTTCGCCGTCGTCGACGAGGTCGACTCCATCCTCATCGACGAGGCACGGACCCCGCTCATCATCTCCGGGAAGGCCTCCGGTGAGGCGAACCGCTGGTTCCAGGAGTTCGCCCGGCTCGCGGTACGACTCGAGCCCGGTGAGGACTTCGAGGTCGACGAGAAGAAGCGCACCGTCGGCGTGCTCGAGCCCGGCATCGAGAAGGTCGAGGACTACCTCGGCATCGACAACCTCTACGAGTCCGCCAACACCCCGCTCATCTCCTTCCTGAACAACGCGATCAAGGCCCGCGCGCTCTTCAAGAAGGACAAGGACTACGTCGTGATGAACGGCGAGGTGCTCATCGTCGACGAGCACACCGGTCGCATCCTGGTCGGACGTCGCTACAACGAGGGCATCCACCAGGCGATCGAGGCCAAGGAGGGCGTCGCCGTCCAGGCCGAGAACCAGACCCTCGCGACCGTGACGCTCCAGAACTACTTCCGTCTCTACGAGAAGCTGTCCGGCATGACCGGTACGGCCGAGACCGAGGCGGCGGAGTTCATGTCGACGTACAAGCTCGGCGTCGTCCCGATCCCGACCAACCGCCCCATGCAGCGCATCGACCAGTCGGACCTCGTGTACAAGAACGAGGAGGCGAAGTTCGCACAGGTCGTCGAGGACATCGTCGAGCGCCACGAGCAGGGCCAGCCGGTCCTCGTGGGCACGACGAGCGTCGAGAAGAGCGAGTACCTGTCGCGGCTCCTCGCCAAGAAGGGCGTCAAGCACGAGGTCCTCAACGCGAAGAACCACGCGCGTGAAGCCGCGATCATCGCCCAGGCCGGCCGACTCGGCTCGGTCACCGTCGCCACCAACATGGCCGGTCGTGGAACCGACATCATGCTCGGCGGCAACGCCGAGTTCCTCGCCGTCGCGGAGATGAACGCCAAGGGCCTCAGCCCGATCGACACCCCCGAGGAGTACGAGGCCGCGTGGGACGAGGTCTTCACCGAGGTGAAGGCAGCGGTCAAGGAGGAGGCCGACAAGGTCATCGACGCCGGTGGACTCTACGTCCTCGGTACCGAACGCCACGAGTCGCGCCGCATCGACAACCAGCTGCGCGGTCGCTCCGGTCGTCAGGGAGACCCGGGCGAGAGCCGGTTCTACCTGTCCCTCACCGACGACCTCATGCGCCTCTTCAACGCCGGAGCCGCGGAGAGCCTCATGGGGCGCCAGAACGTGCCCGACGATCTCGCGATCGAGTCGAAGATCGTGAGCCGCGCGATCCGCAGTGCCCAGTCGCAAGTCGAGGCGCGGAACGCGGAGATCCGCAAGAACGTGCTCAAGTACGACGACGTCCTCAACCGGCAGCGTGAGGCGATCTACTCCGACCGCCGCCACATCCTCGAGGGAGACGACCTCCACGATCGTGCGCAGCAGTTCCTGGAGAGCGTCGTCGACGACGTCCTCGACGAGCACACCGGCGAGGGTAACGGCGACGACTGGGACTTCGACGCACTCTGGGCAGAACTGAAGACGCTCTACCCCGTCGGCCTGACGATCGACGAGGTCGTCCAGGAGGCTGGGACGAAGGGGCGGATCAACCGCGACTTCATGCGCCGCGAGATCCTCTCCGACGCCAAACTCGCCTACACCAACCGCGAGGAGTCGCTCGGTGCCCCGGCGATGCGCGAGCTCGAGCGCCGCGTCGTCCTCCAGGTGATCGACCGCCGCTGGCGCGACCACCTGTACGAGATGGACTACCTGAAGGACGGCATCGGTCTCCGGGCCATGGCGCAGCGCGATCCGCTGGTCGAATACCAGCGTGAGGGCTACGCGATGTTCCAGCAGATGATGGGCCAGATCCGTGAGGAGAGCGTCGGCTTCCTGTTCAACCTCGAGGTCGAGGTCGCCGGCGAGGTCGATGCCGGCACGGCCGCACCGGCGATCACGGCCAAGGGCCTCACGCAGGAGACCCCCGACACCGAGAAGCTCAGCTACTCCGCACCGACCGAGCAGGGCGGGGTCGAGGTCCGCAACCAGCGCGGGCAGATCGAGAAGGCGGCCACCGAACGCGCACAGCGCCTCCAGCAGACGAACCGTCCCGCCGGCGATGCGGCTCCCGCGACGAAGGCGGCCCCGGCCGCGAAGGCGTCGCGCGGGGCCTTCGGTCAGCAGTCAGAAGCCCCTGCGGCTGCTCCGAGCAACCGTTCGGACCGTCGCAAGCAGGGCAAGAAGAAGTAGGCCCACGCCGGCACGAAACGGGAGCCCTCCGGACCATGGTGACATCGGTCCGGAGGGCTCTCGTCTGTCGGGTGCTGCGCGGATGCAGCGGCGGTCAGAGCACGCTCACCGAGGTCGCCCTCCAGCGGCCGTCCAAGCCCTCCAGTCGGATGGCCACGGCTCGGGACCGGGCTCGTCCGTGGACGATGACCACGGACTCCACGACGCCGTCGCGTGGCTCGGAGACGGTCACGGTGCCGATCGAGACGACCGGGACGGTGCCCGGGACGCCGCGGACGCGTCGTGCCCGTTCGGCGAGGATCACGCGCTTCAGGAGGACGGTGTGCACGTCGGCGGTGATCCAGCGCGCGAGCTGCGTGAGATCGCGGGCTCCGGCGATCACCTCGATCACGCTCCGAGTCAGGTTCTCGAGCAGTGGTCGCGGATCGGGGAGCTCGGCGCGGGGCGCCGGTTGGGGCGCGAAGTAGTCGTCCGCACCGGTCCGGGCGGCCGCCCGCACCTCTCGCGTGCGTCGCTCGGGGAGCGGAGGCGCGGGCCGGAGGCGAGCCGTGCGTGCTTCGGGCTCGTCGTCGTCGTGCCGGGCAGCGGTGCTCATGGGGCCTCCGAGGGGTGCGCGGGCGCCACGAGTCGGGCGACCGGAATCTGAAATGTCACACTCATCATGTCAGGTACCCCGCGTCCAGGACCAGGGGTCTGTGGAGAACGCAGGACGAGGCCGCTCTCGGCGCACTACCGTCGGCGTATGCGTTGGGACAGCCTGTTCGACGATCTCGCCGGTCAGCTCGACGACGAGCTCGCTGTCGACGACGACGCCGTCCGCATCGAGGCCGAGCGGCTCCGGCGTGGGCGTCTCACCCTCCGTGAGCGGCTGGTCGCCCTCTGCGGCGATGCCGGCGCACCGGGACCGCTCGTCGTCGAACTCGTCGACGGGACGACCTGGCGGCTGCGGGTCCGGAGCATCGGGAAGGACTGGTTGCAGGCCGATTCCGGCACCCCGGGCGGCCGGGAGGTCGTCGTCCCGTTCGATGCGATCGCGGCAGTCGCCATGACGCAGACCCAGGTCGATTGGAGTCTCGACGACGTCGCGGTCCGCGAACCGCGGCTGCTCGACCGCCTGACCGTCTCCTTCCTGCTCCGTGATCTGTGCCGGCGCCGTGCTGCGGTGGTCGTGCGGACCCGGACGGGCAGCTGGACGGGCACGATCGACCGGGTGGGCCGCGATCATCTCGATCTGGCCGTCCACGAGCCGGGGTCGCCGCGCCGGAGCCGGAGCGTCGAACAGATCCGCGTCGTCGTGCTCTCGGAGGTCGTCATCGTCGAGCGAGCTGCCTGAGGCGTTTCGGCGGGCGCCCGCCGGGGCCGGGGCTCAGCCGAGGGGAGGCACGGGCCGGAGCATCGGTGCGCCGGAGAACTCGGCGAGTTCGGTGAGTTGCGCCTGATGCCAGAGGCCTGCACGACGTGCCTCCTCGTACTGACCGCTGATGAAGGCTTCGAGCGCCGGGAACTCGATGCGCCACGGTCCGCTGCGCCCGATCCGGATGGCGGGCAGCTCACCGCTCGAGATGAGCTCGGCCACGTGCTGGGCCGAGACGTTCAAGACCTCGGCCGTGTCGGCGACGGTGAGGAAGCGACCGAGCGGGGCCGCATCGCGCTGCGATTCCATTCCTCGATTATCCTCTCGCGCGAGCATCGTCCGCCGGGCTGTGGATAACTTCGGCGCGATGTCCGGAGCCCGGGCAGCATGGGACCGGAAGCGGCGCGCGGGGTGCCCATGAAGGAGGAGACGGTGCGGGGAAGCGAGCGGGGACACGGATCGGAATCCGGAGGGGCGCGAAGCGACGGCGACGAGCGGATGAGCGACCGTCTCGCCGGACTGCGTCATGGTGTCGGCGGACGGCCGGTGTCCCGGTCGCGCATCTGGGTGGACCCACGCTTCCTCGTGGGCCTCATGCTGGTGGTCGCGTCGATCCTGGGGGTGTGGTGGCTCGTCACGACCTCGAGTCGGACGACCCCGGTGTATGCGGCCTCCGAGACGCTGACGCCCGGAACGCGGCTCGACCGCTCCTCACTCCAGGTGATCGACGCACGTCTGGGATCGGTCGAAAGCGGGTACCTCGGAGCCGGAGCGGCACCGCCGGCGGGAATCGTCGTCACGCGGACGATCGCGGCGGGGGAGCTCGTACCGCTCGACGCGCTCGGCGAGGCGAGCGCCGTCGGCGTGACCACGCTCGTCGTCGAACCGGCCGGCCGGCTCGGCGCCGACGTCGTGCCGGGGACCGTCGTCGACCTCTGGGCGGCCGCGCCGGACGGCGACGGGTACGGAGTGCCGGAGGTGCTGGTCTCGGCTGCGACGGTCGTCCGGGTCGGGGAGGACGAAGGGCTCCTGTCCGGCCGCGGCTCGGTCGCGCTCGAGCTCGCGGTCCCACGCTCGGCCGTCGCGACGGTCCTCTCGGCGACGGCTGCAGCGCACCTGCTGTCCGTGGTCCCCACCGAGCCCGGCGAACGCTGATGCTGCGTGTCGGACTCGCCCTCGATCCGCGGGTCGAGGGCGAGATCCTCGCGACGATGCTCGACCTCGGACACCGCGTCGCCTGGCGCTGTCACGACGGCGCCGAACTCGACGAGCGCATCGGTGCCGGGACGCCCGTCGACGTACTGCTCGTGTCACCCGGGGTCGACCGCCTGAGCGCCGAACTCATCGACCTCGCGGACCGCGTGGGTACGAGGGTCGTGGCGCTCGCGTCCGGTGAGTCCGAGCGTCGCCATGCGGCGGGGCTGGGCCTGGTCGACATCGTCCTCCTGCCGGTCGATCCCGAGGAGCTGGATCGGACCATCGCGCCGCTCGACCTCGGCGGTGACGGCCCTCGTCCGGTCGCCCAGGCCGCCGGGCGGGTCATCGCGGTGTGGGGCGCGGCCGGGTCGCCCGGCACGACCACCGTCGCCGCGGGCATCGCCAGTGAACTCGCCGCCCGCGGACGACGGGTCGTCCTCATCGACGCGGACACCTACGGGTCATCCGTCGCGGCCATGCTCGGCCTCCTCGACGAGGCACCCGGGTTCGCCGCGGCCTGCCGGCTGGCCGGAAGTGGAGCGCTCGACATCGAGCAGCTCGAGCGGATCGCGGTCGTCCATCCGTCGCCGTCCGGGGCGTTCCGTGTCCTGACCGGCATCTCCCGTGCGGCGCGCTGGACGGAACTGTCGACGGAGCGCGTCACGACGACCATCGAACGGTGCCGGGCGTGGATGGACGACATCGTCATCGACACGGCATTCTGCCTGGAGGCGGACGAGGAGATCTCGAGCGACCTGTTCGCGCCCAGACGGAACGGGGCGGCGTTCGCCGTCCTCGGGTCCGCAGACCGGGTGGTCGAGGTCGGCGCGGCCGACCCGGTCGGGGTCACGAGGCTGCTCCGCGGGCACGCGGAACTCGTCGAACTCGTCGACCCGTCGCGCATCTCGGTGGTCGTGAACCGGCTGCGTGGCGTCGCGCTCGGTACCGGTCCGGCCGGCCAGCTGGCGTCCACGCTCTCCCGCTTCGGCGGGATCGAAGCGGCCGCGCTCCTGCCGGAGGACCAACGGGTGGTGGACGCCGCGGTGATCGCGGGGAGGAGCCTGCGTGACCAGGCCCCGCGCGGAGCGCTTCCCGTCGCGCTGCGGCGGTTCGTGTCCACCGTCCTCGACCAACCGTCGACGCCGGTGCGGGACCGCTCGCGGCGCTCGGCGGGTGGAGCACGCGGGCGTCGTGTGCGGAGTGGATCGCGCCGAGCGGAATAGTTCCGACGAAGTCACTCAATACAATTGGGTGATCAACCGAATATGCATTTGCGCGCCGATATATGCATCTGCATTCTCCTCCGATGCATCGCTATCCGTTGGGTGATGAATTACTCCGATATCGTGTCGGTATTCAGATTCGCTTGGTGGTGTTCGATATGATCGGATAACCGTCGGACTCACCACGGATATCTTCAGGAGGACCCCCATGGCTCAGAAAGTCATCACCACATACATCGACGATCTCGACGGCAGCGAACTCGCTTCCGGATCAGGAGAGACCGTCCGGTTCGCGATCGACGGAACCGAATACGAGATCGATCTCGGTGCGGACAACGCGAAGAACCTCCGCGAGTCGCTGAAGCCGTACATCGGAGCCGGACGCCCGGTCAAGCGTGGGCGCCGCACCTCGAGCACCAGCACCCGCAACAGCGCCGAGAACCTCGCCGCGATCCGCGAGTGGGCCGCGAAGAACGGGCACGCCGTGTCGTCGCGCGGACGCATCCCCCAGGCGGTCCAGGACGCCTACCGCGCGGCCAACTGACGCATCACGTCCGATCGACGGCGCTCAGCGGCCCCAGGCGGGCCGCTGAGCGCCGTCGTCGTTCCGTGCCTGCCCGATCAGCGGTCGTCAGGGGACGCCCGGCGCACTCGGTGCAGGCCAGCCGAGCCTAGACTGGCATCGTGTCGACGCTCAGTGATCTCGTTCTCGCCCAGGGCCGCTCCAGTGCGGCCGACGTGGAGTGGCTGCACATGCTGCTCGCTGACAGCCAACTCCTCGCGGATCTGGCGTTCGCCGATATCGTCATCTGGGTACCGACCGATTCCGGCAGTTTCATCGCAGTCGCGCATTCGCGTCCGTCGAGTGCCGCGACACTCTTCTATCGCGACTTCGTCGGACAATCCATCAAGCAGGAATGGCGCAAGCAGGTCACCGACTGTTTCGAGAGTGGACGGATCATCGAGTCGTCCGCACCGGACTGGTACGAGGAGACCCCGACCAGGGTTCGTGCCGTACCCGTCGCCCGGCGGATATCTCCGACCGAGACGACCAATGCCGACGGACCGATCGCGGTCATCACCCGCCACACCAATCTCGGTGAGGCTCGCACGCCCAGCCGCCAGGAACTCACCTTCAACGACTGCGCGAGCGACCTGTTCGAGATGATCGCGGTCGGCGACTTCCCGGATCTCGGTGCGCCGACCGGACCACGCCGTGGCGCACCGCGCGCGAGCGACGGCCTGATCCGGCTCGATGTCGACGGCACCGTCACCTTCGCCAGCCCCAACGCGCTCTCGGCCTTCAACCGGATCGGCTTCGCCGAGGAACTCGAGGGCGAGTCGCTCGCGGACGTCACGACCCATCTGCTCTCCGGGACGGGGACCGTCACCGTCGACGAGTCGCTGCCACTCGTCGTCACCGGTCGGGCGCCGTGGCGGACCGACATCGAGGACAAGGGTGTGACGGTCTCCCTCCGGGCGATCCCGTTGCGGAGCCGCGGCGAGCGGGTCGGCGCGATCGTGCTCTGCCGCGACGTCAGCGAACTGCGTCACCAGGAGCAGGAACTCATCACGAAGGACGCGACGATCCGCGAGATCCACCACCGGGTGAAGAACAACCTCCAGACGGTCGCGTCGCTCCTGCGGATCCAGGCCAGGCGGACGCACTCGGAGGACGCCCACGACGCCCTCACGCAGGCCATGCGGCGCGTGGCCGCCATCGCGGTCGTGCACGACACGCTGTCCGAGGGGCTCAACCAGAACGTCGACTTCGACGAGGTCTTCGAGCGCGTGCTCCTGCTCATCGCCGAAGTGGCGAGCTCCCACAACACCACGGTCCGCCCGAAGTCCTCCGGCTCGTTCGGCGTGCTCCCGAGCGAGTACGCGACGCCACTCGCCCTCGCGCTCACCGAACTCGTCACCAACGCGGTGGAGCACGGCTTGAACGGCCGCGACGGCGACGTGGAGATCACGGCCGACCGCACGGACGAGCTGCTGAGCGTGCAGGTCCGCGACAACGGCGTAGGGCTCCCGGAGGGGAAGGTCGGGTCCGGTCTCGGCACGCAGATCGTGCGGACGCTCATCCAGGGGGAACTGGGCGGGACGATCGACTGGCACACGCTCATGGGGAGCGGCACCGAGGTCACGATCGCGATCCCGATGCGCTGGGTCGCCAAGAGCTGAGGTCCTGGTGCCTCGTGAACGGCCGCGGGCATGCGAGAACCCCGGGGCCGTTCGGCACCCGGGGTTCTCGTCTGGGGTTAGGAGGCGCGGCGGGCGCGGGCCGCGCGACGCTTGAGAGCGCGACGCTCGTCCTCGCTGAGGCCGCCCCACACGCCGGAGTCCTGGCCGGTCTCGAGCGCGTACTGGAGGCACAGCTCCGTGACACTGCAGGTGGCGCACACGGCCTTCGCCTTGTCGATCTGATCGACCGCCGGACCGGTGTTCCCGACCGGGAAGAACAATTCCGGGTCGACGGTCAGGCAGGCAGCTTTATCGCGCCAATCCATAGGGGAGCTCCTTTTATTGCATGGTGAGATTTCTTCAACCGAGTGAGGGGTATCGGGAAGCGAAAGCCGAAATGCGAGGGGGATGATCGTCCGGGATTCGGGATCTGTCCACACCCTCGTGGACCTCATGTCGGCCTCAAACATGGTTTCATATCGGTAAGAGCAAATCAATAGCCAAGTTTGGGTGAACCCTGTGAGTACCGATCGAAACGCCACTTCCGCTCCGAACCCGGAGGAGCGTCGTCATCCGGCGGTGCTGGCCTTCATCGTCCTGCTCGTCGCCGAGGCGTTGCTCATGATCGGGCTCTCGGCCTGGTTCCTCTTCGAGCTGGTCGCGGCGACGCCGGCCTCGTTCACGAGCGCACTGGCGATCTTCGTGATCCTGCTCATCGCCACGGCGTTCGTCACGGCGCTCGCCCTCGGCGCGATCCGCGGACGGAGCTGGATCCGCGGGGGAGCGGTCACCTGGCAGCTCGTGCAGATCGCGGTCGCCGTCGGCGCGTTCCAGGGGGTCTTCGCGCAACCCGCGATCGGGTGGTTCCTGCTGTTGCCGTCGCTGGCCGTCCTCGGGCTCCTGTTCACGCCGGCGGTCGCCGCCGTGACCCGACGCGAGATCTGAGCGCGACGTGTCGGTCGTGATGGTCCAGCCGCGACGCGTCAGGCGTCGAGGCCGAGGGCCTTGCGGAGGCTCTTCACGTGGCCGGTGGCCTTGACGTTGTACCGGGCGAGGGTGAGGGTGCCCGTCTCGTCGATGACGAACGTCGAGCGGAGGACTCCCGTGACGATGCGTCCGTAGGAGTTCTTCTCGCCGTAGGCTCCGTACGCCTGGTGGACCGTCAACTCCGGGTCGCTGAGGAGCGGGAACGTGAGCCCGTCCTCCTCCTGGAAGGCCTTGAGCTTCTCGACGGAGTCCTTCGAGACGCCGAGCACCACGTACCCGGCACCGCTGAGCGATGCGAGGTTGTCGCGGAAGTCGCACGCCTGGGTGGTGCAGCCGGGTGTCATCGCGGCGGGGTAGAAGTAGAGGATCACCCGTCGTCCGGCGAAGTCCGACAAGGACACGCTGGTGCCGTCCTGGTCGGTGAGGGTGAACGTGGGGGCCGGGTCGCCGGCGGAGAGACGGAGGGGTTCAGGCATACCCCAAGCCTAGTCAGGAGTACTGGTCGGCTTTGATCGTGGCGAAGGTCCCCAGCAGCCGCTGGAGCGAGTCGAGGCGTGCCGGGCCGTTCTCCCCGAGCCGCCCCTCTGCGACGGCCTCGATGATCGCGCAGTCGGGGGCGTCGGGCAGATGGGTGCAGCCGCGTGGGCACTCGAGCGCGATCTCCGCGAGGTCGGTGAACGACTTCAGGATGTTGGCGGTGTCGACATGTCCGAGACCGAACGAGCGGACGCCCGGGGTGTCGATGACCCACCCGGATCCTCCGGGCGCCTCGATGCGCAACGAGACGGTCGACGAGGAGGTGTGGCGGCCACGACCGGTGACGACGTTCACATGCCCCGTGGCGCGCTCAGCGGTCGGGACGAGGGCGTTGACGAGGGTGGACTTGCCGACGCCCGAGTGGCCGACGAAGACCGTGTCGTGACCGATGAGGGCTTCGGTGATCTCTGCGAGAGGGACGTCGTCCTCCCGGCTGCGGAACACCCGCAGGCCGAGCCCGGCGAAGTTCGCGAGGAACTCGTCGGGGTCCTGGAGGTCCGTCTTCGTGATGCAGAGGATCGGGGTGATCCCCGCATCGTAGGCGGCGACGAGGTAGCGGTCGACGAGTCGGGCCCGTGGTTCGGGGTTCGCCGCAGCCACGACGATGAGCATCTGGTCGGCGTTGGCGACGACGACGCGCTCCATGGCGTCGGTGTCGTCGCCGCTGCGGCGGAGCAGCGTCGTGCGCGGCACGATCCGCACGATGCGCGACAGCGTGCCCTCGGCGCCCGAGGTGTCGCCGACGACGTCAACCCGGTCGCCGGTCACGATGGCCTGCTTGCGGAGTTCACGAGCGCGAGTCGACGTCAGGACGCGCTCCTCGGGCGTGCCTTCGTCGAGGAGCACGGTGTAGCGACCGCGGTCGACCGCGAGGACGCGGGCGGTCAGTGCATCGAGGTGCTCGGGCCGCGTCTTCGTCCGTGGGCGGTTCGCCTTCGGGTTCGGCCGCATCCTGATGCTCGACTCGTCGAGTTCCGGTTCGTCGTCGTCGACG
Source organism: Plantibacter sp. lyk4-40-MEA-4 (assembly GCF_030209415.1). NCBI lineage: Bacteria > Bacillati > Actinomycetota > Actinomycetes > Micrococcales > Microbacteriaceae > Plantibacter > Plantibacter sp. lyk4-40-MEA-4. The sequence goes on from NZ_JARVSA010000007.1 coordinate 203,132, forward strand.
CCGTCGTCCCACCAGCTCATCGATTCAGCCCCCGACCATCGCATGCCACAGTTCGGTGAACTGCGGCAGCGTCTTCGCGGTCGTGGCGACGTTCTCGATGGTGACCCCGGGCACGACGAGACCGAGGATCGCTCCCGTGGTCGCCATGCGGTGGTCGTGGTAGCTCGACCACTCGCCGCCGTGGAGGGGGCGCGGCTCGATGCGGAGACCGTCCGGGAGCTCCGTGACGGCGCCACCCAGCTTGTTAATCTCCGTCGCGAGGGCCGCGAGGCGGTCGGTCTCGTGGTGACGGATGTGCCCGATGCCCGTGATGGTCGACGGTCCGTCGGCGAGTGCCGCGAGGGCGGTGAGGGCGGGCGCGAGCTCACCGCCGGTGGTCAGGTCGAGGTCGACCGCGGTGATCCGCTCGCCGCCGGTGACGGTGAGGCGGTCGCCGTCCAGGGTGACCGTCGCGCCGAAGCGGGGCAGGAGGTCCGCCAGGTCGGCACCGACCTGGGTGGTGGAGGTGGGCCAGCCGCGGAGCGTGACGCTTCCGCCGGTGACGAGCGCCGCGGCGAGGAACGGTGCGGCGTTGGAGAGGTCGGGCTCGAGGTCGACGTCGAGCGCGGCGATCGTGCCGGGGGCGACGACCCACTCACCGACGGAGGGCTGTTCCACGGCGACCCCGCGGGCCGCGAGGGCCGCGATGGTCATCTCGATGTGCGGCAGGCTCGGCAGACGATCGCCCTCGTGGACGAGGTGGAGGCCCTGCTCGAAGCGGGCTGCGGCCAGCAGGAGGCCGGACACGAACTGGCTCGACGACGACGCGTCGATCGTGAGCTTGCCACCCTTCACCGTGCCCGTGCCGTGCACCGTGAAGGGGAGCGCCTTTCGGCCGTCGTCGCTGATGTCGACGCCGAGCGCCTGGAGCGAGCCGATCATGGTGGCCATCGGCCGGTTCCTGGCCGAGGGGTCGGCGTCGAACACGGTCGGCCCGAGGGCGAGGGCGGCCAGCGGTGGGACGAACCGCATGACGGTGCCGGCGAGCCCGCACTCGACGGTCGTGCTGCCGAACAGCTCGCCCGGCGTGACGAGCCAGTCCTTGCCGAAAGCGCCCGACGCCGGTCGCTCGACGATGGTGGTTCCGAGTGCGCGCAGCGCCTCGACCATGTTGGTGCTGTCCATCGAGTGGAGCGGGGCGCGCAGGAGGGAGGGCCCGTCGGCCAGAGCGGCCAGGACGAGCTCGCGGTTCGTGAGCGACTTCGAGCCCGGAAGCGAGACGGTCGCATCGACCGGACCGCCCGCGACGGGCGCCGGCCAGGCTGCGTCGTCGTGCTCGGGTTCGGCATCGCCGTACACGTCGAAATCTGGTGCGGAATACGGATTGGTCAACATTGGTTCCAACAGTAGTCGGGGTCGAGAGCAGAAGGAGGAGCGGATGTCCACAGCGGTACTGGAACGACCGGTGACGGAGGCCGATCACGGCCGTCTGGCGCTGGCCGTAGACTGGCCGGTGATGACCTCCGTCGACCCAGAAGCCCTTCCGGCCGAGCCGGACCCCCGATCACTGTTCGAAGCACAGGCACTGCCGTTCATCGACCAGTTGTACGGCGCTGCCATGCGCATGACGAAGAACCCGTCGGACGCTCAGGACCTCGTCCAGGAGACGTTCGTGAAGGCCTTCGCCGCGTTCGCGCAGTTCGAACAGGGCACCAACCTCAAGGCGTGGCTCTACCGGATCCTCACGAACACGTACATCAACACGTATCGGAAGAAGCAGCGCGAGCCGTACCAGGGCACCATCGACGACCTCGAGGACTGGCAGTTGGGCGGTGCCGAGTCGATCAGCGCCACCTCCAGCCGCTCCGCCGAGGCCGAAGCGATCGATCACCTGCCGGACAGCGACGTGAAGAACGCGTTGCAGGCCATCCCGGAGGACTTCCGCCTCGCGGTGTACCTCGCCGACGTGGAGGGCTTCGCCTACCAGGAGATCGCCGACATCATGAAAACGCCCATCGGGACCGTGATGAGTCGTCTGCACCGTGGCCGACGACTCCTCCGCGACCTGTTGGCCGATTACGCCTCGTCCCGGGGGTTCACCGTGACGAAGCAGGGGAGCAAGAAATGAGCGACTGCGGCTGCGACAAGGCCAAGCGAGACCTGGAGGAGTACCTCCGTCACGAGGTGTGCAAGACGGAGGCCGCCGACATCCGCGAGCACCTCGCGAACTGCCCGGAGTGTCAGAACGAGGCGCTCGTCGCCCAGACCCTCACCGAGGCCGTGCAGCGGGCGTGCAAGGAGACGGCACCCGAAGACCTGAAGAACCAGGTCCTCGCGTCGCTGCGGGCCACCCAGGCCACCCACGAGAGCGCCTGACGGCCGACCGACGGCATCAGCCGGCACCGTCGAGGCGTGACTCCTCGACGTCCAGCATCCGCTGCGCCTTCGCCAGCACCTCGGAGGAGTAGCTGCCGGTCGCCCGCGCATCGAGGAGCGCGTCGCGTTCGGCGTCGAGCACCCGGCGTCGCAGCTGACGGAACTGCTCGTGGGGACCCACGCCGGCATCGGTGCGTTCCGCCGCCGACTCGACGCGGATGAGGCTGCTCGTACGCACCCGGTCGACGACCGCGGTGTCGAACGGCTCGCCACCGTCCGTGCGCAGCTGCGGGTCGTCGAGGGCGGCCACACCGACGGTCGAGATCTCCTCGACGAGACCGGCCAGTTCCGCCATCGCGGCCTGCTCGTCCGTCCCGCCGACCCGGGACAGGCGGATGACGAGCGGGAGGGAACCGCCCTGGAGCAGCAGGGTGACGATCGCGACCGTGAACGCGATGAGGACCAGCTCCGCCCGATACGGGGTGTCGAGCGGCAACGACTGCGCGGCCGCGATCGTGACGACCCCACGCATACCCGCCCAGGCGAGCACCGCGCCGCCGCGCCACCCGAGTCCCTCGCGTTGCAGGAAGTCCAGGTCGGCGCTCCGCCGGGCGATCGACCTCGAGAAGGCGGCCTTGCGCTTGGCTGAGCGCGCGTTCTCCGTCGGATGCTCCTCGAGACGTGCTGAGACCTCCGCCAGCCTCGGGCGCCGGGCGAGAGCCTCCCGTTCGTCGCGTCGCAACGACCAGACGAGGACGCCGACGAACACGATGCGGACGACGATGAGGGTGCTGGCGGTCAGCAACCCCAGGCCGATCGACGACCAGATGCCGAGGTCGTCCTGCTCCACCTGCGAGACGATGGCCTCGAGCTCGAGGCCCATGAGCAGGAACACCCCGTTCTCGAGGAGGAACTGCGTCGTCCGCCAGTTGATGCGCTCGCTGATGCGGTCCTGGGCGGTGAAGTACTTCGCGCTCTGATGCCCGGTGTAGAGTCCGGCGACGACGACCGACAGGACGCCCGAAGCGTGGAAGTGCTCGGCGGGCAGATACGCGATGAACGGCACGGCGAAGGAGATGACCGTCGTGAGGACCGGGTCGCCGAGGCGGGACCGGATCCGGACCGTGATGAACCCGACGACGATCCCGATCGCGATCGCGAGCGCCACGGCATAGGCGAAGTCGCCCAGGACACCCCACAGCGAGACCGTGCCGGCGGTCGCGGCGATGGCGGAGCGCAGGAGGACCAGGGCCGAGGCGTCGTTCACGAGGCTCTCGCCCTCGAGGACGCTCACGAGTCGCGACGGCATGCCCAGCCGCTTACCGATGGAGGTCGCGGCGACCGCGTCGGTCGGACTGACGACGGCACCGAGGGCGATGCCGGCGGCCAGGCTCAGGTCGGGGAGGATCGTCGACAGGATCCAGCCGATGAGGACCGACGACACCACGACGAGGACGACCGAGAGTCCGGAGATCGCTTTGAGATTGCGGCGGAAGTCGACCAGGGGCACGTTGACCGCGGCGGAATAGAGGAGCGGTGGCAGCACGCCGGCGAGGATCCACTCCGGCTTGACCTCGACGTCCGGCACGAACGGCAGATAGCTGAGGGCGAGCCCGACCAGGACGAGGATGAGCGGCGCCGCCACGCGCAGCTTGTTCGCGAAGCGGGCCACCGCGACGATGGTCACCACCGCGACGACGGCGAGGAATGCGAAGTCCATGGCGTCAGCCTATTGGCGGCGGCTCACCGCCTACTCACGGATCGCTGTCGCCGTGCTGACCACCCGCGCTCAGAGGACGAGGCAGACGACGACGACCGCCCGTCGGAACGGGCGGTCGTCGGTCGTGCGGCTGGGGTCATAGCGCCAACGCGGTGCGGAGGAGCTCCGCCTGCTCGGCGGCGTGACGCTTCGCCGAACCCGTGGCGGGGGAGGCGGACGCGCTGCGGGACACGTTGCGGATCGTCCGACCCTCGAGGTGCTTGGCGGCCTCCAGGCAGATGAACGGCCACGCGCCCTGGTTCTCCGGCTCGTCCTGCACCCACACCAGTTCGGCGTTCGGGTACTGCGCGACCACGGCGTTCAGCTCGGCCACCGGGACCGGGTAGAACTGCTCGACGCGGACGAGGGCGATCTCGTCGTTCGGCTGCTTCTGCAGCTCGCTCAGGAGGTCGTAGTGGATCTTCCCGGAGTGCAGGAGCACCCGCTTGACCGCGGCCTTGTCGGTGATCCGTGCGTCGTCGATCACCGGCTCGAAGCGGCCCGAGGTGAAGTCCGCCACCGGGCTGGTCGCGCCACGCAGACGCAGCATCGCCTTCGGGGTGAAGACGACGAGCGGCCGACGCGGGCGGGCGTACGCCTGGCGACGCAGCAGGTGGAAGTACGACGCGGGGGTCGACGGCCGTGCGACGGTCATGTTGTCCTCGGCGCAGAGCTGCAGGAACCGCTCGATCCGCGCGGACGAGTGGTCGGGCCCCTGGCCCTCGTAGCCGTGGGGGAGGAGGAGCGTGACACTCGACCGCTGCGACCACTTCTGCTCGGCGGAGGAGATGAACTCGTCGATGATCGTCTGCGCGCCGTTGGTGAAGTCGCCGAACTGCGCCTCCCACAGCACGAGCGCGTCGGCGCGTTCGACCGAGTAGCCGTACTCGAAGCCCATGACCGCGTACTCGCTGAGGAGCGAGTCGTAGATCCAGAAGCGGGCCTGGTTGTCGCTGAGGTTCGCGAGCGGCAGCCACTCCTGGCCGTTGACCCGGTCGTGGAGGACGGCGTGGCGCTGCACGAAGGTGCCGCGGCGGGAGTCCTGTCCGGACATCCGTACCGGGGTGCCCTCGATGAGCACCGATCCGAGCGCGAGCAGTTCTCCGAAGCCCCAGTCGATGTTGCCGTTGCGGCTCATGTCGAGACGCTTCTCGAGGAGCTGCTGCACCTTCGGGTGCACGGTGAACCCGGCGGGCTTGTTGTTGAACGCGTCGCCGATGAGCTGCACGACGCCCTCGGAGACGCCGGTCGTCTCGAGTTCGCCGGAGTAGCCGTCCTCGTCGAGGACCTCGGTCGGGATCGGCGTCGGCGAGGTCTGCTCGGCGTGCGTCTCCATGAAGGCGCGTTCGAGGCGGTCCTGGAAGTCGCGGTGGGCGGCCTCGTACTCCTCCTCGGTGATGTCGCCACGGCCGACGAGCGCCTCGGTGTACAGCTTGCGCACGGAGCGCTTCGCCTCGATGAGGCTGTACATGAGCGGCTGCGTCATCGACGGGTCGTCGCCCTCGTTGTGGCCGCGTCGGCGGTAGCACACGAGGTCGATGACGACGTCGCGCTTGAACTCCTGGCGGTACTCGAAGGCGAGCTCCGCGACCCGCACGACGGCCTCGGGGTCGTCGCCGTTCACGTGGAAGATCGGCGCCTGGATGGTCTTCGCGACGTCGGTGTTGTAAATGGAGGAGCGGCCCTCGCCAGGAGGCGTCGTGAACCCGACCTGGTTGTTGATGACGACGTGGACCGTGCCGCCCGTGCGATAGCCACGGAGCTGGGACAGCTGCATCGTCTCGAGGACGACGCCCTGACCGGCCATCGCCGCGTCGCCGTGGATGAGGATCGGGAGGGTGCCGAACGCGCCGATCGGTCCGCGGTCCTGCTTCGCGCGGACGATGCCCTCGAGCACGCCGTTGACGGCCTCGAGGTGCGAGGGGTTCGCGGCCAGGTAGACCGGGATCTCGCGGCCGTCCTCGGCCTTGAAGGTGCCCTCGGTGCCGAGGTGGTACTTCACGTCGCCGGAACCGTGGCTCGCCGGGTCCTGCGTGCCCTCGAACTCGCGGAAGATCTGACCGTACGTCTTACCGGCGATGTTCGTGAGGACGTTGAGGCGGCCGCGGTGGGCCATACCGATCGCGACCTCGTCGAGCTGGGCCTGCGACGCACCCTGGAGGATGGTGTCGAGGAGGGCGATGGTGGACTCGCCGCCCTCGAGGCTGAAGCGCTTCTGGCCGACGTACTTCGTCTGCAGGAAGGTCTCGAACGCCTCGGCCTCGTTGAGCTTGCCGAGGATGCGCATCTGCTCGTCGTGCGTCGGCTTCTCGTACTTGCGCTCGACCTTGCTCTGGATCCACTTGCGCTGCGCGGGGTCCTGGATGTGCATGTACTCGATGCCCGTGGTGCGGCAGTACGAGTCGCGGAGGACGCCGAGGATGTCGCGCAGCTTGGCCGTGCGGGCCGAGCCGAAGGCGCCCGTGACGAACTCGCGGTCGAGGTCCCAGAAGGTCAGGCCGTGGGTCTCGATCTCGAGGTCGGGGTGCGAGCGCTGCACGTACTCCAGCGGGTCGATGTCGGCCATGAGGTGGCCGCGGACGCGGAACGCGTTGATGAGCTCCTGGACGCGGGCGGTCTTGTCGACGGCGTCGGCGAGGTCGACGCTGATGTCGGGCGACCAGTGGATCGGGTCGTACGGGATGCGGAGCGCGGCGAAGATGTCCTGGTAGAAGCTGCGGCTGCCGATGAGCAGCTCGTGGACGACCTTGAGGAACTCGCCCGAGCCGGCACCCTGGATGACGCGGTGGTCGTAGGTGCTCGTGAGCGTGATCGTCTTGCCGATCGCCAGCTCGTTGAGCGTGCGCTCGGAGGCGCCCTGGAACTCGGCCGGGTACTCGAGGGCACCGGCGCCGATGATGCAGCCCTGGCCTTTCATGAGGCGGGGGACCGAGTGCACGGTCCCGATGCCACCGGGGTTCGTGAGCGAGATCGTGACGCCCTGGAAGTCGGCTCCGGTGAGCTTGCCCTTGCGGGCGCGGGTCACGAGGTCCTCGTACGCCGAGAGGTACTCGTTGAAGGTGAGGGTGTCGGCGCGCTTGATGCCCGGCACCATGAGGGCGCGGGAGCCGTCGGGCTTCGGGAGGTCGATGGCGATGCCGAGGTTGATGTGCGCCGGGGCGACGACCGTGGGCTTGCCGTCGGTCTCCTCGTAGTAGACGTTCTGGCTCGGGAAGTCCTTCAACGCCTGGATGAGGGCCCAGCCGATGAGGTGGGTGAAGCTGACCTTGCCGCCTCTGGCGCGCTTCAGGTGGTTGTTGATGACGATGCGGTTGTCGATCATCAGCTTCGCCGGGATGGTGCGCACGCTCGTCGCGGTCGGGACCGTCAGGCTCGCGTCCATGTTGGTGGCGAGCGACTTGGCCATGCCCTTCAGCACGGTGACCTTGTCGACGTCCTCCGGAGCGGGTTCGGTCTGGTCGCTCTTCGGCTGCTGGACCTGGTTCGGGCTCGTCATCGGGGCGTCGGCCGGGATCGGGGCCGGCTTCGCCTGCACCGAGGTGGTGCGGGCGACCGGCTGCGCGCCGATGACCTGGATCGGGGCCGTCGGCGGGTTGACCCGGGCCGCGTCCTCGGCCGCCGCAGGGGCGGGGGCCGGCGCCGTGGTGCCGACGGACGCCGCACCGTCGTCCGACTGGCCGCCCGTCGTCCCCTGGGCTGCGCCGTTCACCGGCCGATAGTGCTCGAGGATCGGCCACCAGGAGCGGTCCACGGAATCCTTGTCGACGAGGTACTGCTCGTACATCTCGTCGACGAGCCATTCATTGGCTCCGAATTCGTTCGTTGCGCCGTCATCGGCGCCCACTCCGGTCATCTGGCTCGACACCGTCGATCGCCCACTCTCTCCGTTGAATTCTCACTGTTTGCAGGCAGGGAACATGCCCGCACGATCCAGTCATCAAGCCTAAACCCATTCCGTCGTCGGTGCGGCTCGGACGCCGCTCGGGATACGGTGTTCTCATGCGGTTCATCGGTGAGATCCCCAGCCACGACCTGACGTACTCGGACGTGTTCCTCGTCCCGAGCCGCTCCGGGATCACGAGTCGACTCGACGTCGACCTGGCTCCGGACGACGGCACCGGCGCCACGATCCCGATCGTCTCCGCCAACATGAACTCCGTCACCGGGCCACGCCTCGCGGCGGCCCTGGCGCGGCGCGGCGGACTCGGTGTCCTGCCGCAGGACATGCCGCTCCAGGAGCTCGACGCGGCGATCCGCTGGGTCAAGGAGCAGCCGGTCGCCTTCGACACCCCGCTGATCATGCGCGCCGATCAGACCGCGGCCGACGCCCTGCGCCTGATCCCCGCGGTCGCCGGTCACGGCATCGTGCTCCACGACGAGCGCGACGCCTTCGCCGGCTGCATCCCGGCCGCACGGCTCGCCACGGCGCTGCCAGACGCTCGGCTCGGCGACCTCGCTCGCGGATCGCTCGCCTCGATCGACGCCGACGACGTGACCGGTGGCCGGGCCGCGTTCGACCTCATGGTCGCCGCCGACCTCGAGTTCGCGCCCGTGCTGCACCACGGCGCCGTCGTCGGCACCCTCAGCCGGACGAGCGCGCTCCGGTCGACCATCTACACGCCGGCGCTCGACGCGTCGGGCCGACTGCGGGTCGCCGCGGCGATCGGCATCAACGGTGACGTCGCCGTCAAGGCGCAGGCGCTCGCCGCCGCCGGGGTGGACGTCCTCGTGATCGACACCGCCCACGGGCACCAGGAGGGCATGCTCCGGGCGATCGCGGCCGTCAAAGCGCTCGGTCTGGGCCTCCCGATCGTCGCCGGCAACGTCGTGTCCGCCGTCGCGGTGCAGGACCTCGTCGACGCCGGTGCAGACATCCTCAAGGTCGGTGTCGGCCCCGGTGCGATGTGCACCACGCGGATGATGACGGCGGTCGGACGTCCGCAGTTCTCGGCCGTGCTCGAGACGGCCGCGACCGCCCGCGCACTCGGCGCGAAGGTCTGGGCGGACGGTGGCGTCCGCTACCCCCGCGACGTCGCCCTCGCCCTCGCGGCCGGTGCGTCCTCGGTCATGATCGGTTCCTGGTTCGCCGGCACGATCGAAGCCCCCGGTGAGCTGCAGCGCGCCGCCGACGGGTCGCTCTACAAGGAGAGCTGGGGCATGGCGTCGACGAAGGCCGTGCACGAGCGCTTCGGTCGACTCGATCCCTTCGAACTGGCGCGGAAGACGCTCTTCGCCGAGGGCATCTCGTCCTCCCGCATCACGATCGACCCGCTCCGGCCCTCGGTCGAGGACCTCCTGGACATGATCACCGCCGGTGTGCGCTCGTCGTTCACCTACGCGGGTGCCGACTCGGTCCCCGGCTTCCACGAGCGCGCCATCGTCGGCGTCCAGTCGGCCGCCGGGTACGAGGAGGGAAAGGCGCTGCCCGTCTCCTGGTGAGCCGGGGCACTGGTGCGGCACGCACGACCGCGGTGGGATGATGGGCCCATGGCGGTGAACGGTGGGACGCGCGGGTTCGGTGTCGGCATGCAGGTCCTCGTGCTCGTGGACCCGGCATCCGATCCCTCGACGGGGGAGCGTGCCTCCGGGGTCATCGTCGCGCCCGGCCGCCAGCGCGCCGCGGCGTTCGTCTCGGTGTGGACCGAACAGCTGACGACGTGGATCGTCGAGTTCGACGAACCCTTCATCGCGCCCGACGGCAGCGGCCCGCACGAATCGGCCGAGGTCCGCGAGACCTACCTCATCCCGGCGCCGTTCGCCGAGGCGTCGGAGTCCGTCGACGCCTGACCGCCGTGGGCTCGCTCAGGCGAGCGACCGGTCCATGATGGCCGAGGAGAGCGCCTCCACCGGGCCGGCGGCCGCCAACGGGTTCGCGAGCAGGGTGAAGTCGACGCCGCCCAGGGTCGGGAGTTCCAGCCGGTTGCTCAGCATGACGAGGTCGCTCGGGATCAGGCTGCGTGGGAAGACCGCGACGCCGAGTCCGGCCCGCACCGCTGCGAGGACGCCGTTCACCTCCCGTGTACTGCAGGTGATCCGCCAGGTGCGCCCGGCGGCCTCCAGGGCGTCGATCGCCAGCTGCCGGGAGAGACTCGGATCCTGGTAGGCGATGAGGGGGACGGGCTGGCCCGGCTCGATCGTGGTCTTCTCGAGACCGACCCAGACCATCGAGTCGGTCCGTACGAGCTTGCCCTCGTTCTGGCCGGGGTGCATCTTGATGAAGATGAGGTCGAGGGCGCCCGCCTTCAGCCGGCGGTACAGCGGCCCGCTCTGGTTCACCGTGAGTTCGAGGTTCAGCTGCGGGTGACCCTGACGGAAGTGGCGCAGGATCCGGGGGAGCTGGGTCATCGCGAGGTCGTCGGCGGCCCCGAAACGGAGGCGACCGCTCATCGCCGAGCCGGTGAAGTAGCTCTCCGCCGAGGCGTGTGCAGCGAGGATGGTCCGCGCGAACCCGGCCATCGCATCACCGTTGTCGGTCAGGCGGACCGCCCTCGTGTCCCGGACGACGAGCCATCGGCCGGCGGCCTCCTCGAGCCGTCGGATCTGCTGACTGACCGTCGGCTGGCTCAACCCGAGCTGCGCGGCGGCACGCGTGAAGTTCTTCGTCTCGGCGACGGCCAGGAAGGTGCGCAGCAGGGCGGGGTCGAACATGCGTGAGCCGATCATTCAGGAATCGAATAGGACTGATAGGGATCATCCTGCTCGGAAATGGCCGCGTCGGCAATAGCGTGGACGGGAGCCGACGGCCTCCGCGGCTCCACCCATACGACACGCACTCGACATACGAAACGCTGGCTCTCTCCGTGACCCCTCCATCCGACACCGCCGTCGCTCCGCCGCCGCCCACCGCCCCCATGCCGATCGTGGGGGAGCGCCCCGCCTGGCGGGACACCTTCTCCTCGCTCCGCGTCCCGAACTTCCGACTCTTCACGATCGGACACATCGTCGCGACGACCGCGATCGGAATGCAGCGCATCGCGCAGGACTGGCTCGTCCTCGAGCTCTCCGGCAGCGTCGCCGCCGTCGGGATCACGGTCGCGATGCAGTTCGCGCCCATGCTGCTGTTCGGACTGCTCGGCGGCGTGATCGCGGACCGCTACTCGAAGCGCGTGCTGCTCATGATCACGCAGTCGCTCGCCGCCGTCCTCGCGGTCGCGCTGTCGATCCTGACGCTCAGCGGCGCGGTCGAGGTGTGGCACATCTACGTCATCGCCTTCATGCTCGGGCTCGTCACGGTCGTCGACAACCCGGCCAGACAGGTGTTCGTGAACGAACTCGTGGGACCGGCCAGGCTGCGGAACGCCATCAGCCTCAACTCCGCCGTCTTCCAGCTCGGGCAGCTCGTCGGTCCGGCCGTCGGCGGTGTCCTCATCACCGCCGTCGGTTCCGGGTGGTCCTTCGCGATCAACGCCCTCGCCTGTTCCGGCGTCGTGCTCACCCTGGCGCTCATGCGCGTCTCGGAACTCGTTCCGACCCCGGTCGTCGCGAAGGCGAAGGGCCAGCTCAAGGAGGGGCTCGGCTACGCCATGCGGAAACCGGCCATCCGGTGGACGGTCATCATGGTCGCGTTCATGTCGGTGTTCGCCTTCAACCTGCCGGTCCTGCTCGCCGCCTACGCCTCGGACGTCTTCGACATCGGCGCGAGCGGCTACGGGTTCCTCAACGCCCTCGTCGCCGTCGGAGCGCTGACCGGGGCGCTCGCGTCGACGAGGCGTGGGGGTGTGGACCTGCGCATCGTGATCGTCGCGGCGGCGGCGGTCGGTGTCCTGCAGGCGGCCGCCGGCGCGATGCCGGTGCTCCTGCCCTTCGCCCTCCTGCTCGTCGCGGGCGGGGTCGCGAACCTCCTCTTCATCACGGCGGCGAACTCGCTCGTCCAGCTGTCGTCCAACGTGGCGATCCGCGGACGGGTGATGTCGCTGTACATCCTCGTGCTGCTCGGCGGGCAGTCGATCGGTGGTCCGCTCATGGGCTGGCTCGTCGAGGTCGCCGGGCCACACGTGGGCATGATCGTCTCGGGTGGGGTCCCGGCGCTCGCCGCGGCGTGCATCGGAGCACGGTTCCTCCTCATGCGGCGTCGGAAGCGTCGCGCGGCCGAGGATCGCCAGCGGCAGACGGAGGCTGAGAAGAACCCCGGAAATCCGGGGTCCACAGACGCGGATGTCCGATAGACTCGTCCGCACAATGGACGACCCTCCTTCAGACAGATCCCCCGGCCACCATCCCAGCCCCGTGCTGACCCGATCACGGGAGACGACCGCCCATCAGGGCGACGGATCCCCCACTCCGGCATCGACCGCTCAGCACGGACGGGATCGTCATGTCTGAATGGATCATGCTCGGCGTCGGTCTCGTACTGACCATCGGCACGGGCTTCTTCGTCGCCTCCGAGTTCGCGCTCGTGAACCTCGACCGCGCCGATCTCGAGGCCCGCCGCGACCGTGGTGAGACCCGCCTGACGATGACGATCGCAGCGCTCAAGATCACGTCGACGCACCTGTCGAGCGCGCAGCTCGGGATCACCCTGACCACCCTCCTCACCGGTTACACCATGGAGCCGGCGCTGTCGTCGATGCTCGCCGGTCCGCTCGGCGCCATCGGGATCCCCGAGGGCGTCGTCGCCGTCGTGGCGACGATCGTCGCGATCACCCTCGCCACGCTGCTCAGCATGATCATCGGCGAGCTCGTGCCGAAGAACTTCGCGCTCGCGTTGCCCCGACAGACGGCCAAGTTCGTCGTCCCGTTCCAGACGGCCTTCACCTGGGTGTTCAAGCCCGCCATCGTGGTCCTCAACGGCAGCGCCAACGGCCTGCTTCGGTCGATGGGCATCGAGCCCAAGGAGGAGCTGTCGGGAGCCCGGACGGCCGAGGAGCTGTCGTCCCTCGTGCGTCGATCGGCGCTCGAGGGCACACTCGAGGCCGACACCGCTACCCTGCTCAACCGCACCCTCCGCTTCTCGAGCCACGACGCGTCGGACGTCATGACGCCCAGGCCGCGCATCGCGTCGATCCAGCGCGGCGAACCCGCCCAGGCGGTGCTCGCCCTCGCGAGGTCGACCGGCCACTCGCGCTTCCCCGTCACCGATGCCGACGTCGACGACATCACCGGTGTGGTGCACGTGAAGCAGGCCATCGCGGTCCCGCGCGACCGCCGCGGCGAGGTGCCCGTCTCGGCCCTGCAGTCACCGGCGCTGCGCGTCCCGGAGACGATGAAGCTGGACGTGCTGCTCTCGCAGCTGCGCGGACGCGGCTACCAGATGGCCGTCGTGGTCGACGAGTACGGCGGCACCGCCGGCGTGACCACCCTCGAGGACCTCGTCGAGGAACTCGTGGGCGAGGTCGCCGACGAGCACGACCGTTCGCGTGCCGGGGTGGTCCGCGGACGCGACTCCACGACCTTCCCGGGCAGCCTTCGTCCCGACGAACTCCTCGAACGCGCCGGCGTGCGCGTCCCCGAGGACGGCCCGTACGAGACGGTCGCGGGCTACGTCATGAGCGAACTCGGGCGACTCGCGGTCTCGGGCGACGAGCTCGAGCTCGAGGACGGCACGCTCCGCGTCGAGCGACTCGACGGCCGTCGGATCGATCGGATCCGATTCACCCCGAGACCCGTCGTGTCGGAGGACGGTGGTGACGTATGAGCGACTGGGCAGGAATCGCCTGGCTCGTGGTGCTGCTGCTCGCGAACGCCTTCTTCGTCGGTGCCGAGTTCGCGGTCATCTCCGCGCGTCGGTCGCAGATCGAACCTCTCGCCGAGCAGGGGAGCCGGAGCGCCAAGACCGCGCTGTGGGCCATGGAACACGCCACGCTCATGTTGGCGACGAGTCAGTTGGGCATCACCGTCTGCTCGCTGCTCATCCTGAACGTCTCCGAACCGGCGATCCACCACCTGCTGGAGGTGCCGTTGGCGCTCACCGGCTGGCCCGAGGAGACCATCGGCACGGTGGCGTTCATCATCGCGCTGCTGCTCGTCTCCTACCTGCACGTGGTCTTCGGCGAGATGGTCCCGAAGAACCTCTCCTTCTCGATCCCGGATCGCGCGGTCCTGCTGCTCGCTCCGCCGCTCGTCTTCGTGGCGCGCGTCTTCCGTCCGATCATCGTGTCCCTCAACGCGACCGCGAACGCCGTCCTCCGCTTGTTCCGGGTGGAGCCGAAGAACGAGGCCGCGAGTGCGTTCACGCTGGACGAGGTGGCGACCATCGTGGACCAGTCCACCCGCGAGGGTGTGCTCACCGACTCGACGGGTGCGCTCGTTGCGGCGTTCGAGTTCACCGAGAAGAAGGTCCACGACGTGGCCCTGCCGCTCGGGAGCCTCATCACGCTGACGGAGGAGGCCACCCCCTCGGACGTCGAGCGCGCCGTCGCCAAGTACGGCTACTCGCGGTACGTGATCGTCGACGACGAGTCGGTGCCGATCGGCTACCTGCACCTGAAGGACGTGCTGCGGTACGACGACCTCGACGGCAGTGGCGACGAGGAGCGGCCGGTGCCCGCGAAGCACATCAGGCAGCTCGTGTCGGTGTTCGAGGATTCGGACGTCGAAGACGCACTGACCACGATGCGCCGCTCGGGAGCACACGTCGCCCGGGTGTTCGACGAAGCGGGCGCCACCACCGGGGTCCTCTTCCTCGAGGACATCATCGAGGAGCTCGTCGGCGAGGTCCAGGACGCCACCCGGCGTCGCTGATCGGACGCCGGAGCCCCGACACGACGACGGCCCGTACGCGTTCGCGTGCGGGCCGTCGTCGTGTCGGGGTCGCGCTCAGACGCGCGGCTTGGCCCGCTCGTACTGGCCCGGCCAGGCGACCTCCACGCCGAGCTCGGTCGCGGCGCGCAACGCGAAGTGCGGATCACGGAGCGCCTCGCGGGCGACCATGACCGCCTCCGCCTGCCCGTCGGCGACGATGGCCGCGGCCTGCTGGGCGTCGGTGATGAGCCCGACGGCGCTCGTGTCGACACCTGTCGATCCGATGTGCGCCGCGAACGGGACCTGGTATCCGGGGGAGAGCGGGATGCGGACGCCGCCGACGGCTCCACCGGTGGAGATGTCGAAGAAGTCGGCGCCTCGCTCGGCGCACCAGGCGGCGACGGTCGCGGTCTGGTGCTCGTCCCATCCGTCGTCCACCCAGTCCGTGGCCGAGAACCGGACGAACAACGGCAGACCGGCCGGGAGGACCCCGCGCACGGCCTCGACGACGCGCAGAAGGAGCTTGGCCCGGTTCTCGAGCGAGCCGCCGTAGCCGTCCTCGCGGTGGTTGACGAGCGGGGAGAGGAACTGGTGCAGCAGATAGCCGTGCGCGGCGTGGAGCTCGATGACCTGGAAGCCGGCGTCGACCGACCGGACGGCCGCCGTCCGGAAGTCGTCGACGACGCGGTCGATCCCCTCCTCGTCGAGGGCCTCTGGGACGGCGTAGCCCGGGAAGGCCTCGGGCGACGGGGCGACGGTCGACCAGCCGCCCTCCTCGAGCGGCACGCTGCCGTGCCCGTCGGTGCCCCAGGGGGCGAACGTGGAGGCCTTCCGGCCGGCGTGCGCGAGCTGGATGCCGGGGACGGCGCCCTGCTCGGTGATGAACGCGGTGATCCGTCGCCAGGCGTCGCGCTGTTCGTCGTTCCAGATGCCTGCGTCCTGGGGGGTGATCCGACCCTCGGGGCCGATCGCCGCCGCCTCGGAGATGACGAGGCCGAAGCCGCCCGCCGCGAACTGGCCGAGGTGCATGAGGTGCCAGTCGGTCGGGACCCCGTCCCGGGCGGTGACGCTGTACTGGCACATCGGGGCGATCCACAGGCGGTTGGGGACGGTGAGGTCGCGGATGGTGATCGGATCGAACAGCTGGGGCACGGAACTCCTCGGGTCTCGGGGCGACGGGCGTCGCCATCCGGCTCAACGTCCCCGGGCGCGCTCGGATTCCCGACACCGGGATGACCGACGATCGACGGCTCAGAGCCGGGTCGCCGCGGCGACTGGCCTAGGGTGATGGCATGGCCGAACCGCGACTCTGGACCCCTGCCGACGCACGCGACTGGATCGCCGTGCCCGATACCGAATCGGACAAGTACTCCCGGGGGGTCCTCGGTGTCGTGACCGGGTCCGACCGCTACCCGGGTGCCGCCGTGATCGGTGTCGAGGCGGCGATCCGCACCGGCGTCGGCATGGTCCGCTACCTCGGAGCGGACCGACCGGCGAACCTCGTCCTGCAGCGCCGCCCCGAGATCGTGACGGCGGAGGGGCGCGTGCAGGCGTGGCTCATCGGCTCCGGTATGGACCCCGGCAAGCTGACCCGCGAGGAGAGCTCCCTGCTCGACACAGCCCTGCACGGGGGCGAGCCGGTCGTCGCCGATGCCGGGTCGCTCCGTCGCGTCGCCGCGGGTGCCCACCAGCGGGCGTTCGGTGTCGACGAGTCGTGGCGCATCGTGGCCACCCCCCACGTCGGTGAATTGGCGACCATGTTGAGCGGCCTGGGGAGCCCGGCCGAGGTCGGGGACATCCGTGCCGACCCCGTGTCGTACGCGGCCGACGTCGCCGCCCGCCTCGGCATCATCGTGGTGCTGAAGGGCGGCACGACCCACGTGGTCGCGCCGGACGGCGACGCCATCACGGTCTCCGGTGGATCGCCCTGGCTCGCGACCGCCGGCACCGGCGACGCCCTGGCCGGGATCATCGGGGCGCTCGTCGCCACGAACGCCGAGCGCGTGCTCGCCGACCCCGGCTGCCTGGCGAGCGTCGCCGCGAGCGGGGTGCTCCTGCACGCGGCCGCCGGGGACGCCGCCGCAGCCGACGGCCCGCTGGCCGCGCTCGACGTGGCCGAAGCGGTGCGCGGTGTCGTCGGGGGTCTCCTCCGCTGAACGAGCGTTCATCGGTGGACGAAGGACAACTCCCAGAACGCTCATAGCTCGCCCATAGAGAAGCTCAGGACACTGGTGCCACCGCGGCGGAGACCTCGCCGCGGCGGCCGCCGCACCGCGGCCTACACATCGCCCGAGGAGATTGAACGATGCGCAACCCCACCACCACCCAGCTTCCCGTCCGCACGCCACGGCTGTCCGTGGCGGCGAAGAAGACGACGTTCGCGGCCCTGACCGGCCTCACCCTCGTCGGCAGCCTGGCCGGTTGCTCGGCGGCCGACGCCGGCAGCTCGACCACCACCACGCAGCCGAGCACCGAGAGTGCGGCGACGCCTGAGGCGACCACCTCGACCGACGCCGCGGCGGGCTCGGGCGCCACCGACTACCAGGACGGCTCCTACACCGCGGACGGCAGCTACCAGTCGCCGAACGGCACCGAGTCGATCACGGTGACCGTCACCCTCGCCGAGGACAAGGTCACGGCGGTCGACGTCGTCTCGCACGCCGAGAGCGCGAACAGCAAGCGCTACCAGGCGGAGTTCATCTCCGGGATCGCCGCCGAGGTGGTCGGCAAGGACATCGACAGCCTCAAGGTCTCCAAGGTCGCCGGTTCCTCGCTCACCAGCGGCGGCTTCAACGCGGCCATCGACACGATCAAGACCGAAGCGAAGGGCTGAGGCGCGGGGCCGGACCGACGATGAGCGAGACGACACTGCGCTTCGAGGCGATCGGCACCGGATGGGAGCTCGACACGGCTCTGCCGCTCGAGCCCGAGACCGCTGAGGCCGTCGCCGCGTGCATCGACCGGTTCGACCGGACCTGGTCGAGGTTCCGGGACGACGCGTTCATCGCGCGCTTCGCCGCCGGCCCGGTCTCGACCGCCTTCCCCGACGATGCGCGCGAGGACGCGGTCGCATTGCTCGACACGTACCGGCGTCTGCACGATGCCACCGCCGGAGCCGTGACGCCGTTCATCGGCACCTCGCTCGAACGGCTCGGCTACGACGCCGCCTACTCGCTCGTCCCCCAGGGCCCGGCGGTGGCCGCCCCGCACTGGGACGACGTGGCCCGGTGGGACGGCGAGGTGCTCGAGACGAGCGTTCCGCTCGTGATCGACATCGGTGCGGCCGGCAAGGGGCGGCTCGTCGACCTCGTCGCGGACCTCCTCCGCAGCCACGGCCACGAGTCCTTCACGGTCGACGCCTCGGGCGACCTGCGTCACGAGCACGGGTCCCGCACGTCGGACCCGCTCCGCATCGCGCTCGAGCATCCGTACGATCCCAGCAAGGCCATCGGGGTCGCGACGATCGACGACGGAGCCCTCTGCGCCTCCGCCACCAATCGTCGTGCCTGGGGCGACGGCCTCCACCACGTCATCGACGGCCGGACCGGCGAACCGACGAGGACCGTCGCGGCGACCTGGGTCACCGCCCGGGAGGCGATGGTGGCCGACGGACTGGCCACCGCGCTGTTCTTCACCGATCACGAGACCCTGGCGGAGGCGTTCACCTTCGAGAGCGTCCGCATGTTCACGTCCGGTCTCACCGACCGGTCCGTCGGGTTCCCCGGCGAACTCTTCACCTGAGTCACGCGCCACAGGGCCCGAGCCCGGACGGCACCTTCTCCCAGAAAGCAGACCGCACATGAACGGCCGCACCGGCTCCTTCTTCGGCACCGTCCTCGGGCGGGTCACCATGTACCGCCTCGTGACGCTGTCACTCGGCACCCTCGCGATCTACGCCTTCGTGCTGTCGCTGTTCGGGCAGGTGTTTTACAAGCCGCTCGAGCTCCTCGCCACCCTGGTGACGCTGCTCCTCGTCGGCTACCTGACGAACCGCCTGTTCGGTGCGCTGTTCCAGGTGCAGCCGCACAGTGAGTCGTCCGTCATCACCTCCCTCCTGCTGTTCTTCATCCTGTGGCCGACGAGCGAGCCCACCGCACTGGCCTGGATCGCCCTCGCCGCCACGGTCGCCTCGGCGTCGAAGTACCTGCTCGCGATCCGGGGTCGACACGTCCTCAATCCGGCGGCCATCGCCGCACTGGTGATGAGCGTGCTGGCGAGCTACGTCACCCTCCCCGGTGTGTCACCGTCGGTCTGGTGGGTCGCCAACCCGTGGCTGCTGCCCGGTGTCGTGATCCTCGGTGGCCTCGTCCTCATCCGGACGAAGCGACTCACCATGGCACTCGTCTTCATCGTGCTCTCCTGGGCGCTCGTCACCGTCCGGCTCGTCACCGGTGGTCAAGAGCTGGGACCGGCACTGCTGGCTCCGCTCACGTCGTACCCGATCCTCTTCCTCGCAGCGTTCATGCTCACCGAGCCGCTCACGCTTCCACCGCGGCGCTGGCAGCAGTTCGCCGAGGCGGCGATCGTCGCGGTGCTGTTCTCCATCCCGTTCATGCTCGGCCAGGTGGCGTCGACCCCGGAGCTCGCGCTCATCGTGGGCAACGTGCTCGCGTTCGTCGTCGCCCGTCGTCGGGGGATGCGTCTGAAGCTCGAAGGCACCCGATCCCTCACCCCGACGGCGGTCGAGTACCGGTTCAGCTCGAAGCGGTCGATCCCGTTCGCGGCCGGCCAGTACCTCGAGCTGTCGTTGCCGCACCGCGGAGCCGACGTCCGCGGCTCGAGGCGCGTCTTCAGCATCTCCTCGCCACCCGACGACGACCGCACGATCCGCGTGGCGATGCGCGTGCCCGAGCGGGCCAGTAGCTTCAAACGGGCGCTGAGTGCGCTGCCGGTCGGCGCGAGCCTCTCGGCGACCGGCGTGTGGGGCGACTTCGTCCTGCCGAAGGACGCGAGCAAGCCGATCCTGCTCATCGCCGCCGGCATCGGGATCACCCCGTTCGCCAGTCAGCTGTCCCGCCTGCACCTCCGCGCCGATCAGCGTGACGTCGTCCTCGTCTACGTCGTGTCAGACGAGCAGGAGCTCGCCTACGCGGCCGAGCTCGAGACCTGGGGGACACCGGTGCTCGTCGTGGGACCGACTGACGACGTCCGGCTGCCGGACGGCTGGCGTGGCCTCGGACCCGGGCGCCTCGACCACGAACGCCTCGCCGAGGCCGTCCCGGATCTGGCCGAGCGTGAGGTCTTCATTTCCGGGCCGCCCGCGATGATCGAGGCCCTGAAGCCCGCCCTGCGCGGGATCGGCGTCGGACACGTCCGCACCGACGCCTTCAGCGGGTACTGATCAGCGGGCTCGCGGACCCGACCCGCTCGGGCGTCGAGCGAGTGGCGGACGGGTTCCACGGGCGGCGCGAGCCTAGGATGGTCCACGTGATGCGGCGTTGGCTCCTCTGGTGCGGGTTCGGCCTCGTGCACCTCCTCGTCGGGTGGCTGTGCCTCGTGGCGGAGGGTCTCCCGCTCGGCGACGTCGTCCTCGTGTACCGGCCGTGGGTCGAACAGGCGACGTCCGGCGGCCCGATCCCCGCCATCGACGAGCCCTGGGTCTATCCGATCCTCGCGATCGTCCCCATGCTGATCCCCCTGCTGCTCGGCAGTGCCTGGTACGGCGTCGGCTGGCTCCTGCTAGTGACCGGGATGAACGCCGGGGCGTTCGCGGTCCTCCTCGGCAACGGCCACTCACGCCCACGGTTGATCGCGGCATGGTGGTGGCTCGCGTTCCTCCTCCTGCTCGGACCGATCGCGCTCGCCCGGATCGACTCCGTGACCGTCCCCATCGCGATCGTCGGGCTCCTCTGGGTCGCCGGTCGCCCGCGGGTCGCCGCCGTCCTCCTGACGCTCGCCGCCTGGATGAAGATCTGGCCGGCGGCCCTGATCGGCGCGATCGTCCTGGCGCACCGCCACCGCGGCCAGGTGCTGATCGCGGCGGCGGCGACGTCGGTCGTGGTCCTCGGGGTCGGCCTCGTGCTCGGCGGCGCGAACGCGGTCAGCTTCGTGACGGAGCAGACCGGACGCGGTCTCCAGATCGAGTCGCCCATCGGCAACGCCTACCTGTGGCTCGCCGTCCAGGGTGTCCCGCAGAGCTTCGTCTACTACGACCGCGACATCCTGACCTTCCAGGTGACGGGCCCGGGTGTCGACACGGCGATCGCCGTCATGACGCCGCTCCTCGGCCTCGCCGTCGCCGGCGCCGTGCTCCTCGGGGTGCTCGCGGTGCGATCCGGACGCCCGCTCGTGCAGGTGCTCGCGCCGTTGTCGCTCCTCTTCGTCCTCACGCTCATCATTTTCAACAAGGTCGGGTCGCCGCAGTTCGCGATGTGGTTGGCGGCACCGGTGATCCTCGGGATCGTCCTGCAGCGTCGGCGCTTCCTCGCGCCGGCCGTGCTCGCGCTGATGATCGCCGCGCTCACGCAGCTCGTCTACCCCTATCTGTACCTGTGGTTGCTCAACGTCGACCCGGTCCTCGTGACGGTGCTGACGGTCCGCAACCTCGCCTACCTGGTCCTCGCCGGTTGGGCCGTCCACGCGTTGTTCTCGCCGCACCACCACGACGAGGACGTCTCCTCGGTCTCCATCCCCGTCCCCGCTCGAACCCACAAGGAGTGACCATGCTCGTCGCCTTCTCCGTCGCCCCCAGCGGCACCGGCAACTCGGACGGTTCCGTCCACGACGCGGTCGCCGCGGCCGTGCGGATCGTCCGCGAGTCCGGCTTGCCGAATCGGACCGACTCCATGTTCACGACCATCGAGGGGGAGTGGGACGAGGTGTTCGCGGTCATCAAGGACGCCACCGAGGCGGTCGGCGCCTACGGCAGCCGGGTCTCGCTCGTGCTGAAGGCCGACATCCGCCCCGGCTACACGGGTGAGCTGACCGCCAAGCTCGACCGGCTCGACGCCGCACTCGAGAATGACGGCTGAGTCCACCGGGAGGCGGTCGTCGGGTTTCGTCGGTCGGGACTCGAATCGATTCGAGTATTCCCGTACACTCGATCCATGCCCACCATCCTGGACGGGTCGACGCAGCTGTCGCCGACCCGTGTTCGTCTTGCCATCCTCGCGCTCGCCGTCGGGGCCTTCGGCATCGGCACGACCGAGTTCGTGGCGATGGGTCTGCTGCCGAACATCGCGACGGACCTCCTCCCCGAGCTGGCCGCTCGCAGCCAGGAACAGGCGAACGCGCAGGCCGCGTGGTTGATCACGGCGTACGCGCTCGGTGTCGTCGTCGGTGCGCCGACGATCGCCGCGCTCGTCGCGCGGTACCGGCGCAAGACCGTCCTGCTCTGGTTGGGCGTCGCGTTCACCGTCGGCACGCTCGCGTCGGCGGTCCTGCCGAGCTTCGGCCTCGTCCTGCTCGCCCGGTTCGTCGCGGCGCTGCCGCACGGCGCCTACTTCGGCATGGCCGCCCTCGTCGCCGCGAGTCTCATGGGGCCGGGGAAGCGCGGCAAGGGCGTCGCGCTCGTCATGACCGGGCTCACGATCGCGAACGTCGTGGGCGTGCCGTTCGCGACCTGGGTGGGCCAGGAGTTCGGGTGGCGCTCCGCCTACCTCATCGTCACCGGCATCTTCGCGCTCGCGACCGTGACCATCTGGTTCGCCGTGCCGGTGCAGGCGGGCAATCCGCAGCAGACGATGCGTCGTGAACTCCGCGTCTTCCGGCGCGGCCAGGTGTGGTTCGTGCTCGGGTTCGGGTCGATCGGGTTCGGCGGGCTCTTCGCCGTGTACAGCTATCTCGCGCCCCTCGTGACCGAGGTCGCGGGGGAGTCGGCGACCCTCGTCCCATGGGCGCTCGCGACCATGGGGGTCGGCATGACGATCGGCAACCTGGTCGGTGGGCATCTCGCGGACCGTGGGGTGAGGCGGGCCCTGATCGTCTTCTTCGCGCTCATGATCGTGGTCCTGACGGCCCTGGCACTCACCGCGACGTGGACTCCGACGATGTTCCTGTTCGTCTTCGCCGTCGGCTTCGCGTCGCAGGGACTCGGCCCGGCCATCCAGACGAGGCTCATGGACGTCGCCGGCGACAGCCAGTCCCTCGCTGCAGCGCTCAACCACTCGGCGCTCAACATCGGCAACGCGCTCGGGGCCTTCCTCGGCGGTGTGGTCATCGCCGGTGGCCTCGGCTACCTCGCCCCGGTCTGGACCGGTGTGGTGCTGACCGTGATCGGCCTCGGGATCGTCATCACGAGCTTCACGGTCGAACGTCGGCAGCTCCGGCGCGAACTCCTGCGGGCGAACGACGCCGAGGAACGCCGGATCGCGGACCGCAACCCGCCGACGGCTCCGATCCCCGTCTGACCGATACCCGTCGCCCATCCCGGCCTGTGGGGTGCGGTAGGGCATGGTGCCAGCGCGGTGCGCTGACGCGAGCGCGACCCATACGCGTGAGCGCGGGTCTCCGGAGACCCGCGCTCACGTATCCGAGTAGCGCTCACGCCGCACCGTGCGGTCTCGCGTCAGCGCACCGCGCTGACGCCGACACCCGCGCGCTCGCGTCAGCGCACCGCGCTGCTAGTCGACGATGATGCCGTCGAGGATCGCCCGCTTGCGCAGGGCGACCTTGGTACCGACGTCGATGCCGGCGTTGCGGTACTTCTCGCGGATGCGCTTGAGGTAGCTCTTCGCAGTCTCGTCGGAGATGCCGAGGCTCTCGGCGACCATCTTCACGGGCTCACCGGCGGCGTACAGCGCCATGACACGACGCTCCTGCGCGCTGAGGCGGGGGCCGGTCCCGGAGGCTCCGCTCGCGAGGGCGAGGTCGAGCTCGGGGGAGATGTAGGACTCGCCGCGTGACGCCGCACGCAGGGCGTGCACGATGGTCTCGGCGTCCTCGCTCTTCGCGAGGTAGCCCAGAGCGCCCGCGGCCAGGGCTTCACGGACCACTGCCGGGTCGCTGTAGGTGCTCATGAGGACGGTCGTGACGCCCGTGGTCTTCAGCGTCGCGAGCTTCACGGCGACCGGGACGTTGTCCTTGAGGTCGACGTCGAGCAGCAGGACGTCGACGGGGAAGGCGGGGTGCGTCAGCAGCTCCGGCCAGGACGGGGTCACGACGACGAGTTCGATGTCGTCGGCGACGCTCCTGATCCACTCGGTGAGCGCACCGAGCAGCATCCGGTGGTCGTCGACGATGCCGACCCTGATGCGAGACTCCTGTGACGTCATTGACGTTCCCCTTTCCGCTGGCCCGCAGCAGGATTGTCGACGGTGCTGTCGATCTCGATCCTGATCCGGGATTTCTGGTACGTGTCCGTAGAGCTGCCCACTCGTCCGAGCGCTTCCCACACCGCGGGATCCACCTTGGCGCGTTGCACTCCGACCGCTTCGAGGACGATCGGGATGACGAGCGCACCTGATCGGCCCGGTCGTTCGGAGCGGTCGACCGGTCCGAGCGTCAGCACAGCTCTGGCACTCTGCGCATCTGCTTCCCCGAGGAGCAACCATACTGCAGAGAGCAGTCCATCCCGCTGATCCGTTGCGAGATACGTCGCGAGTCGCTCGGGGTCGCGCAGGGTCGCGCTGTCCGACAACACGGACGACTCCTGGAACGCGTGCTCGAGCCAGGACTCCTTGCCCTCGGACATGAGGTGACGCCGAAGCTCGGTCGCAAGGCGGGAGGCGCGCGCCGCGAGTTCGGGGGAGAGCGGGAGGTCGACCGAGCCGTCGGCGACACCGACGAACAGCTCCTCCGCTTCGAGGTCGAGGGTCACGAGTTCCTCCGAGTCGAAGAACCCGAGTGCGTCCCGGACGCTCGCGACGGTGGAGGCGACCATGACCCGGTCGAGTTCGAGGCGGACGATCCGGCGGTACTGGGAGACGATCGCGCAGGCGATGAGCGGTGGGACGACGGCGACCGCGGCGAAGAGCAGCTCCGCACCGAGGGTCGCGGTCTGGGTCCGCGTGACGGTGAGGATCGAGCCCACGAGCATCAGCCCGAGCACCACGGTCGCGGCGGCGACGTCGCGCACCGGGCGGAGGGTGACGACCGCGAGCAGGACGCCGCCGACCGCCGCGGCCGCCGTCGGATAGACGCCCACGGCGTCGCGACTCCAGACGCTCGCCAGGTCGAGCGCGGCGACCACCACCAGCTGGATCAGCAGCGCGACGAACAGCCGATCCGAGAGGTGGAACGCGGAGCGGCGGAGGAGGAGGAAGGTCGACACGATCGCCGCGGTGAGCAGCAGCCAGGCGACGACGCTGAGCAGTGGTCGCGGGTAGTGGTGGACCGAGCTGACGAAGCGGATCGCGGCGTAGACGACGAGGATGACGCCGGACACCGAGAGACCGATGCCCAGTTGTGTCGTTCCGAGTGACGAACGCTGCCGGTCGATGGCGCGACGATGACGGTAGCGCCGGGTCGGTCCGGTGGCCTGCTCGAGGGCGTCGACACTCATGCTTGCGGGACCTCCAGGATGACCGTCGTCCCGGCCCCGGGGGCGGAGAAGACGCGCGCCTGTCCGCCGACCTCCTGGATGCGCGCGACGACCGATTCCGCGACGCCGAGATGGCCGTCCGGCACTGCCGACGGGTCGAACCCGGTGCCGGTGTCGGTGATGAGGAGTCGGGCCGTCAGCTCGTCGATCGAGACCGTGACGTCGGCCGAATCCACGCCGGAGTGACGCCGGACGTTCTCCAGGCACTCCCCGAGAGCGAGGAGGAACGCCTCGCGCACGCGTGGGTCGAGGTTCGCCTGTCCACCGCCGTAGACGTTGACCGTGAGGCCGAGCCCGGCGAACCGGTCCGTCACGGCCTCGATCCCTTCGTCGAGGGTGAAGTCGACACCGCGCTGCAGGATGTACGAGCCGGAGGAGACGGGGGTCAGCTCCTCGCCGAGGCGGAGGCTGCGGAGCAGATGCGCATCGTTCCCGGCCTGCGAGCGGAGGGCGGCGCCATCGACGCCCCGACCGGAGTGGGCGAGCATGGTGAGGGTCGCGAGCGCGGTGTCGTGCAGGAGGCGTGCGTCCTGTCGCCGTTGCGACTCGGCCTGACTCGCGAGCCGCTCAGCGTTGTAGGCGTTGCCGATGGTGTCGACCCGACGGATGAGTCGGGGGATGCTCGTGTCGAGCCACCCGCCGAAAGCGCCGATCGCGATCCACACGACCGCGGTCAGGCCGATGGTCGGGATCGTGAGCGCGGTGGGCCCGGTGACGACGACGATGGTGACCGCCGTCACGACGAACGCGGTCAGGAGCAGCGGCCAGGTGCGACGGATCGGCACCAGTCGGGCCGCGACAGCACCCATCCCGAGGGAGGTGATCGCGGCGATCGCGCTCGCGGAGCCGACCTGGCCGGTGTTCCCGTCGGACAGACCGATGACGACGACGACGCCGACACCGACGAGGAACACCAGCAGGACCCACCGCTGACCGTCGTACTGCTCGGCGGCCACGTGGGTGAGGGCGAGGACGGCGACGAGGACGAGGAGGACGGCGTACCGACCGCCCGAGACGACGCCCGGGACGCTGAGGATCATCGCGGCCGTGACGCAGCCCGCGAGCCCGAAGAGGCGCGTCGTACGCAGCAGCAGCCGTCGCTGGGTCCTCGCCACCCGATCCATGCTCACGCTCCTCTGAGGAGTCACCTTATCGGGTGACACGGGCGCCGCGGAACGGTTGTCGGACAGACGGAGCGCGGCTGTCAGACGGCGAGGAGCCGGCTGAGATGCGGCGCGACCAGCGCGTTCTCGATGAGGAAGCCGTCGTGTCCGAAATCGGACCGGAGGACCGACGGTCGGGTGCCGTCGAGGTTGCCGGCGAGGTGGAGGGCGATCTCCTCCTGTCCACTGACCGGGAAGAGCCGGTCGCTGTCGATCCCGAGCACGAGCGACGGACCGGCGTAGGCCCGCAGCGCCGCGCCGACGCCGCCGCGATCGCGTCCGACGTCGTGGGAGTTCATCGCCTCGACGAGGGTCACATAGCTCCCGGCGTCGAAGCGTCGGGTGAACTTGTTGCCGTGGAAGTCGAGGTACGACTCGACGGCGAAGCGTCCACCATGCCCGAGCGGGCTCACGCTCGACTGCCAGCTGCGTTCGAAGCGGGCGTTCAACTCACCCGGGCTGCGGTAGTTGAGCAGGGCCATCCGTCGGGCGAGGGCGAGGCCGCGGTGCGGGCCCTCACCGTCCGGGGCGTCGTAGTAGTCGCCTCCCTGGAAGTGCGGGTCCGTGCGGACCGCTTCGAGCTGCACGAAGTTCAGCGAGATCTGGTCCGCCGTCGTGACCGGGGGTGCGGCGATCACGGCCAGTCGGTCGACGAGCTCGGGGTGGGTGGCGGCCCATTCGAGGGCGTGCATGCCGCCCATCGATCCGCCGATCACTGCGGCCCAGCGGTCGAGCCCGAGGTGGCCGAGCAGCCGGTGCTGGGCCTCGACCTGGTCGCGGATCGAGGTGTACGGGAACCGTGAACCCCACTCGACGCCGTCGGGCGCGAAGGAGGAGGGGCCGGTGCTGCCCTGGCAGCCGCCGATCATGTTCGGAGCGACGACGAACCAGCGGTCCGTATCGACGGCGAGTCCCGGACCGACGATGCCGGTCCACCACCCGGCGGTCGCATGTCCGTTGCCGGCGCCACCGAGGACGTGGCTGTCTCCCGTGAGCGCATGGAGGACGAGGACCGCGTTGCCGCCGTCGTCGTCGAGCGTGCCCCAGGTCTCGTAGGCGAGTCTGGCGTGCGGGATGCTCCCGCCGTGCTCGAAGTCGAGGCGGCCGAGCGGGGCGAAGAGTCGGTCGCCCGGCCGGTCGCCGTCGCGCCAGGCGCCGCTCGAGGGCGGGTTCGCGAGCAGAGCGCCGACCTCGGCTTCGGTCACGAAACGGGAGGGCACGCTGTCTTCCGGGGTCTGCCAGTCCATAGGTCTCCATTGTGGCGTGCCCGCGGGCGTCGACCGGCCGTGTTACGTCACCCGATCGGCCGAGGTCGGCGCGGTGCGCTGACGCGAGTGCGCTTTCGCCGACTCCGGCGCACCGGAACGGGCTCGAGTGACGGGGAACCGGCCCGACTGCGCAACGAACGACGCGAGCGCGGGTCTCTGGAGACCCGCGCTCGCGTCTGTGGGGTGCGCTCGCGTCAGCGCACCGCGCTGGCGCAACCCGGGAGGGGGACGCGGTGGGACGGGCTCAGACCCGGGCGGCCTCGACGACCTGCTTCGCGGCGGTCAGACCGGCCTGGAGGTCGGCCGTGATGTCGTCGATGTTCTCGAGTCCCACCGAGAGCCGCACGAGCCCGGGCGTGACGCCGGCCGTGAGCTGCTGCTCCGGAGTGAGCTGCGAGTGCGTCGTCGATGCCGGGTGGATGACGAGCGAACGGACGTCGCCGATGTTCGCGAGGTGCGAGAACAACTGCAGGGAGTTCACGAAGGCGCGACCGGCGTCGACCCCGCCCTTCAGCTCGAACGACAGGACCGCTCCGACGCCCTTCGGCGCGTACTGGTTGGCAGCCGCGTACCAGGGGCTGGACGGCAGCCCCGAGTAGTTGACGCTGGCGATGTCGGGGTGGGCGTCGAGCCACTCGGCGACCTGCTGGGCGTTCTGCACGTGGCGCTCGATGCGGAGGCTGAGCGTCTCGATGCCCTGGATGAGCTGCCAGGCGCTCGCCGGGGCGATGGCCGCACCCAGGTCGCGCAGGAGCTGCACGCGCGCCTTGATGATGTAGGCGAGCGAGTCGCCCACGGCGTCGGTGTAGACCGCCCCGTGGTACGAGGGGTCCGGCGTCGTGAGGCCTGGGAACTTGTCCGCGTGCCCGGTCCAGGAGAAGGTGCCGCCGTCGACGATGACCCCGCCGATGACCGTGCCGTGACCGCCGAGGAACTTCGTCGCCGAGTGGACGATGATGTCCGCTCCGTGCTCGAAGGGTCGGATGAGGTACGGCGTGGCGATCGTGTTGTCGACGATCAGCGGGACGCCGGCCTCGTGCGCGACGTCGGCGACGAGGCGGATGTCGAGGATGTTGATCTTGGGGTTGCCGATGGTCTCCGCGAAGAACAGCTTCGTGTTCGGGCGCACCGCACGCCGCCACTCCTCGGCGTCGTCCTGGTTCTCCACGAAGGTGGTCTCGATGCCGAGCTTCGCGAGCGTGTATTTGAAGAGGTTGTACGTGCCGCCGTAGATCGACGACGACGACACGATGTGGTCGCCCGCCTGCGCGATGTTGAGGACCGCCGAGGCCTCCGCCGCCTGCCCGGAGGCGAGGAGGAGGGCGCCGCTGCCGCCCTCGAGCGCGCTGAGGCGCTCTTCGACGACGGCCTGCGTCGGGTTCTGGATGCGCGTGTAGATGTTGCCGAACTCCGCGAGGGCGAAGAGGTTCTTGGCGTGGTCGGCGTTGTCGAACACGTAGCTCGTGGTCTGGTAGATCGGCGTGGCCCGAGCCTTCGTGACCGGGTCGGGCGCTGCTCCGGAGTGGATCTGCTTCGTCTCGAACTTCCAGTCGTTCGTGGCATCGCTCATGGTGGATGGTCCCCTCTGCTCGGGTGGTCGGTGCTGCTCGGGTGATGGGTGCCGCCGGTGAGGCCGCTCGGTCCGACAGCGATGTCGCCGGGCGTGGCTCCGGGTGGTGCTCCGTCGTGACCCCGAGGCTACCGGCCCCGCCTGCACGCGCCAACCGCGCGGACACACGGCGTAACGGCTCGGCCCGGTGGCTACCCTGGAGGCATGACGACGAGACGTGTGGTGGTGACCGGTGCGAGTTCAGGGATCGGGGAGGCGACGGCGAGGCGTTTCGCGGCCGACGGTTGGGAGGTCGTGGCGGTGGCCCGCCGTGCGGAGCGGCTGGAGGCGCTCGTCGCGGACATCGGCGGCACCGCGGTCGTCGCCGACCTGACCGTGCAGGCGGACGTCGACGCGCTCGCCGCCCGGGTGGAGGAGCTCGGCGGCGTCCAGGCGCTCGTCAACAACGCGGGCGGTGCCTTCGGCCTCGCGTCCGTCGAGGACGGCGACGCGGAGGACTGGCGGCGCATGTTCGACATCAACGTCCTCGGCACGAAGCGCGTGGTCCAGGCGCTCCTGCCGATCCTCCGTCGGAGCATCCCGGAGGGTGGTGCCGCCACCATCGTCGGTGTCACCTCGATCGCGGGCCACGTCGCCTACGTGGGTGGCGGCGGGTACAACGCGGCGAAGTTCGCGGAGCGCGCGCTCTTCGAGGTGCTGCGGCTCGAGCTCAACGGCGAACCGATCCGGGTGATCGAGGTGGCGCCGGGCATGGTGCACACGGAGGAGTTCTCGCTCGTGCGCTTCGGTGGCGACCAGGACCGCGCCGACGCCGTCTACGAGGACGTGCCGGATCCGCTCTCGGCCGACGACGTCGCCGAGGCCATCGTCCACGCGACCTCGCTGCCGCCGCACGTCAACCTCGACCTCATCACGATCAAGCCGGTCGCCCAGGCCGCCCCGTACCGCCTGGCGAAGGGGCCGTTGCGCGTCGCGGAGTAACCCTTCGACAGGCTCAGGGACCGGTCGGGGCTCAGGGACCGGTCGGGGGCTCAGGGACCGGTCGGGGGCTCGGGGGCCGGTCGGGGGCTCGGGGACCGGTCGGGAGGTCAGTGACCGGTCGGGTGCTCAGCAGCGGGATCGATGCGTGGCTCGGGTCCCGTGTCGACCGGGGCCGCGTCCGCGAAGGCGAGTTTCGGGACGAAGCAGAGCAGGACGGCGGCGACGAGCGCGCCCGCCCCGCAGATCGCCCAGACCGTGAGATAGCCGGACAGGCTCGACGCTCCGGCCGTGACGGCCTGCGCGGCGCCGGCGAACAGGACCACGCCGAAGACGGCCGAAGCGAAGGAGCCACCGATCGTCTTCGTCGTGTTGGTCAGCGCCGACGCGACACCCGTCTGCCCGCGAGGTGCGGCGGCCGCGGCCGCGGCCGGCATGGCGCCGACGAGGGCACCGGAGCCGAGACCCGCGATCGCCATGTTCAGGAAGACCTGCCACGTCTCGAGGTGGAAGGGGAGGAACAGCAGGTACCCGACCGCGACGAGTGAGGCGGCGATGATGAGCGCGATCCGAGGCGTCGCCCAGCGCGACACGAGTGGGAACAGGAGCGCACCGACGATCATCGAGATCAGGTAGGCGCCGATGAGCGTGGAGATGTCACCGGCGTCGAGCCCGAGGCCGTACCCGTTCTCCCGCGGTGTCCCCGCATAGGTGCTGAGCGGCGCCTGGGCGCCGAGCAGGCTGATCCCGATGAGCCCCGCGGTCAGTTGCACCGGCCACATGTTGGGTTGCCGGAGCGCCCGGAGGTCGATCGCCGGGTCGGGCTGCCGCAGTTCGTGTCGCCCGAACGGCAGGAACGCGAGCACGCCGATCGCGATGAGCCCCCACACCCACCACGTCTGCGGACCGTTGAGACGCAGGAAGGTGAGCCCCGAGGTGATGAGGAGGAGCGCGAGGCTGAGGAGCACGAAGCCCGCGAGGTCCAGGGTCCTGCCCGGCAGGGGTTCGGACTCGGGGACGCCGAACAGGATGGCGAAGAAGACGAGGGTCACCGCGACGGCCGGCAGCATCATCGTGAGTGGGATGTCGCCGCCGAGGGCGGTGAGGATGCGTCCACTCGACAGCGCACCGATGATGGCCCCGGCCTCGAGCGCCACGACGAGGAGGCCGGCGGCCCGCCGGGTCTGCGAGGCCCCGGTGCCGGAGCGACGGCCCCGCTCGAAGATGAGTGCGATCTCGAGGGGCAGCCAGACGACGTAGAAGCCCTGCAGCGCCCAGGCCGCGAGGAACGACCAGAAGTCCCCGGCGACGACGAGCCACCAGCTGGCACCGGCCGTCAACACGGTGGAGACGAGGAGGACCCGCTTGTGTCCGAACATGTCGCCGAGCTTCGCGAGGATGGGGACGACGAGTGCCGACAACAGCAGCTGCGCGGCCTCGAACCAGTTGAAGTCCGCGTCGTGGATGCCCAGGTGCTCGACGAGGTCGGGGATGAGTGGGACGTAGTAGCCCTGCAGGACACCGCTCGTGATCTCGACGAGGAACAACCAGCCGATGAGTCCTGCGGTGATACCAGCTGCCGACCCACGGATCGACGTCCGCCATCCGGTCGCCGAGGCTCCGCCGGTCGTCGTGCTGTCTCGCGCCATGTGGGGATGGTACAGGCGGCCCGGCCGGCAGGATAGCGTTGGGGGATGTCGACCGAGAACCCCAGCGCAGCGTCCCCGGAGCGAGAGGTCCTCGACTGGCCCACGTTCGGTGACGCGGCCCGCGAACTGTCCAGTGCGATCGTCGCGAGCGGGTTCCGGCCCGACTCCGTCGTCGCGATCGCGCGCGGGGGGCTCCTGCTCGCCGGTGCCATCGCCTACGCCCTCGACGTGAAGGCGTGCGGCGCGCTGAACGTCGAGTTCTACACCGGGGTCGACGCGCGTCTCCCCGAGCCCGTCGTGCTCCCGCCGCTGCTCGACGTGGCCGGGTTGCCGGGGAGCCGGGTGCTGCTCGTCGACGATGTGTCCGACTCGGGTCGCACGCTCGCGATGGTGCTGGAACTCATGCAGGCGAGCGGCGCGGAGGTCCGCACGGTGACGCTGTACGAGAAGCCGCAGACGGTGCTCCGTCCCGACTACGTGTGGAAGCGCGTCGACCGCTGGATCTCCTTCCCCTGGTCGACGCTGCCGACGATCACGGCCTGATCGTCCCCGCCTGATCCGGGGTGCCGGGTAGGGTCTCAGGGTGAGTGTTTTCCTCCTCGGCGGTCCGGCCGCCCCAGAGACCGAGTCGACCGTCTACGCAGCGTTCATCGCCGAGGCGGCCGCGCTCGCGGTCGTCGCCGGTCGGTTGGCCCCGCGCATCGCGATCGTCGTCGTGCACGACGGCGATGGACTCGAGCAGTCCGCCGCCCTGGAACGTGCCGTCGCACGCTCCGGTGAGATCGAGGCGATCCGCGTGGTCGTCCGCGAGGGCGGTGTGGTCGCGCAGGCTCAGCTGGCCGAGGTCGACGGGATCGTCGTCGGCGGCGGGCTGCCCTCGGCCTACGCGGAGGCGGTCGCGCCGGTCGCCACCGACATCCGACGCCTCGTCGCGTCCGGTCTGCCCTACCTCGGCATCTCGGCCGGCGCGATGATCGCCGCCGAGCACGCGATCATCGGCGGATGGCGTGTCGGCGAGGTCCCCGTGAGCCCCGAGGCGGCGTCCGAGGAACTCGACGAGGTCACGATCGGCGACGGTCTCGGGCTCGTCGACATCGCCGTCGAGGCGCACGCCGCTCAGTGGGGCACCCTCGGGCGGCTCGTCGCCGCGACTGAGGCCGGGGTCGTCGACGGCGGGGTCGCGATCGACGAGAACACGGCGCTCGTGGTCGGGCAGGGGGCGCTCTCCGTCCTCGGCGGCGGCAGCGTCTGGCAGGTCTTCACCGCCGAGCACGGGGTCGTCGTCCGCACGATCGGTGCCGAGCAGCCGCAGCAGCAGTAGGCCATGACGAACGGGATCCTCGGCGGTAGCCCGGCACAGCTCGCCGCGGCGGGGTCGATGGACGAGGGCTGGGCCGACGCGCTCGCGCCTGTGGCCGATCGTCTTGCGACGATCGATCACTGGCTCGCGGCGCAAGCGGCGGACGGTGCCCGATGGTTGCCGGCCCCCGAGCTCGTCCTGCGGGCCTTCCGCACGCCGTTCAGCGCGGTCCGGGTCCTCATCGTCGGGCAGGACCCGTACCCGACACCGGGTCATCCGATCGGCCTGTCGTTCGCCGCGGACCGGGATGTGCGCCCGCTGCCACGCAGCCTCGCGAACATCCACCGGGAACTCCGCGACGACCTCGGTGTCCCGACGCCGGAACACGGCGACCTCAGTCCGTGGACCCGACAGGGCGTGCTGCTCCTCAACCGCGTCCTCACGGTCGAGGCGGGTTCCGCCGGTTCCCACCGCCGACACGGCTGGGAGGCGGTCACGGAACAGGCGATCCGGGCGCTCGCCGCACGCCCCGCACCGCTCGTGTCCATCCTCTGGGGCAAGGACGCCGAACGACTGGCCCCGCTGCTCGAATCATCGACCGACCCCGACCGTCACGTCATCGTCTCGGCGCACCCGAGTCCGCTCTCCGCCTCACGCGGGTTCTTCGGCTCGAAGCCGTTCAGCCGCACCAACGACTTCCTCGTCTCCCGCGGCGCGGACCCGATCGACTGGTCGCTCGACTGACGAACGGGTCGTGGGGTCGACCGCAAGGGCTGTCCGCCGACCCACCCCCTGGTTAGGCTTGGGGGATGTTGGAAGAGGAGTACGAGCCGAGGCGACGGCTGCCGCCGCACCTGCGCAAGCCGCCGACCCCCGAGACCCCCTTCGCATTCACGATGCGCGACGCCACTGCCGCCGACCTGCCCGACGTCAGGGCGATCTACAACCACTACGTCGCCAACAGCATGGTCACCTTCGACGAGGACGCGATGACCCTCGCCGAGTGGCGCTCCAAGTTCGCCTACCTGCAGCGGCTGCAGCTCCCGTTCATCGTCGCCGTCAACCCGACCGGGCAGATCCTCGGGTACGCGCTGTGCGCGCCGTGGAAGCAGAAGCGCGCCTACCGCTTCACGGTGGAGAGCTCGATCTACCTCGGAGCCGCGGCGACCGGCAAGGGCCTCGGCACCGATCTGCTCGGTGAGCTCATCGAGCGCTCGAAGGCCGCCGGGCTCAAGGAGATGCTGGCCGTCATCGCCGACAAGGGCGCCGAGTCGTCGATCGCCCTGCACGAGAAGTTCGGGTTCACCGAGGTGGGCCGCATGGGTCGTGTCGGGTTCAAGTTCGACCGCTGGATCGGCACGGTCCTCCTCCAGAAGTCCCTGAAGCGCTGAACTGGTCGACGCCCTTCGACAGGCTCAGGGACCGGAACCGCCCGGGAACGGGGACCGGAACGGGCAGGGAACGGACGGGCTGTGGCCACCGCCGCGCCTAGGCTGGTCGCATGGCGGAACTCCACGAGCTGACGGCGCTCGAGCAGTGGCAGGCGTTACAGCGGGACGAGGTCTCACCGACGGAGCTCGCCCGGCACTACCTCGACCGCATCGAGCGCCTCGACGACGCGATCGGCGCCTTCACCTCGGTCGCCGCCGGATCGCTCGCCGAACGCGTGGAGGCGGTCGAGGCACTTCCTCGGACCGCACCGCTCTGGGGACTCCCGATCGGCGATAAGGACCTCG
The DNA here is from genome assembly GCF_030209415.1 of Plantibacter sp. lyk4-40-MEA-4. NCBI lineage: Bacteria > Bacillati > Actinomycetota > Actinomycetes > Micrococcales > Microbacteriaceae > Plantibacter > Plantibacter sp. lyk4-40-MEA-4. The sequence goes on from NZ_JARVSA010000007.1 coordinate 238,070, forward strand.
TGTCCCGTGCCGGTCAGCCCGTCCGCTTCGGGTCGCGGCTCACAGCGGATCTCGTGGCGACGTCCGACGACGAGCTCGTCGGCGTCCTCGACCGGGCCGGTGCGGTGAGCCTCGGGAAGACCGCGACCCCGGAGTTCGGGCTCTACGGCTACACGGAGCCGCTCGACGGGACACCGACCCGGAACCCGTGGGCCCTCGACCGTGGGGCGGCCGGGTCGAGTGGCGGGGCCGCAGCAGCCGTCGCCGCGCGGCTCCTCCCGTTCGCCCCCGGCTCCGACGGCGGCGGCTCCGTCCGCATTCCTGCGGCCGCCTGCGGGCTCGTCGGCCTGAAGCCCACGCGGGGGCTCGTCCCCGCGGGCTCCGGTGTCGACCGACTCGCCGGCCTCGTCGTCCCCGGGCCGATCGCCCGGACCGTCGCCGACGCGGCCCTCCTGCTCGACGCGATGATCGAGCGCGTACACGGACGCATCGACCACCACTTCACGCTGCGCGCACCCGACGCCGACGACGGACCGCTGCTCGGGCACGCCGTGCGCGGCGAGGGCCGGTTCCAGCTGGCGGTCCTCGCCGGCTCACCCTGGGACAGCGCCTTCGAGCTGGCGGTCGACCCTGAGGCCCTCGCGGCCGTCGACGTCGCCACCCGGGCGTTCGCCGCGATGGGGCACGGCCTGGAGGAGCTCACCCTCCGCGACGCCGAACGGTACCCGGCCGACTTCACGACGATCTGGCAGGCCTCGGCGGCCGGTGTGCCGGCGACCTCGGAGGCGGAGCTGACGCTCCTCGAACCCATCACGAGGTCCCTCGTCGAGCGCGGTCGGGCCCTGCCGGCGACCCGGCTGATGGAGACGCTCGCCAGTCTCCACCGGTTCGAACGCAGCGTCCTCGCGCAGTTCGCACCCTTCGACGCGATCATCACGCCGGCCCTCGCCCAGACGCCACGTCCCATCGGATGGTACGACCAGGACTCGCCCGAGCTGAACTTCGAGCAGCAGGTGCGCTATGCGCCGCACACCTCCTTCGTGAACGCGACCGGCCTGCCGGCCATCACGCTCCCGGTGCACGAGACGTCCGAGGGACTGCCGATGGGCGTTCAGCTGATCGGGCGTCCCGGCGGCGAGGCGACCCTGCTCGCCCTCGGTGCGCAACTGGAGCGGCGCCTGCGCTGGCAGGACCGCGTCCCGTCCGTCGCCCGCTGACCCGTCGCCCGCTGACCGATCGACGTGGACCCCGCGTCGCAGCGCTCCGTATGACGTGATGTGACACCGCGGCCGGACCTCGCCCCTCCCGCTGCGCCTAGGGTGCTCAGACGGCCCGGTCCGGACGGACCGATCGCCGCCGCACCGGAGGAGTCGATCATCAACGCACCGTCCAGCCCGACGCAGTCCCACCCCAAGCAGCTCATCCTCAACCTGTTCGAGATGAACTGCGTGAGCCACATCACCCACGGCCTCTGGCGCCTGCCGGACAACCGACGCGACCAGTACACCGACATCCGGTACTGGACGACGCTCGCCCGGACGGCGGAGGCGGGCGGGTTCGACGCGATCTTCATCGCCGACGTGGTCGGCGCCTACGACGTGTTCCGTGGCGGCCCGGCCGACGCCCTGCGCGAGGGCCTGCAGATCCCGAACAACGACCCCCTGCTCGTCGTCCCCGCGATGGCCGCCGTGACCGAGTACCTCGGCTTCGGCATCACCTTCTCGACGAGCTACGAGCCACCGTTCGCCTTCGCCCGTCGCATGAGCACCCTCGACCACCTGACGAACGGCCGCGTCGCGTGGAACATCGTCACCTCGTACCTGCCCAACGCCGCACGCAACTTCGGCCTCGCCGAGGAGATCCCGCACGACGAGCGGTTCGCGATCGCCGAGGAGTACCTGGACGTCCTCTACAAGCTCTGGGAGGGGTCCTGGGACGACGACGCCGTCATCCGTGACCGGGAGGCCGGCGTCTACTCGGACCCCGACAAGGTGCGGTACATCGACCACGTCGGGCGCTACTTCCAGGTCGCCGGACCGCACCTGTCCGAGCCCAGCGCGCAGCGGACACCGCTGCTCTACACCGCGACCGCCTCGCCGGCCGGCATCGCGTTCGCCGGACGGCACGCCGAAGCGGTGTTCACGGGCGTACGGGGTCCCGGTGGTGCAGGATCGCTCCTGGAACGGTTCCGTGCGGCGGCGGCCGACAACGGACGCGACGGGGCCGCGCTCAAGATCGTCGTCCAGGCCGCCGTCATCGTCGCGCCGACGCAGGAGGAGGCCGAGGCGAAGGCCGCGCAGTATCGGGAGCACGCGAGCATCGTCGGCCGGTTCGTCCACGCCGGGCTGCCGTTCGACCCGGAGGCCCACCCGGCGGACCGGACGGTCGCCGAGGCGCTCGCCGCAGAGGGGGTCCCGGCCGACGCGCTCCCGCCTCAGGTGACGGCCGGCACCGTCGGCGAGTTCATCAGCCGGGTCGGCAGCGACCTCGAGCGGGACTTCTTCGCCGTCGGCACCCCCGAGGTCGTGGCCGACGAGATCGAGCGATGGTTGGACGAGGTCGGCATCGACGGCATCAACCTGCGGCAGTACCACAGCCTCGACACGCTCACCGACTTCGTCGAACTCGTCGTGCCGGAGCTGCGTCGCCGAGGGCGGCTGCGCGACGCGTATCGACCGGGGGAGACGCTCCGTGAGCGCCTGACGGGCGGGGCGGCCCGGCTCCCCGACGACCACCCGGCCGCACGATACCGCGGAGGACGGAACCTCGGCGACCGGCACGACGGGACGGTCGACGGTCACACGGCGTCATCGAGGGAACCCGTGGGAAACCTGTCGTAACAGAGCAGCGGGGTGGCCCGGTGCGCCGTCCAGGATGGGCAACCACACCGGCACAGCACCGGACCACCCCGACCCACAGGAGTACCCGTCATGACCCGAACCACCAGACGGCGAGCACGACTCGCCGCCGCAGCCCTCGTCGCCGTGAGCATCGCGCTGACCGGCTGCTCGGCGGCGTCGGCCTCGTCCGACGCGGACGGTGGCAGCCTCACCTACCTCGATGCGGAGATCCCCACCTCGGCGCAGGTGCAGGAGGCGGGCACGTGGCAGACCCGTGCGCTGCAGCAGAACATCACCGACCGCCTGCTCTACCGGAACGCGGAGACGGGCGAACTCGAACCGTGGATCGCCGACTCCTGGACCGTCAGCCCCGACGGTCTCACGTACACCTTCGTGATCCGTGACGGCGTCACCTACAGCGACGGCACCGCCGTCGACGCCGCGAGCGTCGCGAAGAACCTGAACTGGCAGTCGACCGGCGACGAGGCGAAGGGGACGACCCCGAACGCACAGTTCCCGTCCGGTCTCGTGGCGACGCCGGACGACGCGACCAGCACCGTCACCGTCGTCCTCGCCGCACCCTACGCGCCCTTCCTCAACGTGCTCACCGGGTGGGGATCAGGGCTCGTCGCCGACGCCACGATCGACGCGAGCAAGGAGGAGCAGTCGAAGTTCGTGAACCTCATCGGCTCCGGTCCCTTCGTCGTCGCCTCCGAGACCTACGGCAAGGAGATCGTGCTCGACCGTCGTGAGGGGTACGCCTGGGCCCCGCCGTCCTCCCCGAACCAGGGCGAGGCGCACCTCGCCTCGGTCACGGTCATCCCCGTGCAGGAGGACAGCGTCCGGCTCGGCACCCTGAAGTCGGGCGAGGCGGACGTCATCCGCTACGTCCAACCGAGCGAGGAGCAGGGGCTCGTCGACGCCGGCTACGACATCGTGTCCAAGACGGGTGTCGGTCTCAGCAACCAGTGGTTCCTCCGCAGCCAGGCGCCGTTCCTCGACGACGTCGACGTCCGCAAGGCGCTGCTGCACGCGATCAACCGTGAGCAGATCATCGAGACGCAGTACACCGACAGCTGGACGCCCGCGACGTCGGTCCTGTCGCCGGGAACCTTCGGCTACGTCGACGAATCGGCGAAGTTCACCTACGACCCGGATGCGGCGAACCGCCTCCTCGACGGCGACGGCTGGACCGAGCGCGACGCGGACGGCTACCGCACGAAGGGCGGCGAGCGGCTCACGGTGAAGACCTACATCGACGTCTACGACAACACGGCGAAGAGCCTCTTCCAGCAGATCCAGAACCAGTTCAAGGACGTCGGGATCGAGCTGTCACTCAACGAGCTCGACTACTCCACCTACTGGGCGACCGCGTTCGCGGACCCGGAGGTCGGAGCGCTCCGAGTCGGTTGGCCGCACCCTGACCCCTCGAAGGGCCTCAGCGAGTACTACAGCAAGGACGGCTCCGACCTCCTCGGTCTCGCCGGCTCCGACACGACCCTGCAGTCGCTGCTCGACGCGCAGAACGCGGCGACCGACGACGACACCCGTGCGGCGATCCTCGGACAGATCCAGGACCACCTGATCGACCAGGCCTACGTCGTCCCGATCCTCAACGACAGCCAGGTGTTCGTCACCCAGCAGCGGGTGAAGGGCTTCTCCCTCACCGACGGCGCCCTGCCGGAGTTCTACAACACCTCGATCGAGGACTGAGCGAGCGTGAGGGCCGTCGACCGGACGGCCCTCACGTCTCCGGTCCCGTCCCTTTCCGAGAGGAGGCCCCACATGTCCAACCAGCATCCGAACGCCAGCGCGGCGGACACGCGACGCCGGCAGTACCGCGAGTACGTGATCAGGCGCGTCGCCCAGGCGCTCCTCGTGATCGCCCTCGTCTACACGCTCGTCTTCTTCACCCTCTTCGTCCTGCCCGGCGACCCCATCGAGAACAAGCTGACGAGCCCGCTCAACCCACTGCCCCCGTCCGCAGGCGAAGCACTGCGGGCCTACTACCACTTCGACCTGTCGCCGATCGAACAGTTCGCGCTGACGGTGAGCCGACTCTTCCAGGGAGACCTGGGGTACTCCCTGGTCAGCGGTCGTGCCGTCTCGGACCTCGTCGCGCAGGGCTTCTCGGACACCATCGTGCTCGCAGGCGTGGCGTTCATCATGACGATCGTGCTGTCGCTCGCCATCGCACTCACCGCCGTGTACGCCCCCGTCAGGGCGATCAGGAGCATCGCGGCCTCAGCGCCCATCGCCTCCATCTCCGCGCCGAGCTTCCTCATCGGCTTCGTGCTCCTCGCGATCTTCTCCTTCCAGCTCGGCTGGGTGTCGTCGGTGCGCGATCAGGGCTTCGTGTCCTACGTGCTCCCGGCACTGACCCTGGCGCTCGCCGTCAACGGTCCGTTGACGCAGGTGTTGATCCAGGGACTCCGGAAGGCTGCGGACGAACCCTTCGTCACCGTGCTCCGCGCGAAGGGGACGAGCGAGGTCCGGATCGCCCTCGGCCACGTCCTCAAGAACGGTGCGATCCCGTCGATCACGATGCTCGCCCTCGTCGTCGGAGAGCTGCTGGCCGGTGCCGTCGTCGTCGAGGCCGTGTTCACCCGCACCGGCCTCGGATTCATCACCTTCGAGAGCGTGCGCGATCAGGACACCCCGGTGATCCTGGCCGTCGTCATCCTCATCTCCTCCATCTACGTCGGCATCAATCTCGTGACCGACCTCGTCTACCCCGTCCTCGACCCGCGCATCGTCCGCCCGGGGCATGGGCGGTCCCGACGCTCCCGCCTCGCCAGGCCGACGGTCGCGACAGCGGCGGCGTCGGGGACGGCGGTGCCCGGCGGTATCCCGACGAAAGCGAGCGTGGACGCATGAGCCTCCGACTCCGACCGGACCGCGACGTCACCGCGGCCGACGACGGACCGGACGCGTTCCGTCGACTCCTCGGCCGCCTCGGGGTCGCTGACGTCCTGGCGATCATCGTGGTCGGTCTCGTCCTCGTGTCCGTGGTCGCACCCGGCCTCCTCACGCCGTACGACCCGCTCGAGCCCGACGACGCCAACGCGCTCGCCGCTCCATCGGTCGCGCACTGGTTCGGAACCGACTCCCTCGGTCGCGACCTGCTGTCGCGGGTGATCCACGGCACCGGTCGGACCCTGCTCGGCTCGGCGGTCGCCGTCCTCATCGGTCTCGGCGCCGGCACGGTCCTCGGGCTCGTCGCCGCGTCGTTCGGCGGTCTCGTCGACGCCGTCATCAGCCGGATCGTCGACGTGCTGCTCTCGATCCCCGGGTTGCTCCTCGCGATGGTCGTCGTCGTGGCGCTCGGTTTCGGCACCCTGAACGCGGCCGTCGCCGTGGGGATCTCCTCGATCGCGGCGTTCACCAGGATCATGCGCTCCGAGGTGTTGACGGTGAAGGACCTGCCGTTCGTCGAGGCGAGTCACCATCTCGGCGGTTCGCGGGCGTACGTCCTCGCCAAGCACGTCTTCCCGAACTCGTACTCCGCGGTGCTGTCGCTCACGGCCCTCCAGTTCGGACTCGCGATCATCTGGATCTCCTCGCTCAGCTTCCTCGGGTACGGAGCTCCGCCGCCCGACCCGGAGTGGGGTCTGCTCGTCTCCGAGGGTCGTCAGTATGTCGTGTCCTCGCCGTGGCTCGTCGTCGTCCCGGGCCTCGTGATCGCCGTCACCGTGCTCGCCATCAGCCGTCTCAGCCGACTCACCCGCGAGAGGACCACCGCATGAACCAGGCAGCCCTGCAGCACAGCGCACTCCACGTCGTCGACGCGGCTCCGGTGCCGTTGCTCGTCGACGGACTCGCCGTCGGGTACCGGACGCGCGGCTCGAGGGGGCCGACCGACACGGTGCGCGACGTGTCGTTCCAGGTGGGACGCGGCGAGACGGTGTCGCTCGTGGGCCAGTCCGGTTCGGGGAAGAGCACGATCGCCCGGGCGGTCGCGGGGCTCCTCCCCGGCAACGGCTCGGTCACCGCCGGTCGGGTCACGGTCGCCGGACACGAGGTCGCCGACTTCTCCCGGAAGCAGTGGCGCCCCCTGCGCGGCTCGACGCTCGGTTTCATCCCGCAGGATCCGCTGAGTTCACTCGACCCGCTGCAGCGGATCGGCGTGCAGATCGCCCAGGCGGTCCAGGTGGCGGGCGACACCCCGCGCTCGGAGGTCCCCGCGCGCGTGATCGAGTTGCTCGAGCACGTGGGCATCCGTCAGGCCTCGGCCCGCGTGCGGTCCTACCCGCACGAGCTCTCTGGCGGGCAGTTGCAGCGGGTGCTCATCGCGATCGCCATCGCGGCGAGGCCCAAGCTGCTCATCGCCGACGAGCCGACGTCCGCGCTCGACGTGACCGTCCAGCGGCGCATCCTCGACCTCCTCGACGGCCTCCGGCAGGAGCTCGGGCTCGGGATCCTCTTCATCACCCACGACCTGGCGCTGGCGCAGGAGCGCAGCGACGCGATCGTGGTCCTGCAGGACGGGAACGTCCGCGAGTCGGGCCCGGCCGAGGAGGTGTTGCTCGCACCACGGCACCCCTACACGGTGGGGCTGCTCTCCGACTCGCCCGCGTCCTCGCCCTTGCGCTACCGGGAACGCATCCGCGCCGCGGCCGAGCAGGTGCAGGCGGAGCAGCGCGGCGAGACGAACGCGGCGCCCGCGGTGGTCGAGGTGTCGCACGTGTCCAAACGGTTCGGACGCGATCCGCAGGCGCCGCCCGCACTCGACGGCGCGTCGCTCGTCCTCCGTCCGCGTTCGATCCACGCGCTCGTCGGCGAGTCCGGGTCGGGCAAGTCGACGCTCGCGCGCATCGTCGCCGGGCTCACCTCCTTCGACGACGGCTCGGTGCGGGTCGTCGGCCGGGAACTCCCGCGGGACCATGCCGTCGCCAACCCCTTCGCGCGTGACCTCCAGCTGGTCTACCAGAACCCGCTCTCGGCGGTCGATCCGCGGTACACCGTCGGACAGATCATCGAGGAGCCCCTGCGGATCCACGGGGTGCGGAGCGCCGCCGAACGCCGGCGCCGCGTCGCGACCATCCTCGACCAGGTCGCCCTCCCCGCGAGTGCGCAGGGGCGTCGTGCACGGGAGGTGTCGGGCGGTCAGCGCCAGCGGGTCGCACTCGCGAGGACGCTCGTCCTCGCGCCGTCGGTGCTCGTCCTCGACGAGCCCACCTCGGCGCTCGATGTCTCGGTGCAGGCGCAGATCGTCGAACTGCTCCTCGACCTCCGTGACGAGCACGCGCTCAGCTACCTGTTCATCTCGCACGACCTCGGTCTCGTCCGGCAGATCGCCGACGAGGTGACGGTGCTGTCGAACGGGCGCGTCGTCGAGTCGGGCCCGGCCTCGGCCGTCCTCGGGCATCCGCAGCACGCGTACACTCGGGAGCTGCTCGACGCGGTGCCGCGGTTCGACGTCGAGCGGCTCGATCCGAGCCGGTTCGAGGCCGTCGGATGAGCGCACCGACCACGGAGCCGCGCACGGAGGAGACCATGTCACGATCGTTCGACGACCTCGTCGCCGAGGCCGACGCCGCCTCGGTCGACGGGTGGGACTTCTCCTGGCTCGACGGCCGGGCCAGTGAGGAGCGCCCCTCCTGGCGGTTCTCGGAGTCGCTCGGGAGACGTCTGGCCGACGTCCCGTCATCGCTCGACCTCGAGACCGGCGGGGGAGAGGTGTTGGACACGGCGCCGGTGCTTCCGCCGCTGGCCGCCGCCACCGAGTCCTGGCCACCGAACCTCGCCCGAGCCGCCGCCCGCCTGCACCCGCGCGGCGTCGTCGTCGTTCGCACGGAGGAGGGGGCTCCATTGCCGTTCGCGGACGACTCGTTCGCGCTCGTGTCGAGTCGGCATCCCGTCGCCGTGGACTGGACCGACGTGGCTCGGGTGATCGCCCCGGGCGGCAGCTACCTCGCCCAGCACGTCGGACCGGCGAGCGTGTTCGAACTCGTCGAGGCCTTCCTCGGCCCACAGCCCGAAGCGGTCCGTCGCGCGCGTCATCCCGACGACGAGGCCGCCGGCGCCCGTGCCGCCGGGCTCGAGATCGTGTGCTTGCGGACCGAACGGCTGCGCATCGAGTTCCACGACGTCGGTGCGATCGTCTGGTTCCTGCGCAAGGTGATCTGGATGGTGCCCGGATTCACCTCCGCGCGGTACCTCGACCGCCTGCGGGAGCTGCACCGTTCCCTGCAGGAGGACGGCCCGTTCGTCGCGCACTCCTCCCGAACCCTCATCGAAGCACGCAAGCCCATCCGGTGACCGGGGCCCTGCCGAGGCGCCCTTCGACAGGCTCAGGGACCGCGATGGAGGAGATGATCCCCCTACGGGTGGGGCCGCCGGCATCCCGACGTAGGCTCGTCGTGACGGCGAGTGGAGGACGATCGAGTGGTGGATGTCGGCACCGGGCGGCGACCGGTCTCCCGCCTGCGCACCCGCCTGCTCGCCGGGCTCCGCTCACGCATCCTCGCGGTCTTCGCGGTGGAGCAGGACCGCCCGCCGCAGTGGACGCTCGATCTCGAGGACGGCACCGACGCGGGGTTCTTCACGCCCGACTCCGCGGCCTGGACGGTGCACGGCGGTGTCGAGACCATGGTCGCCGGCATCCGGGCGCTCCTCCTGCAGGCGGCCCACCCCGGGGCGCTCGCCGGCGTGCACGACTGGTCCCGGTACCGGGAGGACCCGCTCGGACGGCTCGACGGCACCATCCGCTGGATCTTCACCGTCACCTACGGCGACCGCGACACGGCCCGTCGGACGAGCGACTACGTGCTCAAGCTCCACGAACGCGTCGTCGGGGAATACCTCGACGCCCATGGCGTGGTGCGCCCGTACGCGGCCAACGACCCGGACCTCCTGCGCTGGGTGCACCTCGCGTTCACCGACGCCTTCCTGAGCGTGCGACAGACCTGGGGCGGCCGGGTCCCCGGTGGTGCGGACGCCTATGTGGCCGACTGGGCACTCGCGGGTGAGCTCATGGGCGTCGTCGACCCGCCCCGCTCCGAGGCTGAGCTGGCCCGACAGCTGCGCGGTTACCTCGACGCGGGCGACCTGACCGGCGGCCCGAGGGTGGACGAGACCCTGGCGTTCCTCCGGCGTCCGCCGCTCGACCGCTCGCTGCTCCCCGCCTACGGGATCCTCTTCGCGGGAGCCGTCGCGACCATCCCAGCCGAGTACCGCCGCATCCTCGGGCTCCGCACCGCGCACCTCGGTCCGATACCGCTGCCGGTCGTGACGGCGACGCGGGTCGTCCTGTGGATCGTGGGGCTCGTCCTGCACGGGGAGTCGCCGAGTCAGCGCGCGGCCCTGCGCCGGCACCGGCGGCTGGCGGACCCGGCCGCCTGAGGCCCGTCGACAGGCTCAGGGACCGGGGATGGTGGCTCAGGGACCGGATGGTGTCTGAGGGACCGGATGGTGTCTGAGGGACCGGATGGTGTC